>CASFXG010000083.1 GCA_949298635.1 uncultured Coriobacteriaceae bacterium | reverse complement strand
AGGCACGCGCATCCACGCAAAAGAGCCATCCGGCTGTGTCACCCCCTGACGGGGAGCACAGCCGGATGGCCCTATATTATATATGTGTAGCGCCGCGGATTACTCCCGCACGACGCCCAAGCGCCAGACGGGAGGCACGGTGCCTGCACGGTAATAGGCTTTAAGCTCTATTTCGAACACAAGGGTCGACCAAGCGGGTATGACGTTGTGCTCCGTGCTGCCATAGCCAAGGCTGGCCGGAGCATAGACGCGCCAGAGATCGCCAATGTGCATGTACTGCACCGCCGTGCACAGGCCCGACGTGAGCGAGCCGACATACATCATCGCCGGCATGGCTGTCTCGGGGTTGAACACATCGTCGAAATCTTTTGAAATACCGGTGTACGAGAATACGTAGCCGTCGCGGTACACCTGTGTCTCGGCCAGCTCGTTGGGAATGAGCATTCCACGGTAGTTGACGCGGACTGAATCCGTGAAGAGAGGGCAGCCGCTTCCCGTTCCGCGCCGGACGATTTCCACACAGACGGAGTCGGTGGCTGTGCCGGGCTGGTCGGCCGCGAGCGAATAGTCTTTATAGACGCGCCAGTCGCAATGCGCCTCCCAGTCGTCGCCATAGGCTGCCCGGGCGTCGGCGATGGCCGCACGGGCTGTGCGCATCTTCTCAGCGAAATAGGCCTCGTTGCGTTCTTTCCAGCCAGTCCACTGGGCGTCGGTTTCCTCCGAATCGTCGCACGCCGTCAATGCCGGCAACGCGAAAGCCAAGAGGAGGAACAGGTCGAGAATGCGTTTCATCGGTCAGGGCGTTAGCAGAGTTTTTTGAGCAGCGAGGTGATGCTCACCTTGTCTTCGAGCAAGCCGCGCAGGCTGCTGATGGGCACGCGCTCCTGCGTCATCGTGTCGCGGTCGCGCAGGGTGACGCACCCGTCGGTGAGGCTGTCGTGGTCGACGGTCACGCAGTAAGGCGTACCGATGGCATCCTGGCGGCGGTAGCGCTTGCCGATGGAATCCTTCTCGTCATACTTGCAATTGAAGTGGAACTTCAACTCGTCGATGATTTCGCGCGCCTTTTCGGGCAGCCCGTCTTTCTTCACCAGCGGCATGACGGCCAGTTTCACAGGCGCCAAAGCGGCCGGCAGGCGGAGCACCACGCGCGTCTCGCCGCCCTCGAGCTGTTCCTCGGCATAGGAGTGGCACATCACGGTGAGGAACATGCGGTCCACGCCGATACTTGTCTCGATGTCATACGGCGTGTAGCTTTCGTTCGTCTCGGGGTCGAAATACTTGATGGAGCGGCCGGAGAACTTCTCGTGCTGCTTCAGGTCGAAGTCGGTGCGGCTGTGGATGCCCTCCACTTCCTTGAAGCCAAACGGCATGCGGAACTCGATGTCGCAGGCGGCGTTGGCGTAGTGCGCCAGCTTCTCGTGGTCGTGGAAGCGGTAGTTTTCCGCGCCGAAGCCCAGCGCCTGATGCCACTTCATGCGCGTCTCCTTCCAGCGGCGGAACCACTCCATCTCCGTGCCGGGCTTGACGAAGAACTGCATCTCCATCTGCTCGAACTCGCGCATACGGAAGATGAACTGCCGCGCCACGATTTCGTTGCGGAAGGCCTTGCCGATCTGCGCGATGCCGAAGGGGAGCTTCATGCGGCCCGTCTTCTGCACGTTGAGGTAGTTCACGAAGATGCCCTGCGCCGTCTCAGGACGCAGGTAGATGGTCGAGGCGCCTTCGGCCGTCGAGCCGACCTCCGTCTTGAACATCAGGTTGAACTGGCGCACGTCAGTCCAGTTGCGCGTGCCGCTGATGGGGCAGACAATTTCCTCGTCAAGGATAATCTGCTTCAACTCTGCGAGGTCCATCGCGTTCATCGCCTGCGCATAACGCTCATGCAGGGCGTCGCGCTTGGCCTGGTGTTCGAGCACGCGGGCATTCGTCGCGCGGAACTGCGCCTCGTCGAAGGCCTCGCCGAAGCGCTTGGCGGCCTTGGCCACCTCCTTGTTGATCTTCTCGTCGTACTTGGCAATCTGGTCTTCGATCAGCACGTCCGCGCGGTAGCGCTTCTTGCTGTCGCGGTTGTCAATGAGCGGGTCGTTGAACGCGTCGACGTGGCCGGATGCCTTCCAGACCGTCGGGTGCATAAAGATGGCGCTGTCGAGACCGACGATGTTCTCATGCAGCAGCACCATGCTCTGCCACCAATACTGCTTGATATTGTTTTTCAGCTCCACGCCG
>CASFXG010000082.1 GCA_949298635.1 uncultured Coriobacteriaceae bacterium | reverse complement strand
ACGTATCCGGATCGCGCCATCGGCTTCTCCGAGTACGGTGCGGATGCGAACCCCGCCTACCATGCGGATGAGCCGCACGCCGGCGATTACACCGAGGAATTCCAGTGCGTGTACCACGAGCATATGCTGCGCATGATCGATGAGCGTCCGTGGTTGTGGGCGACGCACGTGTGGAACATGTTCGACTTCGCGGCAGATGGCCGCGAGGAAGGCGGCAAGAACGGCCAGAACCAGAAGGGTCTGGTGACGTTCGACCGCAAGCTCAAGAAGGATGCGTTCTACCTGTATAAGGCTGCGTGGGGCGCGGAGGCTTTCGTGCATGTGTGCGGAAGTCGCTACGTCGACCGCGCGGGTGAGACCACGACGGTTAAGGTGTACTCCAACCAGCCGCACGTGGCGCTCTTCGTGGATGGCGAGCAGGTGGCCGAGCAGGCGGGTGAGCGTGTGTTCACGTTCGAGGTCGCGCTCGGCGACGTGGACTCCACGCATACGGTTGAGGCGCGCGCGGGCGAGGCGGGGGAGCTCCGCGACGCCGCGACGATCCGTCGCGTGGCCGAGTCCAACCCGGCGTATTCGATGGATGCGGCAGGCTCCGTGGACAACTGGTTCGACGAGATCGTCATCGACCCGGCGTACTACTCCATCAAGGACACGCTCAACGAGATTCGCCAGAGCCCCGAGGCGGGCGCGGTGCTCGACCGCATCATGGCTGCCGGTGCCGCCTCGCGTGGCGATGTGGCGACGAGCGTGCAGGATAACCCGGACTTGCAGCGCATGCTGGGTAAGATGACGCTTGAGAGCCTGTTCAAGCGCGGCGGCGGCTCGACGGATGACCTCAAGGGCATCAACGAGGTGCTCCAACGCTTCAAGAAAGCCTGACATTGGGGACAGTCCCCAATGTCATGACATATGGGACAGGCATTGAACTCACGGGAAAGGAAACAGGGATGATTGCAGACGAGCTCCGGCAGGCGTTTACCACCACGGAGCGGCCGTATCGCGATGGTGCGGTCGAACTGTTCGAGCAGACGCTCGACCTGCCCGGCGGCGTCGCTGTGACCCGTGCCGAGCTTGCCATCACGGCGCTTGGCATGTACGAGGCCGAGCTCGATGGCAAGAAAGTGGGCGATTCCTTCCTCACCCCGGGCTTCACGTACTATCCGCACGACTTGGGCTACCAGGTGTACGACGTGACGGAGGCACTCGCCGCCGGCGCGCAGACGCTCCGCGTTCATCTGGCGCAGGGCTGGTACTGCGGTCGCTTCACGTGCGACAACAAGACGCAAATCTGGGGTGAGCGTCCGGCGGTGGCGTGGGTGCTCGAGGTGTCGTTTGCAGACGGCACGAACTTCCGGGCGACCTCGGCAGATGCCGATGTCCATACGGCGGCAAGCCCCTTCGATTTCGCCAGCCTCTACGATGGTGAAGTGTATTGGGCGAACGGTGCTCGCGAGGAGCGTTCGGATGAACCCGAGGTATTCCCGCCGGTGCCGTTTGCCGGTGCGCTTCCGGATGAGATTCGCCCCGCGACCATCCGCACGACGCTCCACGAGGTGTTCGAGCCGGTGAGTGTGGACGAACGTCCGGACGGCACCGTGATCGTGGATTTCGGCCAGAACATGGCGGGCATCATCGAGCTCGACACGACACTCATCGCAGGCGACGCCCGCTGCGTGACCATTCGCCACGGCGAGATCCTGAACCCAGATGGCAGCCTCTACACGGCGAACCTGCGTACCGCGAAGGCGACGATCGCCTATCATGCGGGCGAGCCTGAGGGCATGTGGCGTCCGCGTTTCACCTACATGGGTTTCCGCTATGTTGAGCTCTCCGGCACGCCGTGGCGGCCTGGGCTGCTGCGCGCCCGCGCCCTCTATACGGATATGGAGCGCACGGGCAGTTTCAGCTGTGGTGATGATCGCGTGAACCGCGTGTATCTGAACCAGCTGTGGGGGCAGCGCTCGAATTACGTCGAGGTCCCCACGGACTGCCCGCAGCGCGACGAGCGCCAGGGTTATACCGGCGATGGCCACGCCTTCGCGCGGACGGCCGCGTACAACTACGATACGCAGGCATTTCTGGAGAAGTTCCTGCGCGATATCCGCATGAGCCAGCTCGATCACCCGGATCACTACGTCGCGGCGAGCGTGCCGGCCGTGCCGCCCGAGACCGCCGCGCCTGCCTCTGCGGATCAGAAGAAGCCTGCTATCAGCCCTGAGGCCATCAAGGCATATATGGCGAAGATGGGCGCACAGGCCGGGGCGGCTGGTAGCCGTCCGGCTTGGCCAGGGTGATTTTTTGATCATTGCGGACCCGCCGCAGAACCTTCTGCTCGTCCCGGTGGACCGTCACATCCACCGTG
>CASFXG010000081.1 GCA_949298635.1 uncultured Coriobacteriaceae bacterium | reverse complement strand
GACCCGGTGTCAAAGTCCCACTTCTCCCATCTCACCCGCAAGGACGACGGCACCCTCTGCGCCGCGTTGCTGGTCGAGGTTTGTTGCGAGCAGGTGTGCCGGACGGGCGCCCCGGCTTCACTTTGAGCGATTCCGCAGCAATGAGGCGTTAGCCTCATTGCGAGGACAAGCGAAAAGAGAAGCCGGGGCGCCCGTCCGGCACGGGGCTATCGGTCCGCAAGCTCCCTCAGTACCGCCTCGGCGCAGCGGATGCCGTCGGTGGCGGCACTCATGATGCCGCCCGCATAGCCAGCACCCTCGCCACAGGGATAGAGACCCGGCGCGCCAATCGCGACGCAATCGCGATCGCGCACGACGGTGACCGGAGCACTCGATCGCGATTCCACGCCGGTGAGCACGGCGTCGGCAGCGTCGAACCCCTTGAGTTTGCGCCCCAGCAGGGGAATACCGGCTCGAAGCGTATCGATGATGTGGCGGGGCAACGCGTCATCGAGGGCGGTCCAGGTAACGCCGAGCGGGTAGGTGGGCGCAATCGATCCGGAACCTGTGCTGGCGGTGCGCGAAAGGAAGTCGCCCACGAGCTGCGCTGGGGCACGGTATGCCCCGCCGCCGAGGTCGTAGGCGATGCGCTCGCAGGCTCGTTGGAGCGCGATGCCCTCGAGGGGATCTGCTCCGGGGAGGTCTTCAGGTGTGACGTTCACCAGCAGCGCGGAGTTCGCGTTGCTGCCCGCACGCGCACGGAGGCTCGCGCCATTCGTCACCACGCCTTCCGGCTCCGATACCGCGGCGACGACTTCTCCGCCTGGGCACATGCAGAACGTGAAGAGGCTGCGGTCTCCCACATGGGCAACGAGTTTATAGGGCGCGGCGCCCAGTGCGGGGTTTCCCGCGAAACGTCCGTATTGCGCCCGGTCGATGGTCGATTGGGCATGTTCGATGCGTGCGCCCATCGCAAACGTTTTCCGTTCAAGTTCAAAGCCGCGCTGCTTGAGGAGCTCGAACACATCGCGCGCGGAGTGCCCGCAGGCAAGGATGAGCTGGTTACAGGGGATAAGCTCCTCTTGGGCAACGCCGTCTGCCTGCGCCTCGACGCGGATGGCACGCACGCTGCCGGAGCATCCGCTGGTGCGTTCGATGTCGACGAGGCGCGTGCGGAAACGAACCTCGCCCCCGAGCTCGCGAATGCGGGCGACGATGTTCTCGACAACGGCGGGAAGAATATCGGAACCCACATGGGGCTTGGCGTCCCAGAGGATATCGCGCGGCGCACCGGCGGCAACAAGTGTTTCGAGGATGCGCCGATGCGCTGGGTTCTTCGTGCCGGTGGTGAGCTTGCCGTCCGAGAAGGTGCCAGCGCCGCCAAGACCGAATTGGATGTTACTCTCGGGGTCGAGCTCTGCAGTTTGATAGAAGTGCTCAATCGCCTGCTCCCTGCGGCTCGCGTTGTCGCCGCGTTCGAGCAGAAGCGGCTCTGCGCCCGCCTTGGCAAGGGTGAGCGCGGCGAAGAGACCTGCGCAGCCTGCGCCCACGATCACGGGGCGCGGCGCGGGAGCGCGGAGAAGCTTCTCGGGTGCGGGGGCGGGACGTTCCTGCACAATGCGGACGCGCCGACGTTCTCGTTCGGGCACGCACGCGATGAGCTCTTCCTCATCGAGTTCGTCGCAGAGGTGAATGCGGATAGTGAGCACGAGGTGGACGTCGCTTTTCCGTCGCGCGTCGATGGAGCGGCGCCTGAGCTCGATTCTCTCAAGCAGATGCGGAAGACAGCCAAAGAGCTTGATGGCCTCAGCGAGGCCGAGCGCAAGGCAGCGTTGTTCGGTCGAACCTTGTGCGAGCGAGGCGCGGATGTCGGAGATCTCGATCATGAGGCCACCTCGCGTGCCGCCGCGGCGCCGGCGCGAAGCCCGGAAAGCCATGCCCAAGCTAGGTTGAAGCCGCCGCAGTCGGCATCCATATCGAGCGCCTCGCCGCAGGCGAAGAGCGCCCCGCTGGAGGCGCACTTCAGCCGAAGCGTTTCGGCATCCACGGCAGAAAACGGGATGCCGCCGCAGCGCACCTGCGCAGACTTCGTCTCCGTCACGCCGCGCGCCCGGAACGCGAGACGCTTCGCGGCGCGGGCGGCTTTGCCTGCGCTTCCTTCCCCGGCGAGGGCGACGATGCGCCCCAACGCGGGTGCGAGCACGCCGTCGAACCAATGCGCGCTCTTGCGCTCGAGTTTGCCTACAATCTGCGTCCGAGCGCGGAGCCTCTCGCGCAGCTCGTCTTCGGACAGGGTGGGGAAGAGGTCGACTTCGATGATATCGTCGCGTTCGATGCGACGGGAGAGGTTGAAGGCGGCGATGCCCGAGAGCCCGTAGGCGCGGAAAAGCACCTCGCCGTCTTCGCTCCAAAGCGGCGTGTCGTTACGAACGAGCGTGAGGCGTGCGTCCGCCCGCACGCCGTCGAGACGGGCGAGCGCATCGGGCTCCAACCCGGCCTCTCCGCTCGCGGGCTGGCAGGCGATGGGACAGAGCACCGGCCGCTCTTCCAGGTGTGGTATATCGAAGACTTGGCAGAGCGCTTCCGAGGCGCCGCCCGGCGCGAGCACGATGGCACGCGCTTGGAGGAGCGTGGCGTGCATGGGAGCCTGCGCGAGCGCGCGCCGAAGCGCCC
>CASFXG010000080.1 GCA_949298635.1 uncultured Coriobacteriaceae bacterium | reverse complement strand
CCGCGGGCGGCGGCCGCGCCTGCGGAATCGCTCAGGGGAACGCCGGGGGCTTCCCTGCGTCTTCGGGCTCGCCGCGCAGGTGGGGGAATGCGAGGGCGTTGGGCGCCGTCGCTTCGCTCGGCGCGTGCGCGGGCGGCGGGGATGCGGGGGTCGGAGGCGGCCTCGGGCGGCATCGCTTCGCTCGCCGCGTGCGGGGGGATGTGGCGGTCTTGGGCGCCGTCGCTTCGCTCGGCGCGTGCGGTTTTGGCCAAAAACGAAAGGTTGGTGAAGCTTCCTCTCGGAAGCATCGCCCGCCGCCCTGGTAGCGGTGCGGATTATCCCAGTTACGGGGAGGGCGCACCAGCGTTTTCCAAGAAGGAGCGTCACCAACCTTTCGTTTTTGACCACGATGCGTCTCAGATGCGTGTAGGAGACGTTCAGCCGTGTCGATTTCCCTGCATGGGAGCGAGTGCGACGGAGGTCGTGGTATGATGCACGTCCATTTGGGTAAAGATGGAAAATGCAGCGAGTTTGCTGCGTTTATGGTTGAAGGCCAAGCATAACAGGGGTTTCAGCATGTTAGAGAGATTTACCGACCGCGCGCGGCGCGTCATGTCGACGGCGAAGCAGGAGGCGGTTGCGCTCAATACAACGAATGTGGGCACCGAGCATCTGTTGCTTGCGCTCGCGAAGGAAGAGGAAGGCATCGCGGCGGAGGCGCTGCGCTCGCTCGATCTCTCATACGACGATATCCTGGCGCAGCTCAAAGAGAGTTCTGCCAAGGCAGCCGAGGACTCTGATCTCGCTGAGTCTTCGGTTCAGGTGAGCGACGATGCCGGTGCGGCGTCTGTCGAACCTTCAGACGAGGCCGCCGGTACCGGCGCTGCTGCGTCAGACGTGCCCGGCGCATCGGATGCGGCTGGAAACGAGGCGCAGGATTCCGCCGAGCCGGGGAAAGCCAAGCTCGCCTTCACACCGCACGTCATCCATGTCATGGAAAGCGGCTTCAGGCACGCGCGCGAGAACGACCAGACCTATGTGTCGACGGAGCATCTGCTTCTGGGCATCATCGATGATTCCTCGTGCCGCGCCATGGACATCCTCATGCGCCTCGGCGTGTCGGCGGCGTCCGTGCGCCAGGCCGTGCACAAGCTCATCTCCAAAGACCAGGACAAGCGCCCCATGGCGGGCGCCGGCTTCGGCCGTCCGGGCGCGGGGCTCCCGTTCTTCTCCGGCGAGGCAGCCGGCGGCAAGGCGAGCAAGGGCGGCTCCATGCTCGAGCAGTTCGGCACGAACCTCACGCAGAAGGCGCGCGACGGCAAGCTCGACCCGGTGATCGGCCGCGGGCGAGAGATCAGCCGCATGATGGAGATCTTGAGCCGCCGCACGAAGAACAACCCGCTCATCTTGGGCGACCCGGGTGTGGGCAAGACCGCGCTCGTGGAAGGTCTCGCGCAAGAGATCGCCGCTGGCAACGTGCCCGAGAACCTTATGGACAAGAACATCTGGGCGCTCGACCTGCCCGGTCTCGTTGCCGGCGCGAAGTACCGCGGCGAGTTCGAGGAGCGCCTGAAGGGCGTTATCCAGGAGTGCACGGATGCCGACGACGTCATCCTTTTCATCGACGAGATGCACACGCTCATCGGTGCCGGTTCTGCCGAGGGCTCCATCGACGCGAGTTCCATGCTGAAGCCCGTGCTTGCACGTGGTGCGTTCCAGATCATCGGTGCCACCACGGCCGAGGAGTTCCGCAAGTACCTCACGAAAGACCCAGCGTTCGAGCGCCGCTTCCAGTCGATTGACGTTGAGGAGCCGAGCGTCGAGGACACGGTTCAGATTCTGAACGCGCTGCTCCCGCGCTACGAGGAGCACCACCACGTGCGCTATACGCCCGAAGCCGTCGAGGCGGCGGCGAGTCTTTCGGCGCGCTACATCCAAGACCGCTACCTGCCGGACAAGGCGATCGACCTCATCGACGAATCCGGCGCGCGGGCGCGCATCGCGAAGAACCGCGCCCCCGAGGCCGTCCGCGAGGCAGAGGCGAAGGTTGCTGAGCTCAAGGCCGCGATGGAAGAGGCGTCCGAGGCGGACGACATGAACCGCGCCGCCGAGCTCAAGGAGCAAGAGCATGAGGCCGAGATCGCGCTGTCCGAGGCGCGCGCCGCATGGACGGCCGAGCTCGACGCGAGCCCGCTCATCATCGACACGGACCAGATTGCGGATATCGTGAGTGCTACCTCCGGCGTGCCGGTATCCTCGCTCACTGAGGACGAGAGCCGCCGCCTGCTCGCGTGCGAGGACGCGCTCAAGACGCGCATCATCGGCCAGGATGAGGCGGTCGCCGCCGTGGCGAAGGCCATCCGCCGCAGCCGCTCGCCGCTCAAGGATCCGCGCCGTCCCGGTGGCTCGTTCATCTTCCTGGGTCCCACGGGTACGGGCAAGACCGAGCTTGCGAAGACGCTCGCCGAGTACCTCTTCGGCAGCAAGGACGCGCTCATCTCGTTCGACATGAGCGAGTTTGCGAGCGAGTACGAGGTCTCGAAGCTCATCGGTTCGCCTCCGGGCTACGTGGGCCACGAGGAGGGCGGCCAGCTCACGAAGGCCGTGCGACGGCACCCGTATTCGGTCGTGCTCTTCGACGAGATCGAGAAGGCGCACCCGGATATCTTCAATATCCTGCTGCAGGTGCTCGACGAAGGCCGCCTCACAGACGGCCAGGGTAAGACGGTCGACTTCCGCAACACGGTCGTCATCATGACGTCGAACGTGGGCGCGCGCGAGATCGCGCAGGAATCGAGCGTGGGTTTTGGCAGCACGGGCGAGGCGGGGCTTTCCGGCAAGGAGATAAAGAGCCGCGCCATGACCGAGCTCAAGCGCCTGTTCCGTCCCGAGTTCCTGAACCGCGTGGACGACATCGTTGTGTTCCAGAAGCTCACGGGCGAGAGCCTTACCGCGATTGCGGAGCTTTTGGTCGACGACCTGCGCCAGCGTCTCATCGCGAACGGCATGAACATCCGGCTCACCGATGCCGCGGTGGCGAAGATCGTGGCCGAGGGCACCGACCTCACGAACGGCGCGCGCCCGTTGCGCCGCGCGATCCAGCGCCTCATCGAGGACCCGCTCTCCGAGGAGCTCCTGGCGGGCGAGTGGCGCGCGGGCGACACGGTGCTCTGTGACGTGGACGGCGGGGAGTTCGTGTTCAGCCACGGTACGGGCGAGATCCCTGCGCCGCGCGCGACAGGCGAGCTCGGGGCGAGCTTCGAG
>CASFXG010000079.1 GCA_949298635.1 uncultured Coriobacteriaceae bacterium | reverse complement strand
TTCGGTTCGAGCTTTCGCGCGCGTTATCGCTTTCGGCTTACTCGTCCCCTTCGGTCGCCAATCCCGCATCTCGGGGATCGCGCCGCCGGCGACCGCCCATAGGTACAGGCTCGCCACGCTGCAATAGGGCGAAAAGCGCCGTCGGTACTTCTCGAACAGCTGCCGTGTGATCTTGCGGTGGTGGTAGACCATGCGGAGTCCCCGCTGGATGGCGAGGTCGTCGAAGCTCAGGATATTCGGCCGCTGCATGCAGAAGAGGAGGATCATCTCGGCCGTCCACACGCCCACGCCCTTGAGGCTGCTCAGCGCGCGAATGGCGTCTTCGTCGGACATGTGCCATACGGCGTCGAGATCGAACGAGCCACTTCGCACCCGCTCGGCGAAGTCCGTGATGTATTCCGCCTTGCGAAACGTCATGCCAAACGCCTGCAGCGCGGGCACCCCGGCCGCGAGCACGGTCTCCGCACCCACGCGCCCAAGTCCGTCGCACATGCGCTGCCAGATGGTCGCCTGCGCCTTCGTTGAGATCTGCTGCCCCACGATGTGGTGCACGACGGAAGCGAAGAGATCCGGGTCGACTTCGCGCTCGACGTGCCCCACGCGGTCGATGACCTCGGCCAGGCGTTGGTCTTTGCTGCGCAGGTACGCGAGTTCCGTTTCACCGTACTCGAAATACATGGGTCGCCTCCGGCGTTCGTTTGTCTGGCCGTTATCTTACTATGCATATCGTCGAAAAATACACAGCAAGGCGGCTTGCGGGCTTCCTTATCGTGTCTTCTATCGCTTTTTGCATGATACGCTATGGCGCCGCCGTGCGGTTCCGTATACTTTCAGACGAACGTAAACACGAAAGGTGGCAGATGGCACATCAACAGCAAGGTAATGGGCGTCGGGCAAACGGCGGGAAAGCTCATCGCGCGGTGCCCCGTCCCGCAGGCGCCTACATCGAGGGTCGCCGCGCCGTCGCGGAGGCGCTACGCACAGGGTTCCCGGTGAAGCGTGCGCTCGTGGCGGAAGGGGCAGATCGCGACGCCTCCTTTACGGCGCTCGTTGCGGACGTGCAGGCTGCGGGCATTCCCGTGCGGCGCGTGTCGCGCGCGGAGCTCGATGCGCTTTCCGCCCACGGCGCGCATCAGGGCATCGCGCTCGAGGTGGGGGAGTTCCCCTATGCAAGCCTCCAGGATGTTGTCGCGCGCGCAGGCGACGGTGCCGCCCTCGTGGTGGTGCTCGATCACGTGACCGACGCGGGCAACTTCGGGGCTATCGTCCGCTCGGCGGAGGTCGTGGGTGCCGCCGGCGTCGTCATCGCGAGCAAGCGCGCGGCCGAAGTTACGGTTACCACGTACAAAACGAGCGCCGGCGCGGTCATGCACCTGCCCATCGCGCGTGTGCCGAATATCGCTCGTGCGCTCGAGGACTTGAAGGCTGCCGGGTTCTGGGCAGTTGGGGCGTCCGAGCATGCTGAGGGTGTGTGCTGGGAGACGCCGCTTGCTGGGCGCATCGCGCTCGTTATGGGCTCCGAGGGCGATGGCATCAGCCGGCTCGTGCTCGAGACCTGCGACGACCTTACCAAGCTTCCGCAGCGCGGGCAGACGGAAAGCCTGAATGTGGCGCAGGCAGCGACGGCGCTCTGTTACGAATGGCTGCGACAGAACCAGTAAGTCGGTATGTAAAATTACCCCAGGGGTTATTTTACATGTGCGAAAGGATGCGCTTTTTCGCGTGATTTGTCGCATGCAACATAACCCTTGGGTTATTTTTACCTTGGCGTGAAGGGACGAGATGAGCAAGAAGAGTCGGAAGAAGGCGAAAGCCAAGCGCTTCGGCGAGGGCTCGGCGCGCGCGGCGGTGAACGCGGCGACGTACGGCGCGGGCAACGCCTTTGCCTCCGCGTTCGCACCGGCAAGCGTTGTCGATCCGGCGCGCGGGACGAATGCGCGCGGCCAGCGCGAGCTGCTCGTCGTCGACGGCTACAATGTCATCCACGCCGCACCGCGCTACGAGCACCTCATCTTCGACCACTCGGACGATCCGTATTCAAGCGATGTGTACGACCGTGCCCGCACGGCGCTCATTGCGGATGTCGCTGCATTCGCGCAGCGTCGCTACGAGCCGGTGATCGTGTTCGACGGCGCGGGCAACGTCTCGGCCGATCGTCCCAACTTGCCGCAGGCGGGCGTGCGCATCGAGTTCTCGCCCACAGGCGTTTCGGCGGACACGGTGGTGCAGCGCCTGTGCACCGAGGCGCGCGAGGCCGGGCGCGCCTGCTCCGTGGTGACGAGCGACGGCACCATCCAGGCGACGGTCATGGGCAAGGGCGTCACCCGCATCTCGGCGCGCATGTTCGTGGAAGAGATGCGCCTCTTCGATGCCGACGTCAAAGAGGCCGAGGAGGCGCCGCAGGTCAAGCTGACCCTCGGCAGCAGACTTTCGCCGGATGCGCTGGCCAAGCTCGAGGCGCTGCGCAACCGCATGAGGTGAATTTTCCTCAGAGGAATCATTGGCTGCTTGCGCGGCTGCAGCGCTTTCAGTATCCTGAACAAGCTAGATGCCAGCGTGGCTCAACGGTAGAGCAGCTGATTTGTAATCAGCGGGTTGCGGGTTCGATTCCTGTCGCTGGCTCCAGTGTTCGCAGCAAGCTCGGTGCCTTTTTTCGGTGGGTACCGGGCTTTTTGCTATCGCGTGACAGTGGTGCCAGGGGAAACTGTCACACTTGTGTGACAGCCGTGCCAGGGGAAAGTGTCACACTTGCGTGACAGCCGTGCCAGGGGAAAGTGTCACGCTTGCGCGGCAGTTGCGCCTGGGCGAAGTGATAATCTATGTTTGGACTCAGATCATCGCTTCGAGAGGAATGGCCATGAAGCTCTTCGCGTTCGCGCTTCGCCCGTTTGACGAGCTTGGATACCTTGAAGGGCTCAGCCGGGAGCTCGGGTTCGAGTTCGGCTGGACGGCAGAATACCCCACACTCGAGAACGCGCACCTCGCAAGTGGGGCAGACATGCTTTCCATCATCACGAACCCCATGACGCCCGAGCTCCTCGACCGCTACCACGAGCTGGGTGTCCGTGCAATCGCGACGCGCTCCATCGGCTACGACCATATCGACGTCGAATACGCACACACCCTCGGCATGCGCATCGCCCACGCGGCCTACCCTCCGGAGGGCGTGGCGGACTACACCATCATGCTCATGCTCATGGCGCTCCGTCGGGCGAAGTTCGTGTTCCGGCAGGCCGCGGCGCAGGATTTCGGCCTCGAGGGCAAGCTCGGGCGTTCGCTTGCGTCGTGTACCGTGGGCGTGGTGGGCACCGGTGCCATCGGCTCATGCGTGATCCGCGAGCTTACGGGTTTTGGCTGCCGAATCCTCGCATGCGACCCGTATCCGCGTGACGACGTGCGTAATCTTGCCGAATATGTCGAGCTTGACGAGCTCCTCGCGCGTGCGGACATCGTGACGCTGCACGCGCCCGGCTTGTCCGAGAACAGGCACATGATCGGCCATCCTGGTGAACGCCGCCCGCGGCATGCTCGTCGACACGGCAGCGCTCGTGGACGCGATCGAGTCCGGGCATTTGGGCGGCGCGGCGCTCGACACCATCGAGCACGAATCAAATCTCTACTACCGCGACACGAGCCGCGAGGTGCTGCCCAACCGCGACCGTGCGGTACTCATGGCGCTGCCGAATGTGATCGTCTCGCCGCACATGGCGTTCTACACGGCGGAGGACGTCGAGCACATGGTGCGCAGCACGACCGAGGCGCTGCTCGCGTTCAGCCGCGGCGAGGACTCGCCCTACGAGGTTTAGCGCAGGTGAGTCATTTTGTACCCGTCCCAAAATGACGCATACGTAAATGCGAACGCAGGCAATGAGACGTCTCGCGCATTTTGGAGAGGAGCCAGCATATGACAAAGACGGCATGTGACGAGCGCGATGCGGCCGAGC
>CASFXG010000078.1 GCA_949298635.1 uncultured Coriobacteriaceae bacterium | reverse complement strand
AGCCTGCTAGTCGCGGTTGCGGTTGCCGCGGGAGGAAACCACGGGAACCGCATACGGCAGAAGAGCCATCTCGCGGGCGCGCTTGATGGCGTTCGCGATATCGTGCTGGTGCTGCGTGCAAGCGCCAGTGACGCGGCGCGGCTTGATCTTGCCGCGGTCGGTCATGTACTTACGGAGAAGCTGAGTATCCTTGTAATCGATATACTCGGTGTTCTCCTTGCAGAACTGGCAGTACTTACGACGCGGCTGACGTGCTGAGTAATCATTAGCCATGTCAAAATACCTTTCGTTTTGCGCGAAAGCTTAACGCTGCCGCGCACTCGTGCAAGCCAGCCCGAGCCTAGAACGGAATATCGCTGTCGTAATAATCCGTTGCCGGCGGGGTCTGGACGGGAGCCTGCGGACGCTCTTGGGGCTGCGGCGCATAGCCGCGAGGAGCCTGCTGGTGAGCGGGGGCGTAGCCGCCCTCTCCCTGGCCGGAGCGGCTCATGAACTCGATCTCATCGACGATGACCTCGAGCTTACTGCGCCGCTGGCCGTCGCGCTCCCAGGAGCTGTAGCGCAACTTGCCCTCGATGGCGACCTTGGATCCCTTGCTGAGGTAGCGGCTCACCGCCTCCGCGCGTGCACCGAACATGGTGCAATCTACGAAGTTGGGATAATCCTCCCACTCGCCGGTCTGCGGGTTGCGCCTGCGGTCGTTCACCGCGACGCCGAACGAGAGCACCTGGGTGCCGCCGCTCGTCATGCGAAGCTCCGGATCGCGGGTGAGGTTGCCGGAAATGTTCACTCGGTTGATGCTCATGCTTGCTCACTACCTCTCACTACTCGAGGCGCCTGCGCGCCCCACGGCGGTTCGACCGCCTGGGCGCTCGTGCGCCCCTTCCATACGGTCTACTCCTTGTCGTCGCGACGGACGATCATGTGGCGCTCCACCGCATCGTTGATGCGGAGAACGCGATCGAGCTCGGCGATCGACGCGGGATCTGCATGGAAGTTGATGAGGGTGTAGTCACCTTCGGTGAGATCGTTGATCTCGTAGGCAAGCTTGCGCTTGCCCCACTCGTCAACGCTGTCAACCTTGCCATTCGCCTCGGCGATCGTGGTGTCGATGCGCTTCATCACCTCAAGACGAGTCTCGGGATCGAGGGAAGGGTTGACGAAGAACAGCAGTTCATAGGCCTTCATGTGGTCACCTCCTCTGGACATACGGCTTCGGGTCGTGAAGGTGCGCCCGAAGCAGGAAAGGACTCAGCTACTATAGCCGCTTGTTGCAAGAATCACAAGAAGACGCAGCTACAACCTCATGAGCTCCACACATACCCCCGACGTCCCAGTTTGCCCAGGCGTTTCTCGGCGCCCTTTCATTATTGCCAGCTCGCCCGAGCCGCCCGCGCGTCGTTTCGCGCGTGAGAACGGTGTCGCTCCTGATCCCTTCCATGCAGCCATAGCATGACACGGCGTTCTGACACAACTCTGGGCTTTGTCTGGCATCAATCTTGCGGTTTTCTAAAACCAATATGGCACCATGCAAATACCTGCAGGTAAGCCTCAAGCGCATGCGCACCATTTCCCATACCACTCAGAACCAGCGCACGAAAATGAACAGATAACGCACATGAATGGAAAGCGCTGGACGAGGGAGGAGGCTGTCCGCCCGGCACCGCCTTGCGGCGCCGATCCACCCACACGACCCGGTAGCCCCGCTCCAAACCTCAGCAACACCGGGCACCTACATGAGCAAAAAGCGTAGAAAGCTTCAATACGGGTTGTCTAGAGTTCTCTTATTGAAGCTTTCTATGCTTTTTGCTCATTAACGTTTTTGGCTCATGGGACAAACAGCGCCCCAGCGCGGCCAACGGCTCGCGCCGTTGGCTCCGCTCCGCGCCCTGCGGGTTCGAATCCCTGCGCTCGGCGGCAAAAAGCCCGGTCCCAAGGGAACCGGGCTTCAATGTCGTCTGGCGGAGGAGTCGAACCCTCGTACCCGGGGTTACCGGATAAACGGTTTTCGAGACCGCCGCATTCAACCACTCTGCCACCCCTCCGCGTGGGGTGAATCGGCGCGCCTGGAAGACGCGCCGCAGAATTAGCAACTGGCGGAGAGTCAGGGATTTGAACCCTGGAGACGCTTTTGACGCCTACACGATTTCCAATCGTGCTCCTTCGGCCACTCGGACAACTCTCCGTTGTTAGCACAGGAAATTGTACCGTATCTGCCCCGTATTGCAACTGCTGATTTTGTGTACATCAAAAAGAGGGTGCGCCAAGCCGTGCACACGTATTTCGATATTCTTGCACCACGCCCGCACCCCTCCTGTCATACTGTGAGGGGCGCGGCACACCATCTCGAAACCGCCGCATCGCCACGAGGGAGGGAGCTTGTCGTTGGACGTTATCGCAGTCGCGGAACCGATGCTCGCAAGACTCGTCTCCCCCGTCTCCGGCGCCATGGAAGCGCAGGTCGCCGTCCCCTTTTGGCTCGAGCTCGTCGCCATCGTCGTTGCGTCCATCTCGGGCGCGCTCACGGCGCGCGAGCACAAGCTCGACCTTGTGGGCGCGGTGGCGCTCGCCGTGCTCTGCAGCCTCGGCGGCGGTCTGCTGCGCGATGTCACGCTCCAAGTCGGCAGCGTCTATCTCCTCGAACAGCCGCTCGCACTCCCGGCGGCCATCATCACCGCGACCGTGGTGTATATCATCCCCTCGTTCATCGAACAGCAAGACAGGCTCATCGCTGTGCTCGACATCTTCGCGGTGGGGCTCTATTCCGCCACCGGCGCAGATAAAGCCCTCGTCTACGGCTTCAACCCGATGATCTGCATCATGATGGGCTTCTTCACTGGCGTGGGCGGCGGCATGCTGCGCGACGTCTTCTTGGGCAAGGTTCCCAGCATCTTCCAGCGAAGCAACCTCTACGCGCTCGCCGCCATCGCCGGCGGCTGCGTCTACATGGCGCTCGTCGAGCTAGACGTTTCGCATGTCGCCGCTGTGGTGGCGTGCGTCGTCGTGACCATGGGCACACGCTGGCTCTCGCTTCACTTCAACATCATGTCGCCCACCGACGAGGACATCGCGCGCATGATGCCCCGCCGCAAGCGCCCGGCAGAAGGCTCCTCTACCCGCCGCGAGATCGCCGGCCGTTCACCCGACGCCCTTGCCGAACGCCGCGAGCGCACGCTGGCAAATATCGAAGAGCGCCGCGAGCAGGAGCGTCGCAGCGAGGCGCTCTCGCGCATCAAGCGCATCCGCCGCAAGCGCGACCAGCGCCGCATCGACGTGTAGCGCCGAGAAGGCTCGATTGGGTCGCCCGCGCTTTGGCTATGTGCTCTACTTCTTCACCAGGCCGGCGCGGACGGCGGCCTTCTTGCGATCGGTCGCGTTCAGGATGCGCTTGCGCAGGCGGATGTTCTTCGGCGTGACCTCGACAAGCTCGTCGTCGGTGATGTACTCGAGCGCCTCTTCGAGCGTGAACGTGCGCGGCGGCGTGAGCTGCACGGCGATATCCGCCGTCGAAGAACGCTGGTTGCCCAGGTTCTTCGTGCGTGCGATGTTCACCACCATATCGCCCGGCTTGCTGCGCTCGCCCACAATCATGCCCTCGTAGCACTCGGTGCCCGGCTCCACGAAGAGCTGGCCGCGCTCCTGCAGCGTGCCGAGGGCGTAGGCCACAGCCTTCTCGGTCGTCATGGAAATCATGGCGCCGTTGTTGCGGCCGCCGAGCTCGCCTGCATAGGGGCCATACTCGAGGAACGTATGGTAGAACACGGCCTCGCCGTGGGAGACGTTCAGGATGCGGTTCTTGAGACCCATGACGCCGCGCGTGGGGATGCGGAACTCCATGTGCGTCACCGTGGTACCGGTGTGCATGCTCACCATGGTGCCGCCAGCGTTGCCGAACACCTCGATGACCTTGCCTGAGTACTCCTCTGGGCACTCCACCACGGCCTGCTCAACGGGCTCGAGCTTGTTGCCGTGCTCATCGGTTTTGATGAGCACCCGCGGACGACCGACTTGGAACTCGAAGCCCTCGCGGCGCATGGTCTCCATGAGCACGGAAAGGTGCAAGATGCCGCGACCAGAGACCTCGACGCCGCTCTTATCCTCAAGCTCCTCGATGCGCATGGTCACGTTGTTCTCGCCCTCGCGCTCGAGGCGCTCCTTAAGCTGGCGCGCACCCACGATGTCGCCGTCGCGACCAACGAGCGGCGAGGTCGAGGCTTCGAATACGACGGAAAGCGTAGGCGGATCGATCTCGATGGGGTCGAGACGCACCGGGTTCTCCGGATCGGTGTACACATCGCCGATGTCCGTGCGCTCGATACCCACCACAGCGGCGATGTCACCCGCCTGCACCTCCTGGCACTCCGTGCGACCGAGGTAGTCGAAGGTGAAGAGCTGCTTCACGGTCGCCGTCGAGCTGGAGCCGTCGTTTTTCACCACGAGGATCGTGTCGCCGTCGTGAATCGTGCCGGAGAACACGCGGCCAATGCCGATACGGCCCACGTAGCTGGAGTGGTCGATGGTCATGCACTGCATGGCGAGCGGCGCCGTCTCGTCGACCTCGGGCGCGGGCATCTCGTGCACGATCATGTCGAGCAGCGGGTACATGTTGTCGCCGTCGGCCGCCGGGTCGAGGCGCGCATAGCCGTTCACCGCGCTCGCGTACACCACATGCTCCATGGCGAAGTCGAGCTGCTCATCGGTGGCGCCGAGGTCGGCCATGAGGTCGAGGCAGTCGTTGTAGGCGCGGTCGGGATCGGCACCCGGGCGGTCGATCTTGTTCAGAACGATCATGATCTTGAGGCCGGTGTCGATGGCATGGCGCAGCACGAAACGCGTCTGCGGCATGGGGCCTTCGAACGCGTCGACGAGCAAAAGGGCGCCGTCGGCCATCTTGAGCACGCGCTCCACCTCACCGCCGAAGTCGGCGTGGCCGGGGGTGTCGATAATGTTGATCTTCACTCCCTTGTACTCGATGGAGCAGTTCTTGGCGAGAATCGTGATGCCGCGCTCGCGCTCCTGGTCGTTCGAGTCGAGCACGCGATCCTCGACCTGCTGGTTGGCGCGGAACGCGTCCGTCGCGCGCAGCAGCTTGTCCACGAGTGTGGTCTTGCCATGGTCGACATGGGCGATGATGGCGATGTTCCTCAGGTTCTCGACGCGCATAAATGACTCCCTCACCACAACGGAAGCAGAAAAACCAGCATTGTTCGGTAAACCAGCAGATTATATCGCTAAACGGCAGTCCTGCGAGCAA
Organism: uncultured Coriobacteriaceae bacterium; assembly: GCA_949298635.1. Lineage (GTDB taxonomy): Bacteria > Actinomycetota > Coriobacteriia > Coriobacteriales > Coriobacteriaceae > Enorma. Next base: position 686 of record CASFXG010000078.1, on the reverse strand, counting down.
AACGTGCCATCGATAGCCATGGCACCCATAAACTTTCTACCGAGTCCCATTTTGGCAGCCAGGCAAGCGGCACCGGCCCGCGCAAATACCGCAGCTAAATGAGCGGCGGCTCTTCCCCGGCGGGCTCGGGGTCACTCCACGCGAACTGTTCTTCATCGCCCGCGCCCTCGAAGAGCACATATGCCGAATATCCCGTGGGAGCCCCGTCCTCATCGTGGAGCCCGCGCTCATAGAAGCTCACGAGCACGGCATCTTGATAACAGCTCTCAAGTCGTACGGCTCCCGCATAGGCAATGGCGTAGCGCTCGATGGCACCCAACCCCTCTTCGCGGTTGCCGCGTGCGTTATCGCGGATGAATGCTTGCGCCGCCTCGAGACAGGCTTCCTCGCCGTCTTCGGTGAACGCGGCATCGATACGTCCCGACCCGGCATCTTCAGCACACGCGAGCACGCCCGGGTCGCGCCCTTCAGCAAGCTCGTCGAGCATGTAGCCAATCAGGTCACAAACCATCTCGTCGAGTTCGGGCGACACCGCGCCGGCGTTCGCTTCGTTCGCATGTGCAGCCATAGTTGGCCTCCTTAAACCGTGTACGCAGCGAGTATACCAGCGCGCTCTGGTCGCGTCACTTTGGGGACGGGTACGTTTGTGTCGAAAACGACACAAACGTACCCGTCCCCAAAGTGAC
>CASFXG010000077.1 GCA_949298635.1 uncultured Coriobacteriaceae bacterium | reverse complement strand
TTTGGGGACGGGGTCAAAAGTGTTGAATTCAACACGTTTGACCCCGTCCCCAAAGTGTTGCCAAAGCGGGAAAGTAGCGCTTGACATATGAATATTCGTTCATATAATCATGAGTAAGATATATGAACACAGGAACATATGTCGAAGGGAGCGTTCATGCAAAACCAAGAGCACCCGCAGGCTGAGGCCGCGGAAGAACCCTGCATGCCCGACGAGGAGCTGCTCTACGACCTCGCCGACCTCTTCAAAACGTTCAGCGACACCACGCGCATCAAGATCTTGTACGCGCTCTTCGACACCCCGCGCTCCGTAGGCGACATCGCAGAGACCATCGGCGCCACACAAAGCGCCGTCTCTCACCAGCTACGCATCTTGAAGCAGGCACGCCTCGTGCGCTTCGATCGCGACGGCCGCAGCCTCATCTACTCACTCGCCGACGATCACGTCCACACCATGCTCGCGCAGGGTATGAGCCATATCTGCGAGTGAACGAGATCACGTCACACGTTTCGGCATTAACACCCCACGGGAACCGCCCACAGGGGTATCGAAGGGAAAGGACCCCATCATGCGTAAGTCTTTCAAGCTCGACGAAATCGATTGCGCGAACTGCGCGCTCAAACTCGAAGATGCCATCAAGAAGCTCGACGGCGTCGACGACGCCAAGGTGAACTTTATGACGCAGAAGCTCACGCTCGCGGCGGCAGACGACCGCTTCCCCGCCGTCCTCGACGACGTCTGCGCCCTCATCGCCAAGATGGAACCCGACTGCGAAGTGCTTCGCTAAACGCCCCCCGGCCGCCTTCGGGCGGCACCTTTTCGCTCAATATATGAACGTATGTTCATATAGGCAATGTAAATTATTCGCTAGGATAGCTACGACTATACGAATGCGAGGCAGTTCGATATGAACAAGAAGCAGCGGAAGTGGCGAAATCGGATCCTCGCCGCCATCGCCCTCTTCGCCGTGACTATGGCTCTCGAGAAGACGGGCGCGTTCGATGCGGCATTCGGTGCCGCCGAGGTCTACGCGGCATTCGCCCTCTACTTCGCGACGTTCCTCATCGCCGGCTACGACGTCCTCATCAAGGCGTGGAACAACATCCGCCGCGGCGACCCCTTCGACGAAGCCTTCCTCATGACGGTTGCCACGATCGGCGCGTTCGCCACAATCTTCTTCCCCGAGACCGAGCCGCAGTCGGCCGAGGGCTGCGCTGTCATGCTCTTCTACCAGGTAGGAGAGCTTTTCCAAAGCTACGCCGTGGGCAAGAGCCGCAAGTCGATCGCCGACATGATGGATATCGCACCGGATTACGCTAACATCGAGCGCGACGGCGCGCTTGTCGAAGTCGACCCGGATGAGGTCGAGGTCGGCAGCGTCATCGTCGTGAAGCCCGGCGAGCGCGTCCCCATCGACGGCATCGTCACCGAGGGCACGAGCCAACTCGACACCGCCGCGCTCACGGGCGAGAGCATCCCGCGCCACGTTGAGGCGGGGTCAGAGGTCATCTCGGGTTGCATCAACATGACGGGCATCCTGCGCATCCGCACCACGAAGCCCTTCGGCGAGTCCACCGTGTCGCGCATTCTCGAGCTCGTCGAGAACGCGAGCGAGAAGAAGGCGAAGACCGAGAACTTCATCACCCGCTTCGCCCGCGTCTATACGCCCGCCGTCACGATCTCCGCCGTCGTGCTCGCCGTGGTACCGCCGCTTCTGGGCATGGGTCCCTGGACGGACTGGGTGCTGCGCGGCCTCACGTTCCTCGTCGTCTCCTGCCCCTGCGCACTCGTGATCTCCGTTCCGCTCAGCTTCTTCGGCGGTATCGGCGGCGCGTCGCGCCTGGGCATTTTGGTGAAAGGCTCGAACTACCTTGAGCTCTTGGCGAAGGTCGACACCGTGGTCTTCGACAAGACGGGCACGCTCACGAGTGGCACCTTCAACGTCGTCGCCGTGCACCCCGAAGCGGGCGTCGATGCCGACTACGTGCTCTCGATGGCAGCTTATGCCGAAGCGTTCAGCGACCACCCCATCGCCGTCTCAATCAAGCAGGCGTACGCCGGCGAGATCGACGAGCAGCGCATCCGGGATGCGCATGAGGAATCCGGTCACGGCGTGCAGGCGACCGTCGACGAGCGCGTGGTGCTCGTGGGCAACGACAAGCTCATGCGCGAGCACGGCAGCACGTGGCACGACTGCGAGCTCACCGGAACGATCCTCCACGTGACCGTCGATGGTGTGTACGCCGGGCATATCGTGATCGCCGACGTGGTGAAGGACGACGCCGCCCAGACCATCCACGACCTGCACGAGGCGGGTGTGCGCCGCTGCATCATGCTCACCGGCGACCGTAGCGACGTGGCGGAAGCCGTGGGCGAGAAGCTCGGCCTCGACGAGGTGCATGCCCAGCTCCTGCCTGAAGACAAGGTCAACGCCGTGGAGCGCCTGCTCACAGCGGAGGCTTCGGACGCCAAGCTCGCCTTCGTGGGCGACGGCATCAACGACGCACCCGTGCTCATGCGCGCGGACGTGGGCATCGCCATGGGTGCGATGGGATCGGACGCCGCCATCGAGGCCGCCGACGTGGTGCTCATGGACGATAAACCCTCGAACATCGCTCGCGCTATGCGCATCGCCCGCAAGACTATGCGCATCGTGTGGCAGAACATCGTGTTCGCGCTCGGCGTGAAGGCGCTCATCCTCGTGCTTGCGGCACTTGGCATCGCGAACATGTGGCTCGCCGTCTTCGGCGACGTGGGCGTGGCGATGATCGCGATCCTGAACGCCATGCGCGCGATGCGCGTCCCCAAGTGAGCGCCTGAGCCCGCCCCAGTGGGACTTTGACACCGGGTCTCTGAGTCCCACCCGGGTGGGACTCAGAGACCCGGTGTCAAAGTCCCACCTTCTTCTTCCACCGCCCGAAAACCGGCGAAATATGTCGACGTCGTGCGCGCGAACGACGGCTGCGATAGAATTGCGGGCACCACGACCGCTTCGTCAATCGGGGGAATGACATGGCTGGCGCACGCGAGCGCATCGCGCTGTTCGACAACATCAAGGGGCTGCTCATCGTTCTGGTGGTCGCCGCGCATTTCATGCATCCCGTCCACAACGACAACGAGGCACTGAGCGCGCTCTTCGATATCATCTACCTGTTCCACATGCCGCTGTTCGTCTTCGTCTCCGGTCTCTTTGCGAAGGGTGCCTATCGCGACGGACACCTCAACGGGAACAGGATCATCTCCTTCACAGTTCTGGGCTTCGCCTACCAGGCGGCGCTGCTCGCCATCAACGGCGTATTGATTGAGCATCCTGAAAGACTGCTGCTCTTCACCTCTGCGCCGTGGTACCTCATCGGTATGGCCTGGTGGTACCTCGCCACGCCCCTTCTCGCTCGTTTTGCCCCCCCTACTGGGGTTTTGGTGAGCATCGCTGCGGCGCTTGCAAGCGGCTTCATCGACTTGTCGAACGGCCTGCTCGCCATAAGCCGATCACTCGCCTTCCTTCCCTACTTCGCCCTCGGCTACTACCTGAAGCCCACCACGCTCGAGCAGCTGGCGAAGCGGCGCATACTATGGCTTGCGGTCGCAGGCGCGGCGGCGGTCGCCTCCCTGCGTCTTGTCGACGTCCATGCCTATGACTGGTTTTTTCAGATGGTTTACGGTGACAACCCCTTCGCGAGCGCAGGCGCGGTGGCGGGGATCCCTGCGGGCAGCCCCGCGGCGGGCGTGCTCGCCAAGTTCGTCACCATAGGCATCGCGACGTTGTTCTCCCTCGCCGTGCTAAGGCTTATACCGCACGGCACATCGCGCCTCACGACGCTTGGCGAGCGCACGCTTCAGATCTACGTGCTGCATCGACTCATCCGCGCCGCGCTCACATTCAGAACCCCGTTCTACGACTTACCGGTGCTCCTCGACCCGCTCTGGGGCTCGGCGATTGTCCTGGCGCTCTCCGGCGGCGTCATCGTGCTGTGCACGCTTAAGGTCTTCACCCCGCCCTTCACCTGGTTCATGCGTGCGCGGTGGCTTCCCGCGCGCAAGGATTCTGCAAAATAGAGGTTTTCCGACAAAATAAGCTTGAAATTGAGCCTTTTGCGTCGGAAATCCTCTATTTTGGAGATATTGCGGCGCGCCGCCCTGGGGGCTTAACACTTTGGGGACGGGGTCAAAAGTGTTGTATTCAACACTTTTTACCCCGTCCCCAAAGTGTTAAGCCCCCAGGGCG
>CASFXG010000076.1 GCA_949298635.1 uncultured Coriobacteriaceae bacterium | reverse complement strand
ACCCAAGCGCGAGAGGGCGTCGGCGAGGCCGACGGACGTGGTGGTCTTGCCCTCACCCGCCGGCGTGGGGTTGATGGCTGTCACGAGGACGAGCTTGGCCTTGCGCGGCATATCGCGGAGCGCATGAATATCGACCTTCGCCTTGTACTTACCGTAGTAATCGAGCTGATCTTCGGAAAGACCGACCTTCTCGGCGATCTTGGAGATATGCCACATCTCCGCTTCCTGCGCGATCTCGATATCCGTCTTGTACTCTGCCATATTCGCTCCCCTCGTTGAATGGCACTACCTATTTATCGTACCGTGCCTCGGTTTCAGGAACGGTGCCGTATCGGTGAATAGCCATTAATTCACAGTCTGCTAAGGAATTTTCTGCCACGCCCGCGTCACTCTGGGGACGGGTACCCTTGTGCCGCCATTAACACTTTGGGGACGGGGTCAAAAGTGTTGAATTCAACACTTTTGACCCCGTCCCCAAAGTGTTGGTTCAGCCAGTAGTTGAACCCCGTCATTTTTCAACTGTATCCTTACCTTTTCCTAGCGTATAGATATCATAGTGGACTGCATTTTTTGCTGAAGAACACCCAGGAAACGATGATGCAAGGAGCATGCATGAACGTAACGAGGAGATCGTTCGCGACGCTCGCGCTCGCTGCCGGGCTCGCGCCGATCGGATCCGCACTCAGCGGATGCACAGGAGGAACGCGCAATGAATCGGGTAGCACTGGCACGGTTGCTACGCCTGCCGGCGCGCTTCGCGCCGGCGTGCGCGCGGATGTCATGGGCTTCGGCTACCTCAACGAGGAGACCGGCAAGTACTATGGTCTCGAAATCGACATCGTGAACGAGCTCGCCGAGCGCATGGGCGAGGATAGCGTCGCATTCATCACCGTCACGCCCGACGATCGCAAGGAGATGCTGCTCGAAGGCGACATCGACCTCATCTGCGCGTGCTACTCCATCGCCGACACGCGCCTCGAGAACTTCGACTTCTCCCCCGCTTACTATACAGACCACATCATCGCCGTCGTGCAGAACTCGTCTATGATCACCACGATCGACGATATGCGCGGCCGCACGTTCGGCACGATGGCGGGCGCGAACGCGGCTCCCCTGCTCAATACCAAACTCATGGAGATCGGCTTCAGCAAGGGCACTGACGAGATCCTCGGCGGTGGCGACGTCGACGTGCAATTCGACACCTGGCACCTCCTGCAGTTCCCCAGCTACCAGGAGCTCTCGGACGCGCTCGAGGAGGGCGTCGTCGACGCCATGGTTCTCGACGGCGCAATCGCCAAGACCTATATGGATGACAAGCGCGCCTATATCGAGAACTTCGAGGTCGCCGAGCAGTCGTTCGGCATCGCCACGCAGAAGGGTTCTGACCTTTCCGAGCCCGTAGCCACCGCAATGCAGAACATGCTCGACGACGGCACCATCGCCACGCTCGTCGACAAGTGGGACTAGGAGGAGACGATGCAGATGTCTTCCAAACTCAAGCGCAAGATCGCCCTGCTCGTCGCTGTCGTTGTGGTGAGCATGGTTGCCATGGGCATCCTCCTCTCGCGAATGCAGGAGAGCCTTTCTATCGCGAGCTATACGACCGAGATGAACGAGGAGGCAGAGCAGCTCGTCGGCGTGCTCGAGGACGCCGAGGCGGAAAACGCCCAGAACAAGGAGACCTTCGACGCCATTTACCAGTCAAAGGCGCAGACCGTCTCGTTCATGGCGGCAAATGATACCGGCTTCGCGGCGACCGACGCCAAAATGGCCGAATACCAGCAACTGCTCGACGTCGACAACATCATGATCGTGAAGGCGGACGGCGAGATCGTCGCCAAGGCAGCCGATACGCGCGCGAATTTCTCCTATGCTCGCTATAACTATCTGCGCGAGTGCCTCACGACCGGCGAGCCATCGCGCGCCGTAGAAATCGAGCTGCCCGAAGAGGACTGGCTCATGCGCTACTACGCAGCGCGCATCGACGCCGATACCATGGTCGTAATCGAACAGAGCCCCGCCGAGCTCCGTGAGCTCGTTGAGACCACTGGCTCCACCGCGAGCGTGTTGAAGAACATCTCTGTGGGTCAAGGCGGTTATGTGTTCGCGCTCTCCGCCCAGACGTATGTGATTGAATACCACCCGAACGATGCGCTCGTGGGCGCTGATGCGCTCGACGCCGGCATCGACGTCAACGACCTTGAGGATGGCACCATCACCTGGATGACGCTCGACGGCCAGCAGCTCTACTGCCGCGTGTGCCACATCGGCGACATGTACTACGTCTGTGCGATCCCCGGATCCGAGATGGCCTCCGCGCGCAACGTCACCGTCGCGGTCATCCTCTTCGTATTCTTCGTGGTCATGGCTTCGGTGGCGCTCTACGGCATCTTCGTGCTGCGCGAAGAGGAGCGCTCCGGACGCAGCGACGTACGCTCTGGGGCGAGCACCCTGCGCGTTAACGGAGCAATCGCGAAGCGCTCCGCCGTGCTTGCGCTCGTGGGACTCATCGCGATCGTCGTCGTTTCGTTCTACATGCAGACGCTCTTCGCGCTCTCTTCGCAATCGGTGACGAACAAGGAGCGTGCGGCGCAGATCGCCGAGACCATCTCGAACACGAATGACCGCGCGGACGACCTCACCGCGCAGTACAACGAGCGCTATCTCTCGAAGGCGCGCGTCGCGGCGTACATCATCGAACAGAACCCGGAGCTCGCCACAAAGGAGAAGATGCAGGAGCTCGCCGACGCACTGCAGATCGTGAACGTCTACCGCTTCGACCTGAATGGCGATATGGTGGCCTCGAACGCGCCGTACGAGCACTTCTCGCTCTCCGAGGATCCCGAGAACCAGTCCTACGCGTTCCGCTGCCTCCTCCAGGGCGTCGATGAGTACATCCAGGAGCCCATGCCGGACGACACGACCGGCGCGCTCCGCCAGTACATCGGCATCGCCACCTATGACGACCGCGGCTTCGTGGACGGCTTCGTGCAGATCGGCATCCGCTCGAGCCGCCTTGAGACGCTCCTCGAGAGCGTGCAGATCGACCGCGTGCTCGACGGCGTGCAGGCCGGAGCTGGCGGCTTCGCCTTCGCCGTGAGCAAGGCGGACGGCACCATTGCCTACTTCCCCGACCCCATGGTGCAGGGCAAGGACGCCACGAAGGTCGGCCTCACCGAGGCGCAGCTGCGCGGCGGCTACGACGACTACCTCACCATCAACGGCACGACGTACTACGCCTCTTCCGTGGAGACCGACGACTACTATGTCTACGTCGCCGGCCCTGAGGGCGAGCTTATGAGCCAGCGCGGGCCACTCACCATCGCCACGGCGGGCATTGCGGCCGTGTGCATGGCGCTCGTGTTCTGCATCGTCGCCGTCGAGCCCGTCGGGGGCGACGCGCGCGCCCAGGCCGCCGCGACGACGGATGCGCGCATCTTCGACATCAAGACGCCCTCGGGCCGCCGCGCGCGCACGGAATCGGCCGCAAGCCGCTGGCTCAACCGCTCCTTCGACTGGTGGGAGATGACGCCCGAGCAGAAGCTCGCCTTCGTGCTGCGCATCTTCATGGGCGTCGCTGTGCTCGCGGTCTTCGTCTCGGTGCTCTTCCGCGACCAGATCTTCGGCAGCGGCTCCGTCTTCGGCTACATCCTCGGCGGCGGCTGGGAGCGCGGGCTCAACATCTTCGCCATCACGGCGAGCATCATGACGGCCTGCGTGATCTTCACGGTGTCGTGGTTCGGCCAGCGCCTGCTCCACCTGCTCTCGACGGTCCTCTCCGCCCGCGGTGAGACCGTGTGCCGCCTGCTCGTGAGCTTGCTCAAATACGGTGCGATCCTGGGCACGCTCTACTGGTGCCTCGCGACGGTGGGCGTGGACACGGCGACGCTCCTCGCGAGCGCCGGCCTCCTCACGCTCGCGATCAGCTTCGGCGCGAAGGACCTCGTGACCGACCTTCTGTGCGGCCTCTTCATCATCTTCGAGGGCGAGTTCCGCGTGGGCGACACCATCTCCGTGGGCGCGAACACCGGCACCGTCATGGAGATCGGCATTCGTACGACGAAGATCAACGACGGCAGCGGCAACGTCATCGTGCTGCGCAACAGCGCGATCTCGAACGTCGTGAACCGCACGAAGCTCGATTCCTTCGCGAACATCGACATCGACGTCACCGTGGGCGAGGACCTGCCCTACATCGAGAACCTCCTCGAGCGCGAGCTGCCCAACATCGCCGCGCGCCAGCCCATGATCTTGGACGGGCCGTTCTACCGCGGCGTGGTGGCGCTCACCACCTCAACGATGACGCTCCGCATCATGGCGCGCTGCAGCGAGGCGAACCGCGGCGCCCTCGAGCGCAACCTCAAGCGCGAAATGCGCCTGCTGCTCACGCGCTACAGCATCGCGCCGTACCAGCAGCAGTTCGAGCACGAGGACCACACGAGCATCGTCGACGACCCGAGCGAGCGCGAGGAGCTCGAGCAGGCCGACGACTTCGTCGAGAGCCAGAGCGAGTCTATCGACAAGCTCGAGGGTAAGACGGAATAATGGATGCGCGGCGCGGGAACCCTCTCGTGCCGCGCCTCACTTTGGCGTCACTTTGGGGACGGGTACGTTCGTGCCGGAAACGTCACTTTGGGGACGGGTTAGTTTGTGTCGTTTTTGACACAAACTAACCCGTCCCCAAAGTGACGTTTCCGGCA
>CASFXG010000075.1 GCA_949298635.1 uncultured Coriobacteriaceae bacterium | reverse complement strand
GCGGGCGGTGGGGATGCGGGGGTCGGAGGCGGCTTTGGGCGGCGTCGCTTCGCTCGCCGCGTGCGGAGAAGGGGTTGAACGGGTGCTGGGCGGCGTCGCTTCGCTCGCCGCGTGCGGGGGCTGTGACGGCCTCGAGCGCCATCGCTTCGCTCGGCGCGTGCGGGTTTGGCCAAAAACGAAAGTGTTGTGACACTTCTCCTTGGAAAACAGGGGTGCGATTCGTCCACCGCCCTGGTATCGGGCTCGGTTATTCCAGCTACGGGGGAAGGCGCACCAGCGTTTTTCGAGAAGAAGCGTCACAATACTTTTATTATTGGCCACTATTGGTTTAGTCGAGTGGTCGCTGCCCCTTGTTTTGGCCACACACCTCAAAGTGTGGGATAATTACGTACGTTTGTTGCAAGCTTATTCCTACCAAGCAAGGAGCACGCTATGGGTAGCTATGTTCTTTCCTGCGAATCCACGGCGGATTATCCGCAGTCGTTCTTCAACGAGCGCGATATTCGTGTCGTGTACTTCCACTATGAGCTCGATGGCGTCGTGCATGAGGACGATTTGTATCAGTCTGTCTCGCCCGAGGAGTTCTTCGGCAAGCTCAAGGCGGGATCGATGTCCAAGACCTCGCAGGTGAGCGTGGGCGAATATACCGAGTTCTGGGAGCCGGAGCTTGCTGCGGGCAACGACGTCCTGCATCTCACGCTTTCGAGCGGCATCTCGGGCTCGTATAACTCCGCGGTCATCGCGGCGCAGGGTCTTGCGGAGAAGTATCCTGAGCGCACGGTGTGCGTCGTGGACTCGCTCGCCGCGTCTGCGGGATACGGCCTGCTCATGGATTACCTCGCGGATCTGCGCGATGGGGGTGCCACGTTCGAGGAAGCTTGCGCCTGGGCTGAGGAGCACAAGCTCAACCTCAACCATTGGTTCTTCGTTTCTGATCTCGATTGCCTGAAGCGCGGCGGCCGCGTCTCTGCCACGAGTGCGCTCATCGCCACGGCGCTCAAGATCTGCCCGGTCATGAACGTTGACTATCAGGGCAAGCTCATCCCGCGCGAGAAGATCCGCACGAAGAAGAAGGCGATCACGGCGCTCGTCGATCGCATGATGGAGCATGTCGAGGGCGGTGCGGACTACACCGGCAAATGCAGCATTTCGCAGTCGGCGTGCCGCGAGGACGCCGAGGAGGTCGCGCGCCTCATCGGCGAGCGCATCCCTGCGCTCAAGGACAAGGTCGTCATCAACAACATTGGCACCGTGATCGGTTCGCACACGGGCCCCGGTACCGTGGCGCTGTTCTTCATGGGCGACAAACGCGTCGACTAACTACACTTTCGCCGAGCAGCTCGGGGAGCGCGGCTCGGTTCGCTTGTGCTTTTCTCGAAATGATGCGCGGGGGACCACGGTTTCCTCGCGCATCTGCTACGCTAACGTAACTACGCATCCGAGCGTCTCAGAAAGGTCGATGCCACATGGGCGCAGCCGATATCTTGCAGCCGTTTCTCATCATCCTTGGGGTGGTCGCTGCCGTTGCTGCCGTCTATTTCGTGGTCACTGCAATTAAGGGGCGTGCGTCTCGCGATGGCGGTGGCAAGCACCGCGCTGCATGAGCGTGTGAGACCCTGAATGCGAGGTTGACCCTCATTTCTTGATAAGCGCGAGATAGAAACCCTCGAAAAGCTTCGAAGGGCATACGGTGAGCGTCTCTTTGAATGCGGTGGGAAGCGCGGGGATCGCGCCTTCCTGAACGGCATCGACGATGGCCTGTACGCCCGGAGAAAGTGGGGCGGACTCATCCTCTTGGGCGCTCGCACCGCCGAAGAGCGGAACGAGTTTGCAGTCCCGATGCCGCTTGAGTGCATATGCGATCTGCTCGTTATTTTCCTGCGGCAAGATGGAGCACGTTGCGTAGACGAGCGTGCCGCCCGGCTTGAGTACCGTGAGCGCGCGGTCGAGCAGCGCGCGTTGCGAGCGCGTCACCTTGGCGAGGAGCGCTTCGGTCATGCGCTTCGCCGCCCGTTCATCGCCGGCGCGGAAGGTGCCGGTTCCCGTGCAGGGGGCATCGAGCAAGATCTGGTCGAAGGAGAAGAACTCGTCGAGTTTCCGTGCGTCGCAGCGCATGACGTTCACGTTTTTGCAGCCGAGTTTGGCAAGGTTGTACGCGAGCTTTTCCGCGCGCGGCGCATGCAGCTCGCAGGCGGTTATGTGCGCATGCCCGCTGGCGAGTGCGTAGAGCTGCGAGGTCTTGCCGCCGGGTGCGGCGCACATGTCGAGCACGTCGGCACCGGTGCGCGGCTCCAGCACGAGCGGCGGCAGCATGGATGAAAGGCTCTGCAGATAGATCTTGCCTTCCCGATAGATGGGGAGCTCCCATACATCACGCTCGCACACCCCATCGTTCAGCACGAAGGCGTCATCGTACCAGGTAGTGCGCGTAAAGCCGATGCCCGCGGCACGAAGCGCCTCGGTGACCGAATCCGCGCTTGCCTTTGCCGTATTCGCCCGGAGCGTAACCGGTCGCGTCGCGGCCGCCTCGAAGCCGGCCCGGATGCACTCGGCACCATCGCCGTTTCCATATGCGGAAATCGCCCGATCGATAAGTTCGGGGTATTCGAAAGCTTCGCTCATATCCATCCTTGAAGTGATCCATCCCGGCTTGGCTGGATTGTATCATGCTAGAAGGCGACGCCTAGGACGACGAGCGCGATGCATACGGCCAGCGCGGCGAAATCGAGCGCGCGCAGGGGGTAGCGCTTGTAAGCTGAAGAGCGCGTGCGTAGATAGAACCCGCGCTGCTCGGCGGCGAGCGCCGTGGCATCCGTCTTGCCCACGCTCGAGATGAGCAGCGGTATGCAGAGCGGCAGCATGAGACGGAGCTTCTTCACGGGGTTCGGCGTATCGTATTCCACGCCACGTGCCGTCTGGGCCTCCATGATCGCGTTCATCTCCTGGCTGAAGATCGGTACGAAGCGAAGTGCCGTAGTAAACGTGAACGCGTACTGATAGGGAAGGTGCAGCACCTCGACGCAGGCGTTTGCGAGGTCGGTGAGCTTGGTGACCATGAGTACGAGCACGAGTGGCAGCGCCACGCCCAAAAGGCGCAGGCACATCTTCGATGCGCTTGCGATGCCCTCGTTCGTCATGTAGCCGAATACCACGTCGCCCGCGCGCATGAATGCCGTCTGCAGAAGAAACATCACCACGGCAAGCGGGATGAGCAGCTTCAACAGGCTTGCGAGCCGACGCGTGGCGTGAACGTAGGCAGCAAGTGCGAACGTGAGCACGAGCAGGCCGATGAGCGCAGCATAGGTGTTCGCGAGAAGGGTCGAGGCGATGATGGCTGCGGCGAGCGCGAGCTTGACCACAGGGTTCAGGCGATGGAGGAGCGTCGTCCCCGGGATGTAATCGATGACGTTAACCACGGGCGATCAGCTCCTTCGTGCGGGCGACGACGTCTGCCACCTCGAACGCTCCCTCAAATGCGGGCGACACGCTCGCGGCGAGCGCATGCGACAACTCGATAACCTGCGGCGGCTCCATGCTGGCGGCTTGCATGAGCTCGGTGTCAGCGAAGAGCGTATGCGTCTCGCCGCGCCCGAGCACGCGTCCGCCCGCCATGACCACGAGTCGCTCGGCGAAATCGCTCACGACTTCCATGTCGTGGCACACCATGATCACGGCGCTGCCGGCTTCGGCCATGTCGCGCACGGTTTCCATCACAGTCATGCACTCGCGGTAATCGAGGCCGCTCGTGGGCTCGTCGAGGATGATGACGTCGGGCTCGAGCACGACGACGCTTGCGAGCGCGACCATCTGACGCTGTCCACGCGAAAGCGAGAACGGCGCCTCATGGGCAGGCAGGCCGAAGCGCTCGATCACGGGCAGGGCACGGCGGTGCGCTTCAGCGGCGTCTATGCCTGCAAGCTCAAGGCCGAAGGCGACCTCGTCGAGGACGGTGTCGCGGCAGATCTGCCGGTCGGGGTCTTGGAAGAGCGTGGCAGCATGCCGTGCGATCTGGCTCGTGCGTACGGCGGAGGTGTCGAGCCCGGCGACGGTCACGGTGCCCGTGCTGGGTTTTAAGAGCCCCGTAATGAGCTTGGTGACGGTGGTCTTGCCGGCGCCGTTCTGTCCCACGACGCCCACGAGCTCGCCGGGATAGATGGTGATATCCACGTCCTGCACGGCTGCTTCACCACTGGGATAGGCGAAGGAGACGTTTCGAAGCTGCACCACGGGCTTAGCGCCCTCGGCTTTGGGGCGGGAGGGACGGTGAGGCGGGCGCGAGGGGGCGGGAGCAGAAGGGGCGGAGTCCGACGCGTTCGCGTTCCCGCCAGCAGCACCCGTGTCTGCGACCACGACGGCAATGAGCTCCTGCGCTTGCGCCACGTTCAGGCAGGGAGCGCCGGGTTCGATGATCTTTTCGCGCGCCAGGCTGTTCGAGATGCGCGTGACGCGCGGACTGTCCACGCCGATCGCGCGGAGTTCCGCCGCGTGCGAGAACACCTCAGCCGGGGTTCCCTCGAGCACGATGCGACCCTTGTCCATCACCGCGATGCGGCGGCAGTATTCAGAAAGCAGTGCGACCTTCTGCTCGACGATCACCACGGTCACGCCAAGGCGCTCGTTCACATCGCGCAGGATGTCGAAGACCATGGTCGAGCTCGCCGGGTCGAGTGCGGCGGTGGGCTCGTCGAGCACGAGGACGGCCGGTTCGAGTGCGAGGATGGCTGCGATGGCGACCTTCTGCTTCTGACCGCCGGAGAGCGTGGCGATCTCGCGGTCACGCAAGTCCGCGATGCCCACGAGCTCGAGCGTACGCTGGATGCGCGCGGGGATCTCGCTGTGGTTCACGCCGAAATTCTCCAGGCCGAAGAGCAGCTCGTCTTCCACCACGGAGGCGACCATCTGCGCATCGATGTCTTGCAGCACGCTACCGACCGAGCGCGCGACGTCCGTGAGCGTGATGGTGCAGGTATCCTGCCCCGCTACGTGGGCCGCGCCATAGAACGCGCCTCCAAAGTGGTGGGGAATCGCGCCGGAGAGCACGGAGGTGAGCGTCGACTTGCCGGCGCCCGAGGGGCCGATGATGCCCAAGAAGTCGCCGGTGGCGATATCCAGGCTTACATGGTCGAGTGCGCGCGGTGCGGCGTCGCTGCCGTAGGAAAACGAGACGTCGTCGACGGAGATGATCGGGGTGGATGCGTGCATGGGTCGTTCCTGTCGGGTAGTGGGACTTTGACACCAGGTCTCTTAGTCCCACATGTGGGACTAAG
>CASFXG010000074.1 GCA_949298635.1 uncultured Coriobacteriaceae bacterium | reverse complement strand
GCGGTGGTCATGCACATGCGCATGGCGGAGATGACGACCATGAGGACGAAGAACGCGACGGTGATGAGTCCGCCCGCGGGGATGGCGCGCATGTCGAACACCAGGCAGAGTGCGATGACCAACGCGGTCGCGGCGATGGCGATGCGCATCGCCCCACGCGAGACCTCGCGGCTGCCCCAGCGCCCGCAGAGCCTACCGGCGAAAATCGCGACGATAAGTCCTGGCAGCGACGTGACGGCACTCACCACGCTGCCGAATTGGACGCTGCCCATGAGGATGCCAAACACCACGGTACTCACGATCGCCTGGCTCATGGTCTGCTGCGAGAGCTTCGATGACACGCAGCTCAACAGATACATCTGGAACGGCTTGTTGCCGCGCAGGAGCCCGAGCATGTCGTGGATGCCCACCGGTTCGGCGGTGCCGGCGATGCGCTCGTAGTTTTCCGCGGTATCTACTTTTGCCACGCCGGCGAGCGCAAGCAACAGGAAGCCGAACGAGACGGGCAGGAGGATGAGCGCACAGCAGCGGAGCATCGCTCCTGTGTATTCGTTTCCAAAGTGGGGAAGGATGCCGAGGGTAATGAAGAGCGTGAGCGCGATGGGCACGAGGTAGGAAAAGATGGTTCCCACGACACCCACCATGGGTCGCTGACGCGGATCGTTCGTGATGACGGTGGGCGTCATGTTGCAGGCGATATCGGTTGTGGCGTTGCCAATGATATAGAGCGCGTAGACGAGCGTGAAGAGCACGGCTCCGCCACGCGGTTGCCACGCGTAGAGGAGCAGGATCGCCGCCGCGCTGATGAGCCAGCCCGCGGTCATGAAGAGGCGGATCTTGCCGTGCCGCGGGTTCACGTGGTCGATGAAGAGCGCGATGGCGGGGTTGACCACGCCGTCGAAGATGCGCGTTGCGGTGAGGATTACGCCGGCGACGCCCATCGCAACGCCGTAGTTCACGTTCGCGGCATAGCTGATAAGCGTGATGAGCGTGTAGAACGTCATGGACATGGCGCTCGAGCATTGGGCGAGGATGATGCGGCTATAGGGTGCGCGGCGGTAGGCGACGTCCATGTGAGACCTCCTCTGGTTGCCTACTACCAGTGTGGGAGGTTTCGCCGCCTACTTCAACCAGCAATTTCCAACATAGTGTTGGATTAGCGGATGTAAAATAACCCCAGGGGTTTTTTAACATGCTGCCGCGCGCACAACGCGAAGCGGCTCCGAGCCTGTTTGCTCGGAGCCGCTTGCCCGTAGTGTCAATGTTAAAAAACCCCTGGGGTTATTTTACATCCCCCTGGACGTGCTCACGGAGCCAGGCTGCACTCAGCTCGAGGCTCTTGACGGGAGACTTGTCCACCCAGTTCTTGTGAGTTTCGAGCACGATGGCCTCGACGTTCACGGTCTGCGCCTGCGCGAGCAGCTCCTCGAGCGGCATGTTGCCGTAGCCGAGCTCCATGCTGTCGGAGGTGAGGATCGGCGTCATGGACGCGCCCTCGATGCGCGTGCCGCGGTCGTTGATGTGCCACAGGCGCAGGCGCTCGCCCACGCGCCGCATGAGGCCGAGCGTGTCGACGCCGGCCTCGGCCGGCCAGTACGTGTCGAGCTCGAAGTTCACGTAGGTGGGATCGGTTTGCTCGAGCAGCAGGTCATATGCGGTAGTGCCGGGCGCGACCTTCCGGAACTCGCAGTTATGGTTGTGGTAGAGGAGCTGCATGCCGGCGCCTGCGAGCTCCTTGCCGCAGGCGTTCAGATCCTGCGTTAGACCCTCGACCGCTGCGCGGTCGCTGTAGTCGAAGCGGTACATGCCGGTAATTACGATGGTGCGGGTGCCGAAGGTGTGCGCCAGCTCGATGGTCTTCTCGGGATTCTCCTTGAGGCCGCCGAGGTTCGTATGGAGGCTCACCACGTCGAGCCCGGCTTCGCGCACGAGCTTCGGCCAGTCGAGCTTTCCGCCACCGCCCACCGGCATGCCGGCAGCGCGAGTGAGCACACGAACCACGAAGGGCGTGGGTGTGCACATGAAGTCGTTGAGTTCGATGCCGTCATAGCCGGCTGCCTTGATGGCGGCGAGCGTCTGCGCGGCGCCCGCGTCCGTCTTGCACAGGCTTCCGATCATGATTTGCTGGATTGCGGTACGTGGCATTGCGTCTCTCCGTTTCCCGTGCTGGAGGCTTCTTCCGAAGCTCTGCATTCAGATTACACCTGTAATGGCATAGAACATAACATATGTAACTAATATAAGGTAAACACAAGTGCAGACAACAACCGTTGAGCGACGATTTTCAACCGTTTGCGGGAGAAATAAACAGCTTCACAACATTCCATATGTCACGTGAAGTACAGTACGCTTTGACTGAAAGATTACATATGTAATCAAAATGCGGATGAAGAGAAAGGGGATGAAACGAACCCGTCCCCATTCAACCCATCCATGCCAGGAGAGAGGGGTTCCTATGGCACACGCGAAGAGAATGACGGCAAGCGAGGCGGACGGCGTCCAGTATCGCCGTGCGAAGGGTTGGCAGATTGCGCTCGCTCAAATGTCGCAAGGCATGTCTATGACGTTCTATTCGCTCATCACGCTTGTGAGCTATGCGGCGAACGTGAACTACGGTATTGCGATGGGTCTCGCCGGCGTGTTGCTCACCGGTTCGCGTATCTTCGATGGTGTCATCGATCCCGCCATTGCATTGATGATCGACCGCTTCACCGCGAAGCGGGGCAAGATTCGCTTCTTCACGTCGATTGGCTGGATTATCCGCTCTATCGCGGCGCTGTTGCTCTTTGTGTGGGCTAATGGCGGCGGCGTGGTTTTGTTCATCGCACTTTACCTCATCTACATCGTGGGCAACTCGGTGTGCGATATCGCGGGAAACATGATGCCGCCCGTCATCACTACCGACCCGCGTCAGCGTCCCATCGTCGGCGTGTGGGGTACCATCTACTCCTATTTGGTTCCCATGCTGCTCATGGTCGTGTCGAACGTGATTCTTCTCCCCATGTTCGGCGGAGAGTACACCTCGCAGATGCTCGCGACATGCGCGCTGATCTACATTCCCATTTCGCTCGTGTTCCTGCTTCTTTCCTTTGTGGGTGTGAAGGATGTCGACGTCGCCGAGAACTTCGAGAACCTCACTGCTTCGGATGAGAAGGTCGGCATCAAGGACATGTGGCATCTGCTCAAGGACAACCGTCCGTTCCAGATGTACATTCTGCACTGTGTCTCGGCGAAGCTTTCCCAACAGACCATGAGCCAGGCGATCGTCTCGACCCTCGTCTTCGGCATCCTCGTGGGCAACATCGGACTTTCCACGATCGTAACGGTGATTACCTCGCTGCCGTCCATCATCTTCGCTATTCTCGCAGGCAAGTTCTGCGGAACGTACGGTAGCCGTAAGGTGGCCGTGGTGTCGATGCTTATCGGTTCGGTGCTTTCGGTGCTTGCCATCGTGTACTGCTATTCGATCGACATGCTCTCGATCTCGCAGTCCACGGTGCCCATGGTCATCTTCTTCGGTCTACTGTTCCTTATCAACGCCTGCAAGATGTGCATCACCACGGCAGACACCGCTATGCGCGCCGACGTTGTGGACTACGAGCTCTCCCGTTCCGGCAAGTACCTGCCCGGCGTCGTGACTGCTACGTACAACTTCATCGACCAGTTCATCACTTCGCTCGGCACCACCATCGCCGCTGTGGGCGTGAGCCTCATCGGCTACGTGAACACCGCGCCGCAGCCCACGGACGCTCCGACGCCCGAGATCAAGGCCATGGGTCTTTTCCTGTACTTCGGTATTCCGCTGCTTGGCTGGATCATCGGCCTCATCTCCATGAAGTTCTACTCGCTTACCCGCGAGAAGATGATCGACGTCCAGAAGGACATCAACGAGAAGAAGGCCGCGCTCGAGGCAGAAGCGGAGTAACACGAGTCTCCTCCGAGGTGCGCTCGCTTGGTGGCGGGCGCGCCTCGGAATGTGAAACAAGGGTGTCGCAAAAAGGGACAGGTGCGTTTTGGGACATCGCAGCGGAGGCAAGCCGTTTGGCGATGGTTTCCGAGCAACGATGTCCCAAAACGCACCTGTCCCTTTTTGGGACACCACGAGAAGAAGGAGCGACATGCGAAGCGTTGAAGTGCTGAACAACGGCTGGACGTTCGTGAAGGAAGCAGCAGATGCCCCGGCAGCCGTGCTCGCGGTATCCCGTGGTGCGGGCGAGGCAGTCGACCTGCCCCACACGTGGAATGCCGAGGACGGTCAGGACGGTGGCAACGATTACCATCGCGGCACATGTTGGTATGTACGCAGGCTCATCGTGCCCGCGCTTGCGGAGGGCGAGGAGGCGTGGCTCGAGTTCGAAGGCGTTGCCAACAGCGCGCGCGTATACGTTGATGGCATCCAGGTGGTCGAGCACGAGGGCGGCTTCTCGACATTCCGTGCGAACCTCACGCCCGCATTCCGCCAGGCGCAGGCCGCGGGTGCAGAGGCTGTGACGCTTGCCGTCGCGGCAGATAACAGCGTGAACGACCGTGTATACCCGCAGTACGCGGACTTTACCTTCTACGGCGGCATCTATCGCGATGTGAAGCTCATCCGCGTGCCGGCGGCGCACATCGCGCTCGGCTACCACGGGGCGCCGGGCATCCGCGTGACGCCGCAGGTGACGCTTGGGCACGAGGGTGCGCCCGCATCGGCCGAGGTCACGGTCGAGGCGTGGATCGAGGGCGATGCCGCCGCGGCGACGCTTTCCATTTCCGGCGAGGCCGATGGCGAGCCGCGCACCTGGACGGTCGAAGCGTCGGTTGAAGGCGGACATGCCGAAGCGGTCTTCCATATTTCTGACGTGCGTCTATGGGACGGCGTGGACGATCCGTACCTCTATACGGCTACGGCGACGCTATCTTCCGGCGATGCCGTGAGCGCGCGTTTCGGCTGCCGCAGCTACCAGATCGACCCGCAGCAGGGCTTCATCTTGAACGGTCGTCCGTATCCGCTGCGCGGTGTGTCGCGCCATCAGGATCGTGCCGGGGTGGGCAACGCGATCACGCTCGATATGATGCGTGAGGATCTCGCGCTCATCCGTGAGATGGGGGCGAACACCATTCGCCTCGCGCACTACCAGCACGCTCAGGCGTTCTACGACCTCTGCGACGAGGCGGGCCTGTGCGTGTGGGCGGAGATTCCCTTCATCACCATGCGCCTGCCGCACGGTGGCGCGAACACGCTTTCGCAGATGCGCGAGCTCGTGGTGCAGAACTATAACCACCCCAGCATCGTGGTGTGGGGCCTTTCGAACGAGATCACCGCGGCGAGCACGGTGACGGATGAGCTCTTGGCGGAGCACCGCGCGCTCAACGACCTCTGCCACAAGCTCGACGCCACGCGTCCCACCACCATGGCGAACGTCTTCATGCTCGATACCGCGTCGCCGATCCTC
>CASFXG010000073.1 GCA_949298635.1 uncultured Coriobacteriaceae bacterium | reverse complement strand
TAACACTTTTGACCCCGTCCCCAAAGTGTTGGCCCGCTGCCCCCGGCACAAACGCACCCGTCCCCAAAGTGACGCCCAAGACGAGGCTGGCGAGGTGCTGCGTTAGAGGAGGAAGTCCTCACGGGAGATGCGGCGGGCTTCACGCTTCTCGGCGGAAGCGATTTCTTCAGCAGGGTAGCCAACCGTGAGCATCGAGACGGGCTTCATGCCTTCAGACAGCTCGAATTCCCGTACAACGACATCGGGATCGAACATGCAGACCCAGCACGTGCCCAGTCCGAGCTCCGTTGCCTGCATCATCATCTGGTCGACGACGATCGACGTGTCGATGAGCGAGGCATTCATGCCGTCGAACGAGCGCACCCAGGCGTCGTCCTCGACCGCGCAGGCGATAAGCACCACGGGCGCACCGAAGACGCTGCCTCCGCGCGCGAAACGGGGAGCTGCGAGCGCGGCCTTCTCGAGCATGGCAGGCGTCGTGCACGCGATGAGGCGGGTCGGGTGGTTGTTATGTGCGGAGGGCGCGATGCGTCCTGCCTCGATCACGGCATCGAGCACTCCGTTTTCAACCGGGCGATCTTGATAGGAGCGACATGAAAACCGTGCTCTGGTGAGTTCTGCAAACGACATGGCAGCATCCTTTCTCCAAAAGACATCCTGCACGTATTGTATGCCGATTCTCACGAATAGAAGGGCTCGCTTCTGGTTACAACAGTCTTGGAGAAACGCGGCGGCGAGACGGTGCCGTCCGCAAGGTGTTTTGGCCGAATGGCCAAAGGAAGGAAGTTCCCATGGCCCAGCGTTTCATGCTCAATGAGACCTCGTATCACGGTTCCGGCGCCATTGCCGAGATCCCGAACGAGATCCGTGCGCGCGGGTTCAAGAAGGCGTTCGTCGCCTCCGACCCGGATCTTGTGAAGTTCGGCATCACCGCCAAGGTGACGGACTTGCTCGACGCCGCCCAGATCCCCTATGAGGTCTACTCCGACATCAAGCCGAACCCCACGATTGAGAACGTCCAACACGGCGTCGAGGCGTTCAAGGCTTCCGGTGCGGACTGCATCGTCGCCATCGGCGGCGGCTCCTCTATGGATACCTCCAAGGCCATTGGCATCATCATCGCGAACCCCGAGTTCGAGGACGTGCGCTCGCTCGAGGGCACCGCGCCCACGAAGAACCCCTGCACGCCGATCATCGCCGTTCCCACCACCGCCGGCACCGCCGCTGAGGTCACGATCAACTACGTGATCACCGATACCGAGCGCATGCGCAAGTTCGTGTGCGTCGACCCGCACGACATGCCTATCATCGCCGTCGTCGACCCCGACATGATGGCTACCATGCCCGCGGGTCTCACCGCTGCGACGGGCATGGACGCGCTCACCCACGCCATCGAGGGCTACACCACGAAGGGCGCCTGGGAGATGTCGGATATGTTCCACCTCAAGGCCATCGAGCTCATCTCGAAGCACCTGCGCGACGCCGTGGCCGAGGCCAAGAGCGGCACGCCCGGTTCCGGTCGCGAGGGCATGGCTCTTGGCCAGTACATCGCCGGCATGGGCTTCTCGAACGTCGGCCTCGGCATCGACCACGCCATGGCGCACACGCTCTCCGCGCACTATGACACGCCGCACGGCGTGGCCTGCGCGATGCTCCTGCCCATTGCCATGGAGTTCAACAAGCCCGTCGTGGCTGAGCGTCTGGCCGATGTCGCCGTCGCCATGGGTGTTGATACCGCGGGCATGAGCGTGGACGAGGCCGCCGACGCCGCAATCGCTGCGGTGCGCCAGCTTTCCGAGGACGTCGAGATTCCGAAGGTCTGCGAGGCCATCAAGGCCGACGAGCTCGACCAGATCGCCGACGACGCGCTCGCCGACGCCTGCTATCCCGGCAACCCGCGCGAGGCTGATCACGCCACCGTCGTGGAGCTCTTCAGGAAGATCATGGCGTAACCGTACAATATCCCCAGGTTTTATATTGGGCGGCCCGCCATGCGGTGGGTCGCCCTCCGTTTCAGATAACACTTTAGGGACGGGGTCAAAAGTGTTGAATTCGGTACTTTTGACCCCGTCCCCAAAGTGTCAAAGTGAGGCAAATGAACCCGACCCCATTGACTCACCCGTGCTACAATACCGCGTGCGAAGCGAGCCAGACGGTCGCGCGCGGGGCAACGGGCTCGGCTCGGCGTTTCCCGCGTGAGGAAAGTCCGGGCTCCATAGGGCAGGATGCTGGCTAACGGCCAGGCGGGGCGACCCGACGGAAAGTGCCGCAGAAAAGAAGACTCCCACCTACGAAGGACGCGCTACGGCGCTGAAACGTAAAGGGAAAAGCTGAAACGGTGGTGTAAGAGACCACCAGCGTCGCGGCGACGCGGCGGCTTGGTAAACCCCATCCGGAGCAAGCGCGAATAGGGGCGTGATAGGCCGGCCCGGCCTGCGCCCGGGTGGCGTGCGTAGAGCGGCGCGGCAACGCGTCTGCCAAGATAAATGACCGTCCCCGACAGAACCCGGCTTATCGGCTCGCTTCGCATTCCTTTGTCGCGTCACTTTGGGGACGACACTTTGGGGACGGGTACGTTCGTGTCGCATGTAAAATCACCCCAGCGACTTTTTTACATCGCACGATAACTTCATTGAATTGAAAGCTCTATCGGTGTGCAATGTAAAAAAGTCGCTGGGGTGATTTTACATGCGACACGAACGTACCCGTCCCCAAAGTGTCGTCCCCAAAGTGACACGTGGCGTCGGTTTGTTCGTCGCGATAGCTGTGCATCAGGGAAATGTAAAGCGCACGTAAGGTCTTTTCATCCAGAGGAACATTCCCGCAGCTCGCGATAGCCTTGTATGCACGCATCCTCGCCGGTTCGCAGATAATTCTCCCTCCAAGCATCAATTTCATGTAATGGAAAGGTAAAATAGTGCCGTTGTGTCACTGCGTGCCTGCGGGCACCGTCCGCGAGGGAGATTTACGTGGACGTATCGCTAGCCCATTTCGTCGGCCAGGTCATGACGAACCCCATCCTGGCCGTCACGGTTCTGCTGACCCTGGGCGTCATCTTCGTCAACGGCTGGACTGACGCGCCGAACGCCATCGCAACGGCCGTCACCACCAGGAGCATCAGCATCCGACCAGCGATCATCATGAGCGCCGTGTTCAATTTCCTCGGCGTGCTGCTCATGACGATGATTAACTCGTCGGTCGCCTCCACCATTTCCAACATGGTCGACTTCGGAACGAACACGCATATGGCGCTCATCGCGTTGTGTGCCGCGCTGTTCTCGATCGTCGTCTACAGCGTGGGAGCATCGATCTTCGGCATCCCTACGAGCGAGAGCCATAGCCTCATCGCCGGCCTCACCGGTGCCGCGCTCGCCGTCCAGGGCGGTCTCGACGGCGTGAACGGCGAGGAGTGGGTCAAGGTCATCTACGGTCTCTTCCTGAGCCTCGCCCTGGGCTTTGCGCTCGGCTGGGGCATCTGCAAGCTGCTCACCGTCATTTGCGCGAATATGGATCGTCGGCGAACGAATAAAGCCTTCAAGTATGCGCAGATTTTCGGCGCTGCCGCCATGAGCTTCATGCACGGCGCCCAGGACGGCCAGAAGTTTATCGGCGTGCTCCTGCTCGGCGTGGCGTTCTGCAACGGTCAGCCCGACCTCACGAGCGCCGTCATTCCCATCTGGCTCATGCTCCTCTGCAGCGTGACCATGGGCGTCGGCACGAGCGTGGGCGGCGAGAAGATCATCAAATCCGTGGGTATGGATATGGTGAAGCTCGAGACCTTCCAGGGCTTCTCCGCCGACCTCGCCGGCGCGGCGTGCATCCTGCTCTCCACGCTCACCGGCATCCCCGTCTCCACGACGCACACCAAGACGAGCGCCATCATGGGCGTGGGTGCGGTGAAGCGCCTCTCTGCCATCAACTTCTCCGTGGTGAAGGACATGATGCTCACCTGGGTATTTACGTTCCCCGGCTGCGGTCTCATCAGTTTCGCCATGGCGAAGCTCTTCATGATGGTGTTCTAGATCGGTCTTTCGGCCTCTTCGGCCTGTCGCACCGTATCTCGGTGCATGCCATAGCAAGTCATTCGACATTTGGAGGATCTGGTGGCTAGGAAAAACGACGCGTTCTATTTTGACGCCTTCTGCGCGTGCGCGGACTATTCGTGCCAGGCGGCACAGCTGCTCTCGAAGATCATGCATGAGTTCGATCCCGATGCGATCGAAGAGAAAATCGAAGAGATGCATGCCATCGAGCAGGCGGCTGACGAGAAGAAGCACGAGATCCAGGATGCGCTCACCACGGCGTTCGTGACACCCATCGAGCGCGAGGACATCGCCGAGCTGAGCGACTACCTCGATACGCTCACCGATCGGATCGAGGGTGTGCTGCATCGGCTGTACTTCGACAACATCCGCGAAATGCGCCCGGACGCCCTCAAGATGGTCGAAATGATCGTGCGCGGTTGCGACGCCATGCGCGAAGTCGTGGGTGAGCTCGCCCAGTTCAAGAAGTCGAAGACCCTGCGTCAGCGCGTCGTTGAACTTAACACCATCGAGGAGGAGGCGGACGCACTCTACATGCATGCCATGCGCGAGCTGCATACCACCTGCACCGACCCGATCGTCGTCTTCACGTGGCACGAGACGTATTCGTTCCTCGAGTACTGCGTCGACTACTGCGAGCATGTCGCCGACAAGATCGACGACATCGTGATGAAGAACTCCTAAGTTCGAGGCGGTTCGCAGAGGGGGTTCCCGAAAACGAGGTTCACCCATCGTTCCGGGCGTCCCATTGCGTTTCGAGGCACAAAAATCGAGTTTCACATAGCTTCGAGCGGGTAGATGAACGTAGCCTATAGGAGGCCGCTTCATCTACCTGCTCGTTTATGTTGAGAACAAGCAGGGTACCGGTTCTGTACAGTACAATCCTAGGTGAAACTCGAATGTTGATGTACGTGCTGCTCGATTGCATAAGAGGAGGTGCCATGGATAGCTATATTACGATGCGTGCGGGTTGTGAGGCCACGGCGGAATTCGTCGACCGTAAGAGCCGCTTCATCGCGCAGCTTGTACACGTCGAGAGCGAAGATGAGGCCGCGGCGCATATCGCAGAGGTTCGCGCTCGGCACTTCGATGCGCGCCATAACGTTCCGGCGTGGATCTTGGCGGACGGTACGGAGCGGGCAAGCGACGACGGCGAACCCCAGCGTACGAGCGGTATGCCGACGCTGGAGGTGTTGCGTGGCGCCGGCCTTCGCGATGTCTGCTGCGTGACGACCCGCTATTTCGGAGGCACGCTCCTGGGACCGGGCGGGCTCGTGCGCGCCTACACGGCAGCGGCACAGGCGGCGATAGGGGAGGCGCGTGCCGCGGGGCAGCTTGTGGAGATGACGAGCGTGGTGCCGGTGGAGGCTCATGCGGCGTACGCGCGCTACGAACAGGTGCTGCGTCTTGTGGAGCAAGCGGGCGGCAAGGTCGAGGACTCGACATTTACGGACGAGGTGACGCTCTCGCTTGTGTTTCGCGCGGGCGATGAGACGGGCTTCGCCGCCGCCTTCACCGAACTTATGAACGGCAAGCAGCAGCTTTCGGTGGGAACGCCGTGCTTTGCCGAGTTCTAAGCTTCGCGCCCGCCAACAGGGACGGGGGTTATTGGTT
>CASFXG010000072.1 GCA_949298635.1 uncultured Coriobacteriaceae bacterium | reverse complement strand
CAAGCGCTACATCGCCAAGAACAACATCAACGTCTACCTGATCGACGCCATCGACCTGGCCGAGAAGGTCGGCATGGGCAAGCGCACCAACACGGTGCTCCAGTCCGCGTTCTTCGCGCTCGCGCAGGTGCTTCCCGCGGCCGACGCCATCGAGTACATGAAGGCCGCTGCCGAGAAGTCCTACGCCAAGAAGGGCCAGGCCATCGTCGAGGCCAACTGGAAGGCCATCGATGCCGGCGCCACCGCGTTCCGCAAGTTCGAGGTACCCGCCGACTGGGCTACCGCCGAGGACGAGGTTGTCGAGCATGAGCTCAAGGGTCGTCCCGAGCTCGTCGCCCAGGTCAAGAACATCATGGAGCCCATCAACCGCATGGAGGGTGACTCGCTCCCCGTGTCCGCGTTCATCGGCCACGAGGACGGTCAGTTCGAGCAGGGCGCTTCCGCCTACGAGAAGCGCGGCGTTGCCGTCATGGTGCCGCATTGGGACGCCGACAAGTGCATCCAGTGCAACCAGTGCTCCTTCGTGTGCCCGCACGCGACCATCCGCCCGTTCGGCCTCACCGAGGACGAGATCGCGAACGCGCCCGAGGGCATGCGCACGCTCGACATCAAGATGCCGAAGGACACCGGCCTGAAGTTCACCATGGCCATCAGCCCGCTCGACTGCATGGGCTGCACCAACTGCGCGAAGGTCTGCCCGAAGGGCGCCCTCACCATGGTGCCGCAGGAGCAGGAGCTCGAGGAGCAGAAGACCTTCGACTACTGCGTCGAGAACGTCTCGCCGAAGCCCGTGCTCGAGGCCGCCAACGTCAAGGGCAGCCAGTTCAAGCAGCCGCTGCTTGAGTTCTCCGGCTCCTGCGCCGGTTGCGCCGAGACCGCGTACGCGCGCCTGGTCACCCAGGTCTGCGGCGACCGCATGTTCATCTCCAACGCCACCGGCTGCTCCTCCATTTGGGGCAACCCGGCCGCCCGTTCGCCCTACACGGTCAACGCCGAGGGTCACGGTCCGGCGTGGAACAACTCCCTCTTCGAGGACAACGCCGAGCATGGTCTTGGTATGGCCCTTGGTTACGAGGCCGTCCAGAACAAGCTCGTGGCCGAGACCGAGGCGCTCATCGCTGCCGACGGCACGC
This sequence comes from uncultured Coriobacteriaceae bacterium, assembly GCA_949298635.1. Classification (GTDB taxonomy): domain Bacteria; phylum Actinomycetota; class Coriobacteriia; order Coriobacteriales; family Coriobacteriaceae; genus Enorma. Next base: position 7,117 of record CASFXG010000072.1, on the reverse strand, counting down.
CCGAGGCTGTGAAGACCGCCGGCCAGGCCTGGCTTGACGCCAAGAACGACACCGAGGCCAGCAAGACTGCTGCCGCCGCGTATGTCGAGGCGCTCGAGGCCTGCGGCTGCGACGCCGCCAAGGCGATCCTCGCCGACAAGTCCTACCTCACCAAGAAGTCCTTCTGGATCTTCGGCGGCGACGGTTGGGCCTACGACATCGGCTTCGGCGGCCTGGATCACGTCCTTGCCTCGAACCACAACGTCAACGTCTTCGTGTTCGACACCGAGGTTTACTCCAACACCGGTGGCCAGGCTTCCAAGGCTTCGAACATCGGCCAGGTTGCCCAGTTCGCCGCGGCCGGCAAGCTCACCAAGAAGAAGAGCCTCGCCGAGATCGCGATGAGCTACGGCTATGTGTACGTGGCGCAGGTCGCCATGGGCGCGAACCCGGCTCAGACGCTCAAGGCCATCCAGGAGGCCGAGGCCTACGACGGCCCGTCCCTCATCATTGGCTACGCGCCCTGCGAGATGCACTCCATCAAGAAGGGTGGCATGCAGAACTGCCAGGCCGAGATGAAGAAGGCCGTGGATTGCGGCTACTGGAACCTCTTCCGCTTCAACCCGGCAGCCGAGGTGCCAGGAGTTCCTGCTCAACGAGGCTCGCTACGCGTCGCTGAGCCGCGTGCTGCCGCAGGAGCAGGTCGACGAGCTCTTCCGCGAGAACGAGGAAGCTGCCATGGCTCGCTACGAGCACCTCACGAAGCTCAAGGATCTCTACGCGGAGGTCTAAGGCTTAGCCAAGGCGCTCATGCTGGATAGATAACCGGCAAAGAGGAGGCTCCCAGGAGAAATCCTGGGAGCCTCCTTTTGTTATGCCCAAACCCGGACAGGTGGGCTTTATTATTTTGGATGAAGCGTGACGACACGATGGGTATAAGGCACGTGTTGACGGGATGCAAGGAGGATGCCATGGATGAACGCGACGAGGTCGTTGAGGAAGCGAGTGTAGAGGTTGAGGAAGCCGAGGAAATGGGACTCGTACTCGGCGACGACGATGAACGCGACGCAGACCTGCATGAGCAGGTGTTGAACTCCGAGACCGCATGGAGCGGCAAGATCTTCGATGTGGAATGCCTCGAGGTGAAACTGCCGAACGGCCGTGTGTCGCGGCGCGATGTGGTGCGTCATCATGGCGCGGTTGCTATCGTGGCACTTACGGAATCCGGCAAGATTGCGCTTGTGCGCCAGTACCGCACGGCGCTCGACCGCGTGACGGTGGAAATTCCCGCTGGCAAGCTCGAGCCGGGCGAAGATCCGCTTTCGTGGCGGGGCGCATCGCCTACCTCACCACGATCGCGAGCTCCTGTGGATTCTCGGACGAGCTCATTCACCTGTACCTCGCCACGCAGCTTTCCTTCGAGGGCGCCACGCCCGACGAGGACGAGTTCTTGAACGTCGACCTCGTGGATGTGCAGGAGCTGGTCGATGCCGTGCTCGATGGCAAGATTGAGGATGCGAAGACCGTGGTAGGCGCGCTTGCCTGCGATGTCATGGCGCTTCGGCTTGCCGCGGAGTAGATGGGTTGGATGTAAAGTTACCCCATGGGCTTGCGGCGTGGCCTGTGAAATCACCCCAGGGGTTTTTAACATGGCTCGGTATCTATTATTGGAGAGCCCACCTATCAGGTCATGTTAAAAAACCCCTGGGGTGATTTCACAGGCCACGCCGCAAAACCCCTTTCGTCTAGCACACACCCATGCGACGGGCGATTTCGGCGATGCCTTTGAGGGTGAGCTGCTGGTCGATGATATCGAACACGTCCGTCGCATCGGCTACCATGCCGGCGAGGCCGCCGGTAGCGATAACGCGCGCGTCGGGTGCTCCGAGCTCGTGCTTGATGCGCGCGACCAGTCCTTCAACCATAGCTGCGGTGCCCAGGATCGCTCCGCTCTGCACCGCCTCCGTGGTGGTGCGGCCGATGGCATGCTCGGGCACCTCGAGCGGGATGCTCGCGATGCGCGCTGCGCGGGCAACGAGCGCGTCCATCGAGATGCGAAGTCCCGGTGCGATCGCGCCGCCGATATAGTAGCCGTCTGCATCCACGACGTCGATGTTGGTCGCGGTTCCGAAGTCGACGACGATAGACGGCGTGCCGTAGTACTTCTCCGCCGCCACGGCGTTTGCGATGCGGTCGGCGCCCACCTCACTGGGATTGGGCGCATGCAGCTTAGTCACCGAGGCGGTTTCCGCCCCGACGGCGATCGCGCGCAGGGCAATGCGCTCGGCCGCCATGCGCCACTCGCGCGAGAGCTGAGGCACGACGCCCGCAAACGCGACGGCGTCGATGCAGTCGATGGGAAGGCCGTACATCTGCAGATAGCCGAGAAGGCGAACATGCAGCTCATCGGCGGTAAACGAGCGATCTGTGGGCATGCGCCACGAGCGGACGAGCGCATCCCTGTCAAACAACCCGAGTGCGGTCTGCGTATTGCCCATATCGATGGCAAGGAGCATGGCTCTCCTAACGGACGGCGGCTGAAACACTGCCATTGTATACCAGCGGCTTTGACATGCTGCGTGCCATATCGTGTAAGACGAGATGCTTCAATATGAAACGCTTCAATTACTTGCTATACTATCGCAAGACATCGAGGTGAAAGAACTTCCAAAGGTCTTGGCATATTCGACTGCAGGGAAGGTGGGCTGCTATGAGCAGGGTGCGAATTGTTGACGTTGCCCGGGAGGCGGGCGTTTCGCTCGGTACGGTGTCGAACGCGCTCAATCACCCGGAACGCGTGCGCCCCGAGACGCGGAAGCTCATCGAAGAGACCATCGACCGTTTGGGATACCTGCCCAATCAAAGCGCGCGTCTGCTCGCGGGCGGTACGAACAAGGTGCTCGGCCTTGTGCTGCCGTGCCTCACGCATGGATGTAACGTGCAGATCGTAAACGGCGCGCGCAACGAGGCGCAGCGCCACGGGTACGACCTTATCGTGCTCTGTGCGAACGAGGATGCTGAGTACGAGGTTCGGTACCTGCGATTTCTTGCGGGTATGCAGGTAGCGGGCGCACTCGTGCAGCCTATCGGAGATGTGGAGTGCTACGAGGCGCTCGGGCTTCCAGTGCATACGGTCTATTTGGGCGTACGCGACGTGCCTAACGACGCGCTCTCGGTCACGCCAGATTTCGAGGCTCAGGGCAGCGTGGTGGCCGAGCATGTGCTTTCGCGCGGAGCACAACACGTCGCGGTGATTGGCGAGCCCGATGTTCCCATGCGCGCCCAGCGCCTCGAGGGGGTTCGCTCGGCGCTTGCAGTCTATGAACCCGAGCGCGTCGAGCTGATCCTCGAAGGTAGGAGCCATGGCAGCATCGACGGAGTCCGCCTGGGATCGATGCTCGCGCGTCGCGACCCCGCCGAGCGTCCCGATGCGATCATCGCCCTTTCGGATGTCCTGGCAACCGGTGCCATAGCCGGCGTGCAGGCGGCGGGACGTTCCGTACCGGACGATATCATGGTTGCGGGATGCGATGGCAACCCGCTTGCCTGGACGGGCGCCGTGCAGCTCACCACATGCTCTCCCGCGGGATACGAGCTGGGGCGCAAAGGTGTTCAGCTGCTCATTCGCACGATTGAGGAGGCTGAAGAGGAGCAGGCTGTAGTGCATGTTCGTGCGCAGGGCGCGTCGGCGATGCAAGAGGGACGCCGTGGCCGTCCGGCGGCGCACGAGGTCATCCGTCCGTTTTTGCTTGAACGGACAAGTACGGCTGCCGCGCCTCTTACCGGAGAGGATTTCGAAGGCTTCCCCACGGGCATCCCGGAATACGATATCGGATCGTTCCTCTAGCGCGACACCTGGCCGACACTTTGGGGACGGGTACGTTTGTGTCGTTTTCGACACTTTTGAACCCGTCCCCAAAGTGTCGAAAACGACACAAACGTACCCGTCCCCAAAGTGTCGGCCAAAGTGTTAGTTCTGCGCTGCTTCGGTGTTCAGCTGTGCGATTGCGGCGGGAAGCTCGTGAAGGCTCTCGAGCTGCCTCGCGCACAGGCTCTGGATTTCCGGCGTGGGCGAGACGAGGTCGGGGATGAGGAAAACCTGCATGCCGGCCGCATGTCCTGCGCGCACGCCGTTGAAGGAATCCTCGACGACGGCGCACTCGCTGGGCGTGACACCGAGCTTCTCAGCCGTAACAAGGTAGATATCGGGCTTTGGCTTGCTCGCCGGCGCCTCGGTTCCGCATGTGCTCGCGCCGAAAAGCTCCATGAGACCGAACGGCTCGAGTTCGCGCGTGGCGATATCGCGGGCGGACGAGGTCGCCAGCCCGAGCTTGAAACCCTGGGCGGAGAGTGTGCGAAGTGCCTCCTCGGCGCCGGGCATGAGGCGAAGCTCGGTTTCTGCAAGCTCGAACTTGTAGTCGTAGTGCATCTCGAACGCTTCGTCCGCACGGCCGGGACCGCCGAGTTTGTCTGCATAGCGCTCGATGATCACGGGCCGCGTGAGGCCGATGAAGCTGTAGATGGTCTCGTCGTCGATGGTGAATCCCATGGCGTCGGCGGTGAGGTACCAGGCCTTCGCACTGAGCGATTCGGTATCGACGATCGTTCCATCGAGGTCGAAGAGTACAGCTTTGATCATCGGAATCTCCAAACGTGGTGGTTCGAGGTGCCTTCTGCGGTGCACTCTGCGTTACGGCGGCATGTGACCGCAGCCATCAAGTATTGTGCCAGAGACCGGTCGGCATGGGTACAAGAATCGAGGTGCAGGGAATCTTTTTATGTGGCTGGGGAGGTGTCGCGTTGACGACGCGTGCGAACGGGGGAGACCTCGAAAACAAGTTGGCTCGGCTCGAAGGGCTGCTGCAGTCGTGGGGGTCAGTCGCCGTTGGGTTCTCGGGCGGTGTGGACAGTATGTTTCTCGCGGCGGTCTGCGCTCGGGCGATTCCCAGCTCGACGCTTTTGGTGCGGCTTGATACACCGTTCGCTTCGACGCCGGAGCGGGAGTCGTCTCGCGAGCTGGTGGTGTTGCCGAACGCCCCGTTTGAGGGTCTGCCCGTCGTGACGATTCCCTTTGATGCGCTTGAAGATGAGCACATCGCGTGCAACGATGCCGACCGATGCTATTGGTGCAAGCGCGCGGGCTTTTCCCGCATCATCGAGGTTGCGCGTGTGCACGCCATCGAGGTTGTCGCCGACGGTAGTAATGCCGACGATGCGCACGACGATAGACCCGGCATGCGCGCCCTGCATGAGCTGGGCGTTCGCTCTCCGCTTATGGAGACGAGATGGCATAAGGCTGAGGAACGCGCGCTCCTGCGGGCATGGGGGTTCGCGCGGTGGGATATGCCGGCTGGTGCATGCTTGGCGACGCGCGTGCGCCGTGGTGAGCCGGTTACCGCCGCCAAGCTCGATGCGGTACGTGGCTGCGAAGACTATCTGCACGAGTTGGGATTTCGGCAAGTTCGCGCGCGATTGGGAGCGGGGCGCGTTCGACTAGAGCTCGGAGCCGAAGAGCTCACTCGAACGGGTGAGGAACTTCCGGCGACGGTGCTTGCGGAACTCGAGCAGCGCGCTGGCTGTCCCGTTGACTCCCGCATCGCCCGCTATCCCAGATGAGACTTTGAGAGACTTTGACACCAGGTCTCTGAGTCCCACTTTCGCGAGTGAGGCAGGGTGGGATTTTGAGACCCGGTGCGAGAGTCCCACGTTTTCTCGCTTCATAATGCAAAAGTATCCGTTTAGGCACGTTGAAACGGATAATTCTGCATCATGAAGTTCAAGTTTCGAGTTTTTGCTGGGATTCGGGCGTCGCTTCGCGCCGCCTTCCGCTGCGGCGGCTTCGCCGCCTTGCGCACTCCGCGGCGAACGCTTGCGCGTTCGCTTTGCTCCGTGCCCTTGCGGGTTCGAATCCCTGGTGAGAGTACGAAAAAACCGAGCTACCCAAAGATAGCTCGGTTCACATACATGGCTGGGGCAGAGGGATTCGAACCCCCGTAACCGGCACCAAAAACCGGGGTCCTGCCGCTGGACGATGCCCCATCAACAAGTGCCGTCGCGCTTTGCAGCACTTCGGCGCAACAAGTGTACCTAATCGCTCAACGCATCGCAAACGCCGTCGAGCAGCAGGATGGCGAGGGCCTGCGAATCGCTCGACGTGAACGAGCCGTAGTGCGTGATGCCCGTGAGCTCGAAGCGCAGCAGCGCAGGCTTATCGGTGGCCGCCGCAAGCGCGGTGCGGATGCGTTGCGAGATGTTCGGCGCGTCGGCGAGCACGATCGTGGCGCGCGGGGTAGCGTCGCTGGAAAGCGGCGAGCTCGCTATCTCGAACACGACGTCAGCATCTTCGGGCGCTTCGGTATCGCAAAGCACCATGCCGCTGCGGTCGGTGGTGGCGGTCGCGATATTCCACATGCGTGAGGCCACGTTGCGCGCGATGGGATCCTCGCCAATCACCGCGATGCGCGTGTGCTCGAGCACGCTTGCGGCGCGCGCGAAGCCTGTGCGGTTCTCGGTGTCGCTTACCGTGGGCTTACCCTCCCAGATGTGGTGCAGGCGGTTGATGTAGCTATAGGTGTCTTGGAATGCCATGCCGTCGGCGAAGAGGCCCACGTTCTCCTGGAACTGCTGAAGTGCCGCTTCGGTATGCGGGCCAAAGACGCCGTCCGCCTTGCCGCAGGAAAAGCCCAGGATGTTGAGGGCATTCTGCAGCTCCATGACATCGGCGCCGTGGAAATTCGGCAGGCGCAGGTAGAGCGTTCGATCACCGAGCTTATACGAGGCATCTACTAGACGGCTCCAGCACTCGCTGTCCACATGGGAGCCCGCTTCGAGCGACTCGTTGCGACGGAATTCTGCAACCGCTGCGGAGGTAGCGGGGCCGAACTGCTTGGCGTCGAGCTCGGTGGCATCGATGGAGTAGCCAAGGCCGAGCAGGCGTGCCTGCACGTCCTCAACGGCCGGTCCCTGCATACCGGAGACGATAGGTTCCATGCTGCCTCTTTCTAGCGCGTACATATACCCCTATAGTCTAGCAACTCCCGGCCACTGCAGCTCGCGGGGAGCTCGTAAACAAGAAATGACTGGACATGCTGCGGCGGGCGTCGCTTTGGGGACGGGTACGTTTGTGTCGTTTTCGACA
>CASFXG010000071.1 GCA_949298635.1 uncultured Coriobacteriaceae bacterium | reverse complement strand
GTTCCGTTCGCGCACTTCCCGCAGCCGCGCAGCGGCGAGGACGTGCGCGAACGGAACGCCCCCGCAGCCGCCCGAGTGGCTAATACAGCGAGCCGGTGTTGACGATGGGCTTCGCTTCGCTTTCGCCGCAGAGCACAACCATGAGGTTCGATGCCATCTGCGCCTTGCGCTCGTCGTCGAGGTCGATCTTGCCGTGGCTGCCGAGCTCATCGACGGCCATCTCCACCATGGTGACGGCGCCCTCGACGATCTTCTTGCGCGCAGCGATGACGGCCTCGGCCTGCTGGCGGCGGAGCATCGCCTGGGCGATTTCCGGCGCGTAGGCGAGATGCGTGAGGCGCGCGTCGTCCACCGCGACGCCGGCGGGCGAGAGCCGCTGCGTGAGCTCGTGCTTGAGCGCGGTCGAGACCTCCTCGATGTTCGAGCGCAGCGTGATGGAATCCATGGAGTCCGAGCTGTCCTCGGCGTGGTCGTAGGCGTAGATGCTCGCCACGTGGCGGAGCGCCGTCTCGGCCTGCGTGGCCACGAACTGCTCGTAGTTATCGACGTCGAAGAGGGCTTTTGCGGTATCGGCCACGTGCCACACCACGACGTTCGCGATTTCGATGGGGTTGCCCATCTTGTCGTTGACCTTCAGGATCTCGCCGTTGAGCGTGCGGGCGCGGATGGAGATTTTCGTGGAGAGGGCGGACGCCGCCTTGCTCGCCACGCTCACCTGCTTGCCGAGCGAGAGGCCGCTCTTGCTGAGTACCTCGGCCGTGGCGTCCTCGGTCGCGCTGTTCGAGCCCATGCTGCGGCTATAGAACGGGTTCGCCCAGTGGAAGCCCTCGTCGCGGACGGTGCCCTTGTAGTCACCGAAGAGGATGCACACGCGCGCCTGGCCGGGTTGCAGGGTGAAGAAGCCCGAGGCAGGGATCCAGATGAGGCAGAAGGCCGTGATGCTCAAGCCCAGACCCCAGCCGTGGAGCGGGTTCACGGGCAGGCCGGCTTCGTCGGTGGAGGCAAGGCCGATGATACTCAGGACGAAGACGGCGATGATGACGGCGAACGCCACGAGGAACACGGCAAGCAGTCCCCAACCAGACGCGGCCTTGATCTTCTTTTCCACGCTCATTGCGGTTCCTTTCGCGATTCGTCGGCGTGTATTTCCGCGCCGACGGCACCCCGGTTTCCTTCGGGGGGGGGGCAGCTCCCCGACCAAGCACCCGTGCGCGCCTGGTGATGCCATTGTGATATCACATTGCGATCATGTCAACAACCGTTCGCCGAATCGGTGAACGGTAGGGGCGCAAAAAGAGCCCGCCGCGCGGGTGCACGGCGGGCTTGGCTGGCAATGTTAAAAAACCCCTGGGGTTATGTTACATGCGCATGCCGTAGGCGGTCTTGGTGGCCTTCTTGGTAGAGACGGTGGCCTTGACCTTTGCAGCCTGGTACTTCTTCATGGTTCCCTCCTTTCAAGAACGCGGTGGCTTGGAGCGAGAAGTGGGGCTAGCTTGCGTCTGCAGCACCGTAGGCGCGTGCTTTGGCGCGAGCGAGTTCGCAGTTTGCGGGACAGGGGACGGAGATCGTGCCCATCTCGCGCCACGATTGCCCAGGGCAATAGAGGCAGTAGTCGAAGAGGTCGCAAGAGCGACACTTCGAGCAAAGATGGTTGCGGTGCAGACAGCGCAAAACGGCGAGCACGCGCGACCGGCGCCACACTTGCTCGATGTTCTCCTTGCGCACATTTGCAACCGGCGTGGTCAGGACGTTGCAGGGTGTAATGTCGCCGGTGGGCGTGATGTTGAGCGAGCGTCCCACGCCGCACACGTGCTCGCGCGTGCCCGGGCGGATGCTCGGCGTTTCGCGGCCCATGGCCTCTTGTTCGTAGCGAATGATGCTCGTGAGCTCGTCGACATCGTGTACGCGCAGAGCGTCCGCGTCGTAGGCACCCGTTTGCGAGGCGAGCACCTGCAGGCTGAGCTCAAGCTCGTGACCTTCGGCAGCAACGAGGTCGATAAGCTCGCGCATGTCGGGGAGCGTCTTGGTGAGGAGAACCGTCTTCACGCAAGTACGCACGCCATGGCGTTTGAAGTATGCGAGCGTGGCACGGGTGCGGTCGAACGATCCGGGCAGGCGCGTGATGGCATCGTGCGACGCGGCATCGGGGCCGTAGAGGCTCACCGACACACTGCCCAGATTCATCGCGACGAGCGCCTCGAGCTCGTCGTTCGAGAAACCGGTGCCGTTCGTGTACACGTGCACGACGAAGCCCAGCTGCGTTGCATAGCGGCAGATGTCGATGAAGTCGCGGCGCATCGAGACTTCGCCGCCGGTGAACGTGACCTGCATGGTGTTCATGGCACGCAGCTCATCGAGGACGCGGCAGAGCTCGCCGTAGGTGAGCTCGCCTGCCGAGCTCGGGCAGTGCTCTTCGTAGCAGTGGATGCAGCGCGCGTTGCAGCGGTAGGTGAGTTCGAAGTACGCGTGCTCGAGCGTGTTGTTCTGCTCGCAGACGGCGCGCAGCTCAGCGTCGAAGTCCTGGTCGGGATCCTTCGCGTCGCCCGCTGCCTCGCTCACCGCGGCGTCCATCTGCATGGCAGATTCCTCGAACGTCCGCACAAGCTCCGGCTCGACTTCCTCAATGCAACCGTTCCGGAAGAGTTCTGCGAGGAAAAGCGTGCAATCGGTGAGCACCATGGTTCGGTCGTTGACGTCGTAGGCGCGCATGATCGCGTCGGCGAGCTCGTGGAGCGTCGCCCCAGCCCGAAGCTGTTCCAGGATGTCTGGCGCGACGCCGTCGGACAGGCTGCGGTAGCCGGTCGCGGTGTTGTACACATAAGCATATTCGCCATAGCCGCTGGTGCGGACGCGTGTCGCCTGGCTGAGTTTCATAGATGCCTCCGTTTGGATGGAACGTGAAAGCGAATCGATTTTCGATCTACAGAAATAGTAGCCAGACGTCCTTGGCCGCACGCGCTCACCGTCTGGGAGGAACCGGGGTGCAACGTACGAACTTCGGGGAGCCGTTGGGGGAGCCCGCCATTGGGGACGGGGGATGTTGGCTGGGCGAGATGATTTCAACGCTATCTTGCGCCTTCGCCCAGCCAATAACCCCCGTCCCCAATGGCGGGCACAGGGATTCGCCGCGCAAACGCCTGTCCCAAATGTCATGACATTGGGGACTGTCCACAATGTCAGGTGGTGCCGATACAAGATTTGACCTGCGGTTCCGGTGATGTGGTGACCGCTCCCGGCTTCGTCCCAGCGGGTTTCGGCCATAGATTGCAGCGTCTCGGTAAGAATCTTGGCAACCGAAGCCAAGGCGCGGCAAAGGCGCGAACGCTTCGGGCGGATGGCCACCGCGATCGGTAGGATCCAGCGAGAAAGGACGCATCATGAGCTGGGGTTGGTATTCATACGACATGGACGATCCGGACAACGACTACTGCGCCAAGACCGATGTCCACGACGACGGAACCGTCCATCGCTACGAGGCGACCGACGGCAGCTTCGACACCGGCCACGGACACGCGGTCTACGGCAGCATGGATGACTACCTGGACGGCAGCGAGCCCGACTGGGTTCGTGGCTCGTACCATCCGGCCAGCTATGGTCGCGCGTGGGAAGAACGCTAACCACCGCCGTCACGACGTCGCTCGTGCTGTAAGACCGCCTCTCGCATCGCGACGGGCAACCACTGTCATGTCCGTCGCCATGCATTCCTCTCGACGAACAGGGGGCCGGGCTTGCCCGGAGAAGAGGCCCCGGCCCTCCGTTCAACGGTAAGACGCGCAAATGCGTGGCCAGAAACCAAGACATTCCACATCGCCCCTGCGGCATAAAGGAAGGAAACCACCATGGTCAACGACAACATCAAAAACACCGGCCTCGATATGCCCGCCGAGATGTTCCAGCCCATCGACAAGCCTATCTTGCTCGTCAGCCTGTTACTCGACCGTTCGGGCTCCGAGGATCAGCCCGTCGCGGGGCCGGGAAGCCCCCTGCGCATCGATCTGCTCAACCAGTTCACCAAGCTCTTCGTCGATACGCTTGCGAAGGACGACGATGTGAACGAGCAGGTGCTGCTGAACATCATCGCGTTCAACCATGACGTCGAGATCGTGGGCGGTGCCGAGTTCGCGCACCCGCGCGACATCTCAGCCCCGGTGCTCACTGCCTCGGGCGGTACGGACTACGATCTTGCCTTGAATACGGCTATCGATCTTTCGAGGAAGCGCTACGAGATGGGCAAAAAGTTCGGCCAGGAGCACTATGTGCCCATCGTGGTCGAAGTGGGCGACTTCGAGGACGAGCTTACTATCGCCACCGCTCAGCGCGTGAAGGAGCTCGCGGATCGCGACGACATGCAGTTCGACGGCTTCGCGACCATCCCACTGAACCCCGAGGATCCGAACTTCCACGTTCCAAGTCTCTGGTGCATGAAGGAAGCGGTGCCCAATCCGCGCCGTCGCCTCGCTGTCAAGGATTACAACGACCTTGCAGACGGTTACCAGCAGTACGCGAACCTCAAGGCCATGTCGATCAAGATTCGCACGCGCACCGGCCTGGGCGAGAAGCCCCAGATCGCGCCGGAGGAGAACCCCATCCAGAACCCCGACAACAAGCTCATCGTGCCGCAGCTCGGTGACCTCATCTAGAGCGGACTGCTGCGAGCGCACGCTTTCGCGCGGCATGCTGCGCGCACCCGTCCAGTACGGCGCGTGCGCGCAGCATGCCCCTGAAAGGATCCAACCATGATGCAACGTTTTGTGTACCACGCGCGCGGCCTCGACCATATCCAGACGGGCGACCCGTGCCAGGATGCGTACCTTACCGCGCGCTGCGGCGACGCGATGGTGTTCGGTGTGTCGGATGGCGTGGGCAGCCGCAAGCATTCCGAACGGGGCTCGCGCGTGGCGGTGGCGTCGGCGGTGCTCTATGTGTCGAATCACCTTGAGCCCGGGATGACGGACGAGGATATCCAAAACGTCATCCGTGCCGGATTCATCGTTGCCTACCACACGGTGTGCGATACGGCGCGGCGCGCGAACGAGCCCGCGCGCGAGCTCGATGCGACGCTCTGCGCGGGCGTGTGGGACGGACGCCGCCTGAGCTGGGGTCAGGCGGGGGATTCCGGCATGGTAGCCGCGCTCGCCACGGGCGAGTACGTGATGGTGACGCATCAGCAGCACGATGACGCCGGCGGGATGATTCCCCTGCGCTTTGGACCAGATACCTGGGAGTTCGGAACCGTAGAGGAGGACGTTGCGGCAGTGCTCGCGGCGACGGACGGGCTCTTCGAATGCCTGTGCCCCAAGCTGCTGCGCGAAACCGAGCAGCCTGTTTACGTGAGGCAGGCGCGCAAGCTGCTGCATCGCACGGAGGCCGCATCCGAGGAGCGGCGCGCGCTCGACCGGCGCCTGCGCCACATCATCCGTCGCGAACCGCGCCTGCGCACGGTCGATGATGCGACGCTCCTTCTGCTCTATGACCCCGAGCGCCCGCCCGCGACTCTCGATGACGCCTATTACGAAGAGCCCGATTGGGAGGGGCTGCGCAATGCGGTGGCGGAGCGCATCAAACAAGAGTGGGCGGCGGAAACTGCTCATATGAAGCGCCTGCAGGTGAAGGAGGCGGAGCAATGATCGTCACCACGTTGGCCGGTCAGCGTCTGGAGCTCGCGGCCACACCGTTCAACGAGGAAGGCTCCGAGGGCAAGCTCTACGACATCCAGGGCAAGCCGGACTACGTGGCGAAGATCTTCCGCACCGTCGAGCTCGCCCGCAAGCGCGAGCCCAAGCTCAGGGCCATGTGCCAGCTGCCAAGCATGTGCTCGCTGCCGCCCAATCTCACGTGGCCGGTCAACCTGCTGCACGATGATAACGGCGCGTTCGTGGGCTTCATCATGAAGCGCTTGCAGCCGAATGCCACGCTCGACAAGCTGTTCGCCTACCCCAAGGGAACCGCGCTCGTGAGCCAGCGGCTTGCGGCGCTCGTCTCGCTGGCGAACACGCTCGGCCGCATGCACATGTGTGGCGTGGCCATGGGCGACCCCGGCCCGCAGAACATCCCCGTCCTCGCCGATTGCACCGTGCAGCTCATCGATGCGGACTCATTCGATATTCGTATGCCCGATGGCTCGCATTACCCCTGCTTGGGCTGCACTCCAGAGTACGTCGCGCCCGAGATGCTGCGGGCGGCGCAGGGTGGGAGCTACGCCACATGCGGCGTGCCGTTCAGCGAGTGGACAGACTGCTATGCGCTCGCGGTGCTCGTCCACAAGGCGCTGTTCTTCGGGAAGCACCCCTGTTCGTATGCGGTGGATCTGAAAGCACCGGAAGGTACGCCTATGCCCTCGCTCGTCGAGCGTGAGCGTAGCGGCTGGGTGGCGGCATTCGTGGCGCGTCCGAACCTCGTGTATCCGTCCGGCATGCCCGCGATGGGCGACTTCCCACCGTACCTCGTTGAGGCGTTCCGCCGCACGTTTGTGGATGGATTCGCCAGCCCGTGCTGCCGCACGACGGCATTCGAGTGGCAGGAGCTGCTCACACGCTACTTTGGCGAGCTGGTGGAATGCGATGCGGACGAACGCCATGCGCACTGGAAGGGCGCTGCTGCCTGTCCGTATTGCGCGGCGGAAGATCGCAACCACGACCTCATGAACGTGATGCGTGCACAGGCGGGGCTGGCGCCGCTGCCCAAGCCGAGCAGGCGCAAGCGGAGAGGCGCGGCGAAGCGGGGTCGGGCGGGGAGCGGCGGGCGGAAGATGCCGAAGAAGGGCGGCGGAAAGCGCGCGGCGGCATGCGCCGGCGGCGGTGCAGCG
>CASFXG010000070.1 GCA_949298635.1 uncultured Coriobacteriaceae bacterium | reverse complement strand
AGCAGCATGCACACGCGGTCGAGACCGAGCGCGAAGCCGCCCATGGGCGGGGCGCCGAACGTGAGCGCCTCCATGAGGAAGCCGAACTGGCTCTTCGCGCGCTCCTCGGAGAAGCCCATGAACTCGAGCATCTTGAGCTGCAGCTCGGAATCGTGGATACGCATACCGCCGCCGCCGGCCTCGAAGCCGTCCATGACGAAGTCGTACGTGCAGCTGCCCATCGCGAGCGGGTCGGTCTCGAGCAGATCGAGCTCGTCGAGGTGCGGCTGGGTGAAGGGCTGGTGCTCAGCCTCGTAGCGCTTAGCGTCATCGTCCCAGTGGAAGAGCGGAAAGTTGACGACCCACAGGAAGTCGTGACCCTCGCGGGGCACGTCGAGCGCGTCCGCCATGTGGCTGCGCATGCCGCCCAGGATCTCGTCCGAAGCAAGGCGCGGGCCGGCGGCGAACATCACGAGGTCGCCGGGCTCCACATCGCAGCGGCTACGCAGTTCTGCCATCTCTTCATCGCTGAAGAACTTCACGATCGGGCTGTTCACCGAGCCGTCCTCGCGGAACGCGATCCACGCGAGACCCTTGGCGCCGAACGTCTCGGCGACCTTGGAGAGCTTGTCGATCTGCGCACGCGGCCACGTGCCGGCGCCCTTGGCGTTGATGGCCTTGACCACATGCCCCTCGGTGTTCGCGGCGCTCGAGAACACCTTGAACGAGGAGCCGCGGAACACGTCGGTGAGGTCGACGAGCGTCATGCCGTAGCGCGTGTCCGGCTTGTCGGTACCGTAGGTGTCCATGGCGTCCCAGTAGGACAGGCGACGCAGCGGCGTGGGCATCTCGACGCCCATCTGCGCGAACGCATCCTGGAGCACGTCCTCAAGCGCGCCCATGACGTCGTCCTGGTGGACGAAGCTCATCTCGATGTCCACCTGCGTGAACTCGGGCTGGCGGTCGGCGCGCAGGTCCTCGTCGCGGAAGCACTTCGCAACTTGGTAATAGCGTTCGACGCCACCTACCATGAGGAGCTGCTTCAAGAGCTGCGGGGACTGCGGCAGCGCGTAGAAGTTGCCCGGCTGCAGGCGGCTCGGCACGATGAAGTCGCGCGCGCCCTCGGGCGTGGACTTGAAAAGCGCCGGCGTCTCGACCTCGGTGAACGCGCGGTTGTGCAGGGCGGAGCGGATGGCGAACGTGAAATCGCTGCGCAGCTGAATGCGGCGAGCCATCTCGGGACGGCGCAGGTCGAGGTAGCGGTAACGCAAGCGCGTATCTTCGGCAGTCTCGATGCGGTCCTCGATCTGGAACGGCGGGGTCTTGGAGCGCCCGAGCACCTCGACGCGATCGACAAGCACTTCGATCTCGCCGGTGGGGAGCGTCGGGTTCACCGTCTCGTCGTCGCGCGCGATGACCGTACCGTGCACGAGGATCGGCCACTCGGGGCGCATGGTCTCGGCGGTGTGGAACGCCTCGCCACCCGCGTGCTCCGGATCGAAGGTGCACTGGGTCATGCCCGTACGATCGCGCAGGTCGCAGAAGATGAGGCCGCCGTGATCGCGGCGGCGCCACACCCAGCCGGTGAGCGTGACATCCTCGCCGATGTTCTCGCGGCGCAGCTCGCCCGCCGTGCGGGTGTGCATGGAATGGATGTTTGCGGGGTTCGT
The DNA here is from genome assembly GCA_949298635.1 of uncultured Coriobacteriaceae bacterium. Classification (GTDB taxonomy): domain Bacteria; phylum Actinomycetota; class Coriobacteriia; order Coriobacteriales; family Coriobacteriaceae; genus Enorma. The sequence continues at coordinate 7,060 of CASFXG010000070.1, read as the reverse complement.
CGCGGCGGAAGCAGCCGCTGCCTGGGTCTCTGCCACAGGTTCCTCCTCTGTGCCGTCCCGTGCCGGAACGGACGGCGTCGTACAGACCGCCGAGCCTGTGTAGACAGCGCAGCTCGGCGCACGAGGAGACATACTACCAGCTTGCGGGCGCGCCCGCACGATGCACGCGGCGCTTTTTGCAATGTTTACATTGCGCGCAACCGCAGCACAAAACCACGCAACGCAACGCCATCCAATCTGAGAGAATCAGACGGAGGATTCCGGCGAAAGGAGCACGTTCATATGCGCTGGCTTGGCGTCGACGGCGGCGGCACAAAGACCGCGTTCACCCTGTATGACGAGAACATGTCGCAGCTTGATCGTTTCGAGCTTCCTACCTGCCATTACGCGCAGGTCGGCTACGCCGGCATGCAACGCGTATTCAACGAAGGCGTACAACGAGCCGAGGCATCCGGTGCGCTCGGCGCTGAATTCGGTATCGGGTTCGGCATCTGCGGCTATGGCGAGGGCGTCGAATCGAGCACTGCGATCGAGAACGCCGTGCTCGAAACAGCAGGTAAGCACCCGTTCTCCCTGGTGAACGATGTGGAGAGCGCCTGGGCTGCCGGCCTTGCCATGTGCGACGGCATCGTTATCATCGCGGGCACCGGTTCAATCGCCTACGGCGCGTGCGAGGGCCGCTCCATGCGCTGCGGCGGCTGGGACTATGAACTGGGAGACGAGGGCAGCGGAGGCTGGCTTGGCAAGGAGCTGCTGCGTGCCTTCACGCGCCAAAGCGACGGCCGCGAGCCGCGGGGCGCCATCCACAACCTCGTACGCCGTGAGCTTGGTATCGCCGATGATTTCGAAGTCATCGAGTTCGCACAGAAAAACATGGCGAGTCGCTCGCGCATCTCCCAGCTCGCCCCGCTGGTTGCCGAGGCGGCGCGCGCAGGCGACGCAAGTGCCCGTGCGATCCTTAAACGCGCGGCGCAGGAGGAAGCCGAGATGGTCGCCGCCATCGTTCGCGGCATCTTCGGCGGTTGCGAGCACATCCCCGTCACGTACATCGGAGGCACGTTCAAAGCAGGCGACCTCATCCTCGAGCCGCTCGCTGCCGCCCTCCCCCGCTGCTGCGAGCTCGTTCCCCCGCAGTTCGAACCCGACCGCGGCGCCGTGCTCATCCTGCAGAAACGTCTGGGCATGCGCTCAATCAGCAGCCTATAATCTGGCCACAAGGCGAACAGTCCGCGCACCAACCATCTTCAGCCGATACGCGCGACGTCGACATATTCCGCCACTTTTCACGCAGAGAACCCGAAAAGTGACGGAATATGTCGACGTCGTGGTAAGGGATAAACAGCGGCACCTGGCGACACAGGAACGGCCCACGCGATAACGTCCGCGGTAACGCGCTCTCTCCACATAGCAAGCGAGCCGGGCGGCGAGGAAGGAACCACCCGGCTCAGCTAACGCGCAAGGTCGCGCGGGGGATGTCGAATTGCGCCCGCGGCGCCCCGGCTCATCCGTGCCCCGGCTATTCCTCCGGCTTCACGGCGGCGCGCTCACGGGCGCCGGTCACGCGGAAGATCACCCAGTCGGCAATGCGCACGGCGTCGTCGCCCATGCGCTCGAAATACTTCGCTACCATAAGGAGCTCAGGCAGGTACTTCGCGCGCGTCTCGCCCGCCTTGATGAGGTCGATGACCACGCCCTCGGCGGCAAGGTAGACATCGTCCACGTCGTCGTCCATGGCGAACACGCCGCGCGCGCGGTCGGCGTCGGACGTGCGGAACGCCTCGATGGCCTCCTCGACCATAGACGCCACGCGCTCGGCGGCGAATGCGAGATGCTCGCTCAGGTTCGCGGTGACCTCGGCGGGCAGCGTCTGCGCGAGCTCCGCCACGTCGCGCGCCTTGGAATCGATATGCGCCAGGTCGGAAACCAGGCGGAACGTCCCCGTTACAAAGCGCAGGTCTCCGGCAACGGGCTGCTGCAGCAACAGGGCGTCCGTGCAGTTACTCTCAATCGCGCTGCGCAGGCGGCGCGCCTCCTGGTCGCCGTCGAGCACCGTCTCGGCAACCTCCGCGTCGCCCGCGAGTGCCGTGGTGAGCGCGCGGATGTCGTCGGCGGTCTTGTCGGCAAAGCTGCCCAGCAGCTCATCAATCTTCTCAAGCTGCTGGCTGTACTTGGAACGCGTGGCAATCATTAGCTGAACCTTCCCGTGAGATAGTCGTTCGTAAGCTGTTCCTTGGGGTTCGAGAACAGTTCCTTCGTGGGGCCCGCCTCGACAAGTTCGCCCAGATAGTAGAAGCACGTCTTGTCTGCGACGCGGGCGGCCTGCTCCATGTTGTGCGTGACCACCACGACCGTGTGATCCTCGGAGAGCTGCATCATGAGCTCCTCGATCATACTCGTCGAGATGGGGTCGAGCGCCGAGGTGGGCTCGTCCATAAGCAGCACGGACGGGTCGGTCGCGAGCGCGCGGGCGATGCACAGGCGCTGCTGCTGGCCGCCGGAAAGCCCCAGACCGCTCTTGTTCAGGTCGTCCTTGACCTCGTCCCACAGCGCCGCGCGCGTCAGGCAGCGCTCGAGGATCTCGTCCTCCTCCGCGCGGCTCATGCGCCCCATGCGCTTGGGGCCGTAGAGCACGTTCTCGCGGATGCTCATGGGGAACGGGTTGGGATGCTGGAACACCATGCCCACGTAGACGCGGAGCGCGTTGGCGTCCATCTTGAAGATGTCCTGGCCGTCGAACTCGATGGTGCCCTCGGTACGGACGCTCTCCACGAAGTCGCACATGCGGTTGAACGTGCGCAGCAGCGTGGACTTGCCGCAGCCGGAGGGGCCGATGAACGCCGTGGCGCGGTTCTTGGGAATCTCGAGCGAGATGTGCTTGAGCGCCTGGAAGTCGCCGTACCACAGGTTGAAGTCGCGGATGGAGATCATGCTCTCCACGCCCTCGATGCTGCGGTGGACGTCCTCGTTGATCGTTGTATCCATATGATTCTCCATCAGCCGAACCTACCCGTCAGATAGTCGGAAAGGCGCTGGTCGCGAGGTGCCGAGAAAATCTGCTGCGTCGTGCCCGTCTCGACCATGTCGCCCACGTAGAAGAAGGCGGTGCGGTCGCTCACGCGGCCCGCCTGCTGCATGTTGTGCGTCACGATGATCTGGCAGAGCCCCGTCTCGGAGAGCGAGCGGATCGTCTCCTCGATGGTGTACGTCGAGATGGGGTCCAGCGCGGAGCACGGCTCGTCGTAGAGCACCACGTCGGGCTTCATGGCAAGCGTGCGCGCGATGCACAGGCGCTGCTGCTGGCCGCCGGAAAGGGCGTGGGCGCTCTGCTTGAGCTTGTCCTTGACCTCGTCCCAGAGCGCCGCCTGGCGAAGCGCGGTCTCCACGAGCTCGTCCTCTTCGTCCTTGCCGTGCAGGCGGCCGTGCTTCTTAGGCGCGAACAGGATGTTCTCGCGGATGGACTTGCGGAACGGCGTGGGCTGCTGGAACACCATGCCAATGGATTTACGCAGCTCGAAGAGGTTCTCCTTGGGCGTGTTGATGTTACGCCCATGGTAGAGGATCTCGCCGCCCACCTTGCAGCGCGGAATCTCGAGGTTCATGAGGTTCAGGCAGCGCAGGAACGTGGACTTGCCGCAGCCGGAGGGCCCGATGAGCGCCGTGACCTCGCCCGCGCGGAACTCGAGGCTCGTCTTGTGCAGCGCCTCGTGCTTGAGGTCGTAGGTGACGGTCACGTCCTTCGTGGTGAGAAGGGCGTCGGCGGCAGCGGCGTTGGCCGTCGGTGTCGTATCCATCGCAGCTTCCTGCTGGTTCAGGGTATCGGTCATTCGGCGGTCAGCCTCCTCGCAAGGAACTTGCCCAGCACGCGTGCGAGCACGTTGAAGAGCAGCACGCACACGATGAGCACCGTCGCGGTGCCCCACACGATCTCGGTCGAACCGGGCGTGGGCTCGCTCGTGAGGCGCCAGATATAGACGGCGAGCGTGCAGGCGGGGCGGAAGATGTTGAAGGGGTTCGTGGGGCTCGCGAAGTTGAGCACGTTGTTGAAGTTCAGGCGGCTCGGCGCGGAACCCGAGGTGAAGATGAGCGCCGCCGCCTCGCCGAACACGCGGCCGGCCGAGATGACGATGCCCGTCACGATCGCCGGCATGGCGGCGGGCAAGAGCACGTTCACCGTGGTCTCCCAGCGGGTAAGACCCATGGCGAGCGCCGCGTCGCGCTGGCTGCGCGGCACGTCCTCGAGCGCCTGCTGGATGGTGCGCACCAAGATGGGGATGTTGAACATCGTGAGCGCCACAGCGCCGGAGATGATCGAGATGCCCCAGCCCATCACGACGACGAAGAAGAGTGAGCCGAACATGCCCACCACGATGGAAGGAAGGCTCGAAAGCGTCTCGATTGCCGTCTTCGCCGCGGAGGTAATCCAGTTATCCGGCGCGTACTCCACGAGGAAGATCGCACCGCCGAGCGAGATGGGCACCGAGATGATGAGCGTGATGATGAGCATGTAGAACGAGTCGAACAGCTGGTAGAGGATGCCCGAGACCTCGGCCGTGCTGGGGTTCGTGAGGAACCCGGGCGTGAGCGCCACGCCGCCTCCGCGCACGAGGATGTAGATGATGATGGCCGCGAGCAGCGCGAGCACGAAGCCCACGATGGCGGTAAGGATGCCCGTGGCAATCTTGTCCTGGCGACCGATGCGCTTCACATGCTCGGAAAGGTCGCGGCGCGCGGGCTCCGGCGCAGGCGCCATCGACCCCTGTGCGGACGGTGCGGCAGCCGGGGCGACAGACTGCTCGGCGTATTCGGCAGAAACCATGACCTGGTTATCCATGCTGCTTCGCCCCCTTATGACCGATGAGGTGGATGATGAGGATGAACACGAGCGACATGGCGAGCAGGATGAGGCCGAGCGTCCACAGTGCGTGGTAGAACTCGGTGCCCGCCACGGCGTTATTGAGACCGGAAGTGAGCGTCGCCGTGAGGGTCGATGCCGGCGAGAGCAGGCCCGTAGGCATGTTGCGCTCCACGCCGCCGATGACCATCTGCACGGCGAGCGTCTCGCCGAAGGCGCGGGTCATGCCCAGGATCACAGCCGTCATGATGGACGGCGTCGCGCTCTTGAGCACCACGTGCCACACGGTCTGCCAACGGGTGCAACCGAGCGCATAGGAGCCCTCGCGGTACTCCATGGGCACGGCGCGCAGCGCGTCGATGGAAAGCGTGGTCACGGTGGGTAGAATCATGACTGCAAGCACGATCGAGCCGGAGAGGATGCCCGCGCCGGTGCCCGCCGCCGCACCGAAAATCGCGCGCATTGCCGCGTTCACCACGTAGAGACCGAGCACGCCGTACACGACGGACGGGATGCCCACCAAGAGCTCGACGAGCGGCTGGAACACGCGCGTGCCGAACCCGGGCGCGACCTCGACCACGAACATGGCCGAACCGAGCGCAATGGGCAGGGCGATGAGCGTCGAGAGCAGCGTGACCGAGAACGAGCCCACGATCATGGGCAGCGCGCCGTACATATCCTGCTCGGGAATCCAGTTCCGTCCGGTCAGGAACGCGATGGGGTCAAAGCCGTCCACGAAGAACGTGGTCAGGCCCTGCTGGGCGACCATGAAGATCAAGGCGACGACCACGACGGCGACAAGCAGGACGCATGCGCCCGTGATGCTGAGCCCGATGTTCTCCAAACGGCGTTTTGGCATGACCTTTGCCATGTGACGCCTTTCTCACAGGCGAGAGGGCACCTCGCGCAAGCGGGAGGCGCCCCTCGATTTCAGTACACGAATTTCAAAGCAGCGCGTGCGCTACTCAACCGGCGTGACGTTGCCGTCGACGTCCTTCTTAACCTTCATGTTGCTCACGGGGATGAAGCCCTGCTCGATGACGATCGTGGACTGGATGTCCTCGCTCATGATGAAGTCAATGAACGCCTTGGTGATGGCGGCCGTAGCCTCATCCTCATCGGAGCGGGTGTACATGTGCTCGTAGGCCCAGATGTTGAAGTCGCCGCTCTCGACGTTTTCCTGCGTGGGCTCCACGCCGTCGACGTTGAGCGCCTTGATGCCCTCGTTGGCCTCGTAGTAGTTGAAGGCGACGTAGGAGATGGAACCCTCGGTGGCAGCGACCTGCTCAACGACGGTGCCCGAGGAGTCGACCTCGGCGACCGGGGTGAAGTCCGCGGGAACCTCCTCGCCCTGAAGCACGGCGGCCTCGAAGGTGGCGCGGGTGCCGGAACCGGCCTCACGGTTGATGACGTTGATGGTGCCGGCGGTGCCGCCCACCTCGGACCAGTCGGTGATGGCACCGGTGAAGATGCCCTTGAGCTGCTCGGTCGTGATGTCGTCGATGTCGACGGAGGCGTTCACGATGGGGCCCATGCCGACGATGCACACCTGGTTGTCAACGAGGCCCTCGAGCTGGGACTCGTCGTCGACCTTCTCCTCGGCGAACACGTCGGAGCGGCCGATCTGCAGCGAGCCGTCCACGATGCCGGAGATGCCGTCGCCCGAGCCGCCACCGGAGATGGCGATCACGACGTCGGGGTTCTCCTTATAGAACTCCTCGGCCACAGCCTCGATGAGGGGCTGGAACGACGTAGCGCCACCGCAGTTGATGGTGCCGGAAAGGGCGGCCGCAGCGTCACCGCTGCCAGCGGCGGAACCGGCCGCAGGAGCCTGGCCGCAGCCAGCGAGGCCAAGGCCGGCGAAGGCAGCGAGGCCGCCAGCAAGGCCGAGGAACGAACGACGGGAGCACGAAGTGTTCAACATGAATGATTCTCCTTCCAGAATCTTACACACGCGAGGTTCGCGGACTCGTGGGTGGGAGCCCGCACTCGTCGATTTGCAAGATACCGCGATGGATGCAGGGCAGAACGCTCGCCCGACAGCTGTTACCAACGCCTTATGAACCATTACGCACGGCGAACGACGTGCTTACGTGCGGCTTACAAACGCGCTCGCATGTAAGGCGCGGACAGAAGGTCAGGGCACTCCGGCGCGGCCGGGCATGTGAAATTACCCCAGGGGTTTTTCGACATCGTCCGGGGGTACCC
>CASFXG010000069.1 GCA_949298635.1 uncultured Coriobacteriaceae bacterium | reverse complement strand
CCGGACTCGGAGGCGGTGAGCACGACGGACTTCTCGGTCATGCGCTTGTGGCCGGAGACGTTCCACTCGGCCGCGTGGATGAGGTAGACCTCGAGGTCCCTGTCGCCGAACTTGTTCATGAGGTACTCGAGCTGCATGAGCTCGTCCCAGGTGCCGCCCACGCCCATGAGGAAGATCGCGTCGTAGCCCTCGTCGGCCACACGATCCGCGAGCGCAGCCATCTTCTTCCCCGTCTCGTAGAGGGCTTCACCGTCTTTCAGGTACCCTTCTTGGTCGAAATGCATGATCTCGACCTTCTCCGTCGGTTTCATCCTTGACTCCCTTCTCCACCTAGAGGATTCCCGATACGTATGAGAGGCGGGCTAGGCTCCCGCCGAATCTCCGTAAACCGTTGCGGCACGGCGTTCGAGCTCGTGCACGGATTCGTCGTATCCCGGCGCCTTCGAGGCGAATGCATCATCCACCGCATCGAGATACGGATGCACGTCCCAGCTCTTGAGGGCGCCGACGATCTGCGCGGCGAGGTATTGGATGAAGGCGAGGGCGGCAAACGGGTAGACCTCGGGTGCCGACGCCTCGATCACGACCTCGTGCGCCGCCCCTTCGGGATGCGCAGTGAGGAGATAGCAGGTGTCCGTGACGGAGCGGATGCCACGCGCGATGCCGGCCAGGCGCTCCGAGCCGCCCGCGTCGTCGATGATGACGACCAGGTAGCCGGGCGTGATCTGCATCTCGGGACCGTGGATGAACTCCTCGCCCTCGAACCACATCGCCGGCACCTTCGTGGTCTCGCTGAACTTGAGCGCCGCCTCCTGCGCCACGCCGCGAAGCGCACCGTTGCCTACGAAGATAGCCGGCACCTGCGTGGACAGGGCAAGCTTCTGGTTTTCAAAGAGCGCTCGTGCCGCGGAGATGCCCGACGCGCATGCTCCTCCGGCCGCACAGAGGCATCCGCGCAGCCGATCAGCCTCGGTGGCATTGAGTGCGCCCATGCGCTCACCCGCTTCGATGCCGAACAGCATGAGGTAGCAGACGAGCACGTGCACGCCCATGGTGACGAAGTCGACCGATTCGACCCCGACGCCGTAATCGAACACGCACACGGCGTGCTCGGAGATGGGCGCCGCGCAGTTCGCGGTGAGGGCTGCGCACGGAAGATTGTGCTCGGCCATGAAATCGAGGGCGGCAATCGTGTTGGTGGAGTATCCGCTCTGCGACACGGCGACATTGAACGCGTTCGCAGGCTGCGCGTGCTCGAAATCGATGAACGCTTCGGGCGTCACGACCTGCACCTCGCGCCCCAGAGAGCGCTGTAGGAGCGGACGGGCGATATCGGCGGCGTTCTTGGAGGAGCCGGACGCAACAATACGCAGGGCATCGCAGCCGCTCAAGACGAATCGCTCGACCAACGGTTCAACGAGTTCGAGACCGCATGCAGCGACCTCGTCGAGCCGCGTCACGGAGCGCTCGATGTAGTCCGTCATCTTCACCATGCATCACCTTCCCATACGCCGCGGGCGATGGTTGCAGCTAAGCAACATTTCAAAAGTATTTAATACCACTTATCAATTATGAGTATTTAATACCACTTTTGACAGTGCAAAGGGGCAGCGGTAAGCGGTAGCAAATCATCGGTAATTGGTTTTATTTACTTTGCACTTGGCGGAACGCGGTATCCATGAGGTGCGCACCTTGGCCACGAGTTCTTCAGCCTCAGTACTCGTAGCTGTAGCTTCCCCGATCTGCACGGCAGAGCGAATTGGAATACTCGACCACGCATCCCGTCGCGTCGAAGCTCAGACAGGCGAGCGAGAGCGCCAACTCGCCAGGTTCGACCTGCAGCAGCGCGGCATCGTGGGCGGAAAGGGTCTCGATGTCGAGCCGCTCTGCCGTCGCCACAACCTCGCGGCCATACATCTTGTACGTCTCGTACAGGCTGAACACGGAGACATCGACCTCTTCGATGCCTTCGAACAAGGCGAGCGGCACGAGCGCGCGCTCGATGGAAAGGGGCTCGCCGTCGACGCTGTTGAGGCGCCGGATCGAATAGAGCACATCCGCCTCGTCGATCGAGAAGATGCGCGAGAAGTATGGTCCTGCGAGACGGCGCGAACGGGAAAGCACGCGCACGGAAGCGGTACGGTTTGAGGTGCGGGCAGACTCGCGAAAGCCCCCCACCTCGCCGACTTCTTCGAAGCGCCGACTGGTAACGTAGGTTCCCTTGCCCTGTACGCGGCGAATCCTCCCCATGACGGCAAGATCGTCGAGGGCAGCACGCACCACGAAGCGCGTCGCACCGAACTCCCGCGCCAGATCATGCTCAGAGGGCATCGCGGAGCCTTCCGGATATTCGCCGCGCTCGATGCGCTCGACAAGCTTATCGGAGATGAAGCCGCTCAAGGAGCTGATACCCGTACCAGGGCGGTGGGCGTCTACGCGTTCAGCCATGCAAGCACCTCCTTGGGCATAACCTCTTGCCTTCCGCTCAGGCTTGCGAAGCGGTAGCGCGCCGGATTGATGACCGTCTTCACGTACTCCACGAGCGTGCGTTCGGCATCGTACTCGAGCGCCGATTCGAAGAACACCGGCGACCCCTTCGCGATGCCTAGGTAATCCGCCTCGTCGCCATTCGCGCGCGAGATGGAAATGCGTTCGATACCGTGTTCGACTCGGATGCCATACGCGCGCTCAAGCACGCGGTAGAGCTCCTCGCTGCCGAAATCGAAGTGATCGATACCCGGACACAGCGACCCGTTGATCGAAGACGTCTCGATCGATACGGGGTACTCGTCGGCAAGACGCACGCGGCAGAGTTCGAAGATAGGAGCGCCCTCGGCAAGGCCGGTACGCTCCGCGAGAGCGGCATCGGCGGCCTTCCACCGGGCAGAGATCACGCGCGAACCGGGCACGCGCCCCACGGCGCGCACGGAATCGGAGTAGCTGTAGGTGTCCTCGAAGATGTTGACGGGTTTGGCGGGACAGATGAACGTGCCTGCGCCATGGCGGCGTTCAAGCATGTGAGCGGATTCGAGCCGGCCGATCGCCGCGCGAAGCGCCGTGCGCGAGACCCCGAGTTCTTCGGCAAGATCGCGCTCAGCAGGCAGCCGGTCGCCGCCTGTGAGGCGATAGCGCTGTATGTAGTAGAGAATCCCCTCCTCGGCGCGGTCGCGCGGAGGAGTTGCCGGGATACCGCCCGCCACTCGATCCTGCCCTTTCGTCACATGCCGACAGCCCCTCGAACGATGCCCGAACGGTCGGCCGCGTACATCGTGAGCAATTGTACCCCATTCATCCGCGTGCATCCCAAGCCGTCAAAACAGCGCAGCGGAACGCGTGGCGGACGTGAACCTTGAACGACGTCGACATATTCCGCCGTTTTCGTCCTTCCATTTGAGAAATCTGGCGGAAAAGGTTGACGTCGTCGGAGCGAATCTAGTCGCGCGTGAGCTTGCGATGGATGCGGTGCGGCTGCGCGGCGTCCTCGCCGAGGCGCGCCACACGGTTCTCCTGGTAGGCGGCGAAGTTGCCCTCGAACCAGTACCAGGCGCCGGGGTTCTCGTCCGTGCCCTCCCAAGCGAGGATGTGCGTCGCCACACGGTCGAGGAACATACGGTCATGGCTGATCACCACGGAGCAGCCCGGGAACTCCAAGAGCGCCGCCTCGAGCGACGAGAGCGTCTCGACGTCGAGGTCGTTCGTAGGCTCGTCGAGCAAGAGCAGGTTGCCGCCCTGTTTCAACGTGAGCGCGAGGTTCAAGCGGTTGCGCTCGCCGCCGGAGAGCACGCCGGCGCGCTTCTGCTGGTCTTGGCCTTTGAAGCCGAAGCTCGCCACATACGCGCGGCTCGGCACCTCGGTCTCGCCCACGATCATCTTGTCCGTGCCGCCCGAGACAACCTCCCAGAGCGTCTTATCGGGGTCGATGCCGGCGCGGTTCTGGTCGACGTAGGACACCTTCACGGATTCGCCGAGCTCGATCGTGCCGCTCGTGGGCTCTTCCTCACCGATGATCATCTTGAAGAGCGTCGACTTGCCCACGCCGTTCGGGCCGATCACGCCCACGATGCCCGCGCGCGGCAGGCTGAAGCTCAGGTCGTCGATGAGCACGCGCCCGTCGAACTCCTTGTGCAGGTGCTCGACCTCGAGCACCTTCGCACCCAGGCGCGGACCCACGGGAATGCGGATGTCCGTCCAGTCGAGCTTCTGGCTCGCGCGCGCCTCGGCTTCCATCTCCTCGTAGCGGGCGAGACGCGCCTTGTTCTTCGCCTGGCGCGCTTTCGGGCTCGAGCGCACCCACTCGAGCTCGGAGGCCATGCGCTTCGCGAGCTTGGCGTCGCGCTGGCCCTGCGCGGCGATGCGCGCGGCCTTGGTCTCGAGGTACGTGGAGTAGTTGCCCTTGTAGGGATAGAGGCGGCCGCGGTCGACCTCGCAGATCCACTCCGCGACGTTGTCGAGGAAGTAGCGATCGTGCGTGACGGCGAGCACGGCACCGGGATAGTTCTTCAGGAAATGCTCGAGCCACAGTACCGACTCGGCGTCCAGATGGTTCGTGGGCTCGTCGAGCAGCAGCAGGTCGGGCGCCTCGAGGAGGAGTTTGCAGAGCGCCACGCGGCGACGCTCACCGCCGGAAAGCACGCTCACGGGCATGTCGGAATCGGGTAGCTGGAGGGCGTCCATCGCCTGACCGAGCTTGGAGTCGATATCCCAGCCATCGGCCGCGTCGATCTCGTCCTGGAGCTTGCCCATCTCGGCCATGAGGGCGTCGAAGTCCGCATCGGGCTCGGCCATCTCCTCGCCTATTCTGTTGAAGCGCTCGACTTTCGCCATGAGGTCCCCGAAGGCCATGCGCACGTTCTCGATAACGGTCTTGTCCTCGTCGAGCGGCGGCTCCTGCGGAAGCAGCCCCACCGTATAGCCCGGCGTGAGACGCGCGTCGCCGTTGGACACTTCCTCGACGCCCGCCATGATCTTGAGAAGCGTCGACTTGCCCATGCCGTTGGGTCCCACGACGCCGATCTTCGCGCCGGGATAGAAACTCAAAGTCACGTCGTCGAGGATGACCTTGTCGCCATGCGCCTTGCGCGCCTGGTACATCTGGTAGATGAACTCTGCCATAGGAAACTCCCTGCTAGATGGGTATGCATAAAGTTTTCGCGTCCCAATTTGTCCCTACACAAATTCTTGACACGCGAACTATAGTCCCAGAAGACCCGCCAATCATGCCCATGAAAGCTCGTCTCCATCCGTAAACCATCCATCGGCGAACGGGGCTACCTTGGATCATGTAAAATAACCCCAGGGGTTTTTGACATGAAGTGCAGCTTGAGAAGTCGCCGCTGAAACCTGAGACTGGCATCGGTAATGTAAAAAAGTCCCTGGGGTAAATTTACACGTTTCAACCACCCATCTAGAATGAGGGCTATGAACGAGACTCCGACATCACGGCTTGAGGCGCTATGGGGCGTCGCGGGGCTTGCTCGCCTGCAAGCGGCGACCGTTATGGTCGTGGGTGCAGGCGGCGTGGGCTCGAACTGCATAGAGGCGCTCGCGCGCGGCGCAGTGGGCACAATCGTCGTGGTCGATGGTGACGAGGTCGCTGCGAGCAATATCAACCGGCAAGCCGTCGCGTGGACGGATACCGTCGGGATGAGAAAAGTCGATGCGGTGCGCGCGCTCGTAGGGCGCATCAACCCCTGCACACGCGTGATCGCACGAGATGCGTTCCTGCTGCCGGGGGACGTCGCGGGGCTCATCACTTCGTGCCGCACAGAGGCGGGCGGGCGCATCGATTACCTCGTCGACGCCATCGACACCGTCTCGACGAAGCTCGAGCTCGCTGCATGCGCGCAGGAACTCGGCATTCCCATCGTGAGCAGCATGGGCGGTGCGATGAAGCTCTACCCCGAGCGCTTACGCTTTGCCGACATTTACGATACGCAGGGAGACGCGCTCGCCCGCGTCATCCGTAAAGGCTGCCGCAAGCGCGGAATCCGCCGGCTCGACGTGCTCTACTCGCCCGAGACGCCACTCGAGCCCCTACGCAGCGTAGAAACCCCAGGAGATGTGCAAACGATAGACAGCGAGGTTCACTGTGCTGAAGGCGAGCACGCGCCTTTGGGTACGACCTCCTACCTTCCGCCCATCATGGGTCAGATGCTCGCCGGATTCGTGATGAGACGAATTGTTGGAATCGATGCCGAAGGCGGCTCGCGATGAGATTCGTCGACATGCACGTACATCTCGACCTCATGACGAACGGCGTCGAGATTGCCCGCGCCGCACAGGATTTGGGCATGGGCTTGTTCTGCACGACCGTCACCCCGCACGACGCTGTGGCTGCGCTCAAACGATTTTCCGACTACCCGAACGTACGCGTGGGCGCAGGGCTTCATCCCTGGTGGCTTGCAGACGGCACCTGCGGAGATTCCGACATTGAGCTGCTGAAAGGACTTGTTGCACACTCATGCTACGTAGGCGAGGTGGGGCTCGATGCCGGCAAGCGCGGAGCAGCAAGCCTCGGGCTGCAAACTGCCGCCTTCGAGCGCATCATGCGCGCGGTTTCTGAACATCCGCTTCAGGGCCGCGTCATATCCATCCATGCCATTCGATCGGTGAGCCGCGTGCTCGACATCCTTGAGCAGACCGACACGACCGCCACCTCATCCTGCATCCTGCACTGGTTTAGCGGCTCCAGCGACGAACTCTGGCGCGCCGTTCACCTGGGCTGCCTCTTCTCGATCAACGAGCACATGCTCGCCACGAAACGCGGTCGCGAATACGCACGCATCCTCCCCGACGACCGCCTCCTCCTCGAAACAGACGCCCCGCCCCAGCTCAACGCCCCCTACGAACTCACTGCCCTAGAGCACTCACTTGAAGCCACCCTCAACCACCTGGCAGATCTACGACACACTGACCCCAACTCACTCGGAGCCTCCATCGCCGCCCGCAGCGCGCAGCTTCTCGATTTCGAAGCATAACGAAGTCCGGGTGATCCAAAACCCCGCCCAGAACGCACCGCGCAAGCAAAAATGGCCAAAAACGAAAGGTTGGTGACGCTCCTTCTTGGAAAACGCTGGTGCGCCCTCCCCGTAACTGGGATAATCCGCACCGCTACCAGGGCGGCGGGCGATGC
>CASFXG010000068.1 GCA_949298635.1 uncultured Coriobacteriaceae bacterium | reverse complement strand
TGTGACCCAATTGGGGACAGGTGCATTTTGGGACATCAGACGCGAATGCCTGATGTCCCAAAATGCACCTGTCCCCAATTGGGTCACACCTCGCCCCGCGTGAACGAACGCCTAGCTCATCTGAGAAAGATTCTTGCCAAGTGCCCAGCCCCAGCGCGGCGTGACCGTCGTGCCGTAGGTGTTAATCCACTCATCGAGGCCATAGGTGGCGATGGGGCCGATGTTATGCATGACCTTGTCGTCGCCGATATAGATGCCCACATGCCCATAGATGCGGCCAGCGTAGGTAAGGCTATGGGTCGAAACCGCGATGATCATGCCCACCTGTAGCGTCGATTTATCCGAGCTCGTGCAGTACATGCTATACATATCGCACGCGTTGCCCCACACCGAACCGATGCCGGCATTTTGGAACACGTAGCTCACCCACGCCGCGCACCAGCCCAAACCGGGCGAGGCCGTGTAGTAGCAGGAGTCGACGATTCGCTTCTGGGCGGCGCTGGCAGCAGAATAATCCTGGCCGCTACCGGCTGCCGGAAGCACGGGCGGTGTACTCGGAGTACTGCCCGCAAGCGCCTCCTGGCGCCGACGTTCGGCCTCTGCCTCGGCCTCCGCAGCCGCGAGGATCTCCTCGTCGCGCTTCGCGATGAGCGCCTTGACCTCGTCATCGAGGCTGTTCAGGAGCTCCTGCGTCTCCTGCTGCTTCGCCTGCATCTGCGCGAGCTGCTCGGCCTGTTCCTCTCTCAGCGCCTCGAGTTCGGCCTTCTGGTCTTCGAGGCTCTGCTTCTGCTGCTCGAGCTGTGCGCGAATCTCTTCGATCTCGGCGATGACGGCGCGATCCGCCTCGTTGATCTTCTCGATGTAGTAGGCGTTCGAAACAAGCTCGTCGAAGGTCTGCGCCGAAAGGAGGATGGCGAGCGCCTCGTTGCCGCCGTTCTTGTAACTCGACGCGACGCGCTCGGAGAGCATAGCCTGCTTCTCCTCGAGCTCGGCTTCCTGCTCGGCAATCTTCGCCTCAGTCTCGGCAATCTTCGCCTCGACGTCTTCGATCTGGGCGATCGTCTCGTCCTGCTTCTGGCTGAGCTCCTGATACTGTGCGGAAATCTCGTCGAGCTGCGCCTGCACCGCGTCGAGTTCGGCCTGCGCGTCATCGAGCGCGTCGAGCGTCTCCTGCGACGCCTGCGGCGTGGCAAGCGCGGTGAGGGGGCTTGCGAACACCGTGACGAACCCGGTAGCCGCAAGAACCGCCTTGATCGCATCGCGACGCGTGCAGTCCGCGTCACCGCGACCACAATGCGCTACGAGCTGCGCACCGGAAAAGGGAGTATCGATATATTTAGAGATATCCCGTCGGGATTCGTTGGGGTGTGACATACGTTGCTCCGTTTAATCTGTGTGTATATGTCGACCGCCTACAAGAATACCTTATCGGCTCCCGATGTTCGACATCATCAAAGAAATATCGTGCGAACGGCATCCCTGCACATGGCAACGTTATACTTTGTGTGACGTTTACGCTGCCGGACGCGGCGGGCGCCACCGCTTGCTGCGGGCGCGTCCAACCCGCACCGAATGCGCGCCGCAACACACAATGTGAGGAGTTTTCCATGGCACAGGCAAAGACACCGCAGGATACCTGCGTCCTCGTTACCGGAGGCGCCGGGTTCATCGGGTCTCATACATGCGTTGAGCTGCTCGAGCGCGCGTACCGCGTCGTGGTGGTCGACAACCTCTACAATGCAAGCCCCGTCGCGCTCGACCGCGTCCGCGAGATCGTGGGTGAGGACGCCGCGAAGAACCTCGTCTTCTATGAGGCGGACGTCAACGACCGCGCCGCTCTCGACCGCATCTTCGATGCCGAGCAACCCGACCGCGTCATTCACTTCGCCGGCTACAAGGCGGTGGGCGAGAGCGTGGCGAAGCCCATCGAGTACTACCACAACAACATCGGCAACACGCTCACGCTGTGCGAATGCATGCGCGATCACAGCTGCAAGGACATCATCTTCTCGAGCTCGTCGACCGTCTACGGCGACCCGGACAACCCGCCCGTGACCGAGCTCGATCCCAAGAAGCCCGCCACGAACCCGTATGGCTGGACGAAGTGGATGATCGAGCAGATCCTCATGGACCTGCACACGGCCGACCCCGCGTGGAACGTCGTGCTGCTGCGCTACTTCAACCCCATCGGCGCGCATCCCTCGGGACTCATCGGCGAGGACCCGAAGGGCATCCCCAACAACCTCGTGCCCTACGTGGCGCAGGTCGCCGTGGGCAAGCGCCCGTTCGTGCAGGTGTTCGGCGACGACTACCCCACGCCCGACGGCACCGGCGTGCGCGATTACATTCATGTGGTGGACCTCGCACGCGGGCACGTCGCCGCGCTCGAGTGGATGAACGGCCGTTCCGAGGTAGGCGTCTTCAACCTGGGCACCGGCACCGGCTCCTCCGTGCTCGACGTGATCCACGCGTTCGAGGCTGCCTGCGGCCACGAGCTGCCCTACAAGATCTGCCCGCGCCGCGAAGGTGACATCGCCGCCAACTGGTGCGACGCCACCAAAGCCGAGCAGGAGCTGGGCTGGAAGGCCGAGTTCGACATCAACGACATGTGCCGCGACTCCTGGAACTGGCAGTCGAAGAACCCCGACGGCTTCGCCACCGCCTGACATTGGGGACAGTCCCCAATGTCATGACATATGGGACAGGCCTTGGGGTTGGCTGGGGGAGTTGGCTGGGGATGGGTTCGTTTCAACCCATCGCAATGAAGGACGGCAGTGAGGCCGAGTCGTCCAACCGATGGGTTGAAACGAACCCGTTCCCAACCAACCCCCAATCCGTCCCAGAAAGGAATCTCCGCCATGCATAATTCGTTCGCCGACTATCTTCGAGCGCATCACGGCGATCTAGACGAATACCTGCTCTCGTTCTTCGAAGGCACGGCGGAGACCGACGACCTCAACCGCTACCTGTATGCACCGCTCCGCTCCTTTGCCGAGAATGGGGGCAAGCGCCACCGACCGCTCATCTGTCTGCTTGCATGCCGTTCTGTAGGCGGCGACCCCGCGCTCGCCCGAAGCTGCGCGGCGGCGATCGAACACTTCCAGAGCGCGGCGCTCATCCACGACGACATCGCGGACAACGGGCAGCTCCGCCGCGGGAAGCCCTGCCTCTACCTCACCGAGGGCGTGGGGCTCGCCATCAACTGCGGCGACCTCGATCTCACGCTTGTCACCGAGGCTGTGCTGAACGACCCCGTGCTGCCGGACGACGTGCGTCTGCGCGTCATGCGCGAACTCACCGCTATGACGATGCGCACCATCGAGGGTCAGGCGCTTGATCTGGGCTGGGTACGCGACGGGCGCTTCGACCTCACCGTGGACGACTACCTGCGCATGGCCACGCTCAAGACCGCACACTACAGCGGCGCCGTACCGCTCGCCACGGGCGCGATCATCGGCGGCGGCAGCGACGCTCAAGTCGAAGCGCTCCGCTCCTTCGGCCTGGACACCGGTCTCGCCTTCCAGATTCAAGACGACCTTATCAACCTGGTAGGCAACGATACCGCCAAGGATTTCCGCACCGATATCACCGAGGGTAAGCGCACACTCGTCGCTGTGCACGCGCTCGCCGACCCCGCTGCGCATGACGAGGTCGAAGCGATTCTACGCTCCGGTACGAGCGACCCCGCCCAGCTCGCGCGCTGCGTGGAGCTCTTCGAGCAAACCGGCTCGATCGCCTACGCCCATGGCGTGGCCGAAAACCTCATCACCCGGGCAAAGGCCACACTCACCGACATCGAACTGGACGAAGGCTGCCGTGCGCTCTTCCTCGATATGGCCGATTTCTTCCTCGACCGCGCAAGCTAGCAGGCGTGACCCAATTGGGGACAGGTGCGTTTTGGGACAGCGGACGTAAAATAGCCCCCGCGACTTTTTTACATTGCGTTGAAAGGTGCGAACTTCCACATATCCTATTCAACACAACGTAAAAAAGTCGCTGGGGCTATTTTACGTCCGCTGTCCCAAAACGCACCTGTCCCCAATTGGGTCACGCCCGCGCGCGGCGCTCAAGAGCACGGTAGGCGAAGCCGCCTGCCACGATGAGCACACCGGCGACCACCACCGCGATGATCGCCGCCCCGTAGTCTCCCGCGCCAAACGCCGCAGCAGCAACAGTCGATGTCACGATGGAGGGCAGGCGGCCGAACGTCGCGATCGCCAGCACGACGGGAAAGCGCAGGCGCGTGAGGCCGGCGAAATACGTGAGGAAATCCTTCGGGGTACCGGGAATGAGGAACACGACGAGCATGATGAGCTCAAGCTTGCGGGTATTCCGCAGCCACTCATAGCGGTCGAGCATCGAACGGTTGAAAAACTTGCCCACGAGCCGCCGGCCCCAGCGGCGCACGCACCAGTAGATGAGCGACGAGGCCACGGCCGCCGCAGCAAGGCAGAGCGCCGTTCCCTCGATCAGGCCGAACGCATAGCCACTCGCAAGCTCGACCGGCTCTCCCGGCAGGAAGGCAAGCAGTACCTGCACCACGTTGATACCCACGAGCACAAGTCTGCTCAAAACCGCATGCTCGGCAACGAACGCACGAACCGCGTCGGGGTTCGTGAGCCACGCATAGGCACCGGGCAGATACTTCCAACACGCAACCACCGCTACAACGGCAGTAATCACCGCAATCGTGACAATAGCGGTGCGCGGAACCTGAACCCGACTGCCACGGCGGCGAGATGCCGAACGCTCCGGGCAGGAGCCGCACGCCGGAGCCATGCTCGTCCCCGCAAATGGCAGCGCTTCGGCGGTCGCTCCGGGAGCGCCTTCGTCCCCCATGTCTCTCTCCCATCGTCTCGCCATACGAACCTCCATGGTAGCGAGTGCATATTCGATGCCCGCAAGCGCTTTGTCAGCTTTCAGCACGTTGAGCGGCAAACGTCATCGTCACGCGCGCGCCACCACCGGGCGCGTTCGTAAGCTCGATGTCCCCGCCATGCAGCCGCGTGAGCACACTCGCCACGTTAAGCCCCAGCCCGAAGTGCTCGGCAGATTTCTGTTCGCTATAGAACGCATCGCAACCATGATGAAGCGCCTCGGCAGAAAAGCCCGGCCCATCATCATCGACGGTCACAACAAGGAATCCTGCCGCATTCACGTCAACGGCGAGCTCGATGCGATTCGCCGCATGCGCGCAGGCATTGGACAGCACGTTGCCGAGCGCCTCCTCCACGACCTGTAGATCGAGCATAAAAGCGTCTGAACGTCCGTCCGAACTCTCGCGCCCTTCCGCAGCGAGCCGCGCACGCAGTCCATCGCCTGCGAGAAACACGAGCTCGCGATGCTTTCCGCACGACGCCACATAGCTGCTGGCCTGTCGTTCGAGCACTTCAGCTACGGTGTGTGCAGAGACCGCCTCGAGCGCGACCGTACGATCCTCGAGCTTGGTTGCCTGCGCCATCGCCGCCGCATAGCGCTCGAGCCGCTCGACCTGCTCGGCAATCACGGCAAGCGCCTCATCGCGCGCGGGAACAGTCTCATCGCTCGTCTTGTCCTGTTCAGCGTCATCCGCACCACCCAAGCGCGGCATCGCCTCCCGCTCCCGCGCCTGCGCCATCTCAACCGTACCCTTGAGCACAGTAACGGGTGTGCGCAGGTCGTGCGCGAACGCGGCGTTCAGCCGACGCCGGTCTTCAGCCGTGCGCCAGAGCTCGAGGTATGCATCGAAGAGCGCCTCTCGCATGCGTTCCATCACGCCTGCGAGCCGCCCGAGCTCACGCCCGCGCACCGGCGCGACCTCGAAATCGAGATCCTGCGCTGCGATGCGGTCGGCCGCGGCGCCCAAACTCGCAAGGGGCTCGGCAATATAGCGCCGATAGAATCGGCGGAAGAACAGCAGCGCGCCGCCGCCGAATATCACAACCGGTGCCACAATGCCTGCAGCGACGCGCAGTCCCCAATCGAGCGGCGTGAGATAGACGGACTCGTCGAGCGCCACAAAGTAGGCCACATTCGAAAGAAGCACATCGCCGCCGACCTCTTCCCCGGTGAGCGCAGCGATCGTTTGGGAGCGCTCGGCCCGTTCTTGGGCATCGTACGCCGGCAGATCGCTTGCCGAAATCTCGGCGTCCGGGTCATAGGGTCTGCCGTCCGTCGCAATGTAATCGGCCTCGGTGTAATTGCCGCCCCAATCCGTCACGCGGTAGACGGGGTCGCGCCGCAGCAGCTCCATGGTGGCGTTCACCACCTGCATGTCGCGATTCCAGCCGCCTGCGACGATAGCTCCCTGCGAATAGTTCTCCGCCGCCGTAGCGAATGCCACGAACACAACCTGGTCGTAGAAATCGTCGAGATACACGGGCGTCGCCGGCACGAGCTCGTCGATCGTAGCGTCGTAGATATACGGCCCCGCGTTGACCTCGACATGCTCTGCGCGGTGCTCCTCCGATACCCGGTAGTACACCTCCATAATGCCCTCAATCGCCACAAGGCAAAGCACGCTCGCCACCAAGAGCCACGCGATCGTATAGCCGAAGAATGCGCGCATGATGCTCGGGTTCTTCCACCACGCACGAAGACGCGCAGCGAAACTCGCCCGAGGCTCCACCGCCTCGTCGTGCCGCTCTTCAGCATCAGTTTTCATCTTGCCATCTCGCTTTCCCACGCTCATCGCGCCACCCACCTATAGCCCACGCCCCACACGGTTTCGATCACGTCGCTGCCTGCGCCCGCCGCAGCGAACTTGTTGCGGATGCGCCGCACGTGCTCGCGCACGATCGCCGGGTCGCCCGTCGCGTCCCAATTCCAAACCTGCTCGTAGATCTGCGTGCGATCGTATACGCGACCTGGGTTCTTGCTGAGCAAGGCGATGATGTCGAACTCCGTACGCGTGAGGTCGAGTGGCGTGGGTGAAGGTGTTGATCCCGACTCCCCCGTCGACCCAGATTCGGCCGACGCGGCTGCCGTAGCCGACGCAACCGTAACCGTCCGCTCCGCGAAATCGACAGTGATGTTCGAAAACACGCGCGTACTGCGTTCGCGCACCTCCACGCCGCGCCGCTCCTCGCGCGCCAGATGCGCCCGCACGCGGCCGCCGAGCACGTCGAGTGAGAACGGTTTGAGCACGTAATCGTCTGCGCCGGCCGCGAAACCATCAAGCTGGTCGGTGTCCTCGATGCGCGCCGTGAGGAAGATGATGGGGCAACTGAGCGCCTCTCGGAGCCTGCGGCATAGTTCAAACCCATCCATACCGGGCATATTCACGTCGAGCAACGCGAGGTCGATGCTCCTGCTGCGCGCAACGGCGTCGTTCACGGCGGCAAGTGCCTCCTGCGCCCCATGCGCGCACGCCGTCTCGTATCCCTGCATGCGGAAATAGCCGTCGAGCATATGCACGATCGCAGGCTCGTCGAGCCTCCTCGCCTCGGCGCGGATGGGCAGCCTCCCCCTCAGCGTGAGCGCCGCGTCGAGCATGGTCCCGCCGTGCTCGAGGCAGTACGGCGCGGCGTCCGACGGGCTCCCGCAGAAGTTCACCCTCACGGGGAGCTCCTCCACCGCGGCGTCGAGGACGAACCCCGCCGACATGGGGTCGACGGGGTGCTCGGCGGCGACGGCGG
>CASFXG010000067.1 GCA_949298635.1 uncultured Coriobacteriaceae bacterium | reverse complement strand
TACCGACGGCCCCATGGCTCAGACCCGCGAGCACATCCTGCTCGCCCGTCAGGTCGGCGTGCCCTACATCGTCGTGTTCCTGAACAAGTGCGACATGGTTGACGACGAGGAGCTTATCGACCTCGTCGAGATGGAGACCCGCGAGCTCCTCTCCGAGTACGACTTCCCGGGCGACGACATCCCCGTCATCCGTGGTTCCGCTCTCGGCGCCCTCAACGGCGAGGAGAAGTGGTATGACTCCATCCGTGAGCTCATGAACGCCGTCGACTCCTACATCCCGACCCCCGAGCGCGACGACGCCAAGCCGTTCCTCATGGCCGTCGAGGACACCATGACCATTTCCGGCCGTGGTACCGTTGCGACCGGCCGTGTCGAGCGCGGCGTGCTCAAGCTCAACGAGCCCGTCGAGATCGTCGGCATCAAGGAGACCCAGTCCTCCGTCGCCACCGGCATCGAGATGTTCCGCAAGACCATGGACTTCTGCGAGGCTGGCGACAACGTCGGTATCCTCCTGCGCGGCATCAAGCGCGAGGACATCGAGCGCGGCCAGGTTCTCTGCAAGCCCGGTTCGGTGCACCCGCACACCAAGTTCACCGGCGAGGTCTACGTCCTCACCAAGGAGGAGGGCGGCCGCCACACTCCGTTCTTCGATGGCTACCGTCCGCAGTTCTACTTCCGTACCACTGACGTGACCGGCACCGTCAAGCTCCCCGAGGGCACCGAGATGGCCATGCCTGGTGACCACATCACCATCGAGGGCGAACTCATTCACCCGATCGCCATGGAGGAGGGCCTGCGCTTCGCTATCCGCGAGGGTGGCCACACCGTCGGCTCCGGCGTCGTCTCCACCATCATCGAGTAACTTCGGGTAGCCGAGGTATTCGGATCGTGTGATCTTAGACCCGGCTCCTCATCGCGAGGAGCCGGGTTCTTCATGACGCACCGTTTTCCAAATCGAACTCATCTGCTGTGAACGCGCGCTGCGCACACGAGAGTTCGCTTCGGAAAACGGTGCAAGATGCGGGTTGTTCCCGCGACCTTGTGAGCGTTTATGGAACGCATCTGCAATTGCGTCTATCAGCGAATAAACCGTTGACAGAGTAAGAACGCAGATGCTATCGTATTCCATCGTGCCCGTACGGGGCGGTATTTGGAGGTAATTAGTTTCATGCGTACTCTCGTCACCCTTGCCTGCACCGAGTGCAAGCGTCGTAACTATACGACGACCAAGAACAAGGCAACCATGCCCGATCGTATGGAGATCAAGAAGTATTGCCCCTGGTGCCGTCGCCATACGGTTCAGCCAGTAGTTCAATTGGTAGAGCATCGGTCTCCAAAACCGAGTGTTGAGGGTTCGAGTCCTTCCTGGCGTGCCAGTCTTCAATCCGTAAGCCTCGATTTCGGGGCTTACGGTTTCCTGTGTTAGGCGCTTTGCGCCTGGAGGTAGCGACCATGGCCAACAAGAAGAACAAGAAGAAGGCTTCGCAGCGCAGCGCGCAGGCGCCCGCCGCTCCTGCCAAGGCTGAGGCCGCTTCTGCCGCCAAGAAATCCGTCCCGCGCAAGGGCTCCAAGGAGACTGAGAGCGCTTCGAAGAGCGTCGCACGCGCTAAGGCTGAGATGAAGGCCGCTAAAGAGAAGGATAAGGCGAAGGCGAAGAGCAAGAAGGGCTCCAAGCCCGGTTTCTTCGGTGGCATCCGCAACTATCTTGCCGCGGTGCGCACCGAGATGCGTCGCGTCACCTGGCCGAGCAAGAAGGAGCTCATCAACTATTCCATCGTGGTGTGCGCCTCGCTCGTGGTCGTTGGCATCGCTATCGCCGTGCTCGATTTCGTGATCGGCGAGGGTCTCTTCCTCATCTCTGGATTAAGGAGCTAGGCCATGTCGAAGCGTTGGTACGTTGTCCACACCTATTCCGGCTACGAGAAGAGCGTCAAGACCGACCTCGAGCATCGCATCGAGACCATGGGGATGCAGGATCGCATCTTCGATATCGAGATTCCTATGGAGAGCGTGACCGAGATCAAAGAGGGCGGCAAGCGCGAGACCAAGGACGTCAAGATCTTCCCGGGCTACGTGCTCGTGCGCATGGAGATGGACGACGACGCCTGGACCTGCGTGCGCAACACGCCCGGTGTTACCGGCTTCCTCGGCGCCAATGGCAAGCCGTCGCCGCTTTCCCGCGATGAATATAACAAGATGATGCGCAAGTCCAAGAAGGGCGAGGCTCCCAAGCGGATGTCCGTCGACCTCGAGGTGGGCACGCCGGTGCGCGTGACCTCCGGCCCCTTGGCGGACTTCAACGGTATGGTTTCCGAGGTCAACGCCGAATCTGGCAAGGTGAAGGTCATCCTCCAGATCTTCGGTCGCGATACGCCCGTCGAGCTTGGTTTCGACCAGATCGTCGTGGCGTTGTAAGGCTGGTTGTTCGCGCGCCGGCGCTTCGTCCCTGGACTGCTCATCTGGGGGCGTGCTTCTAACGCGGGTGCGCTAACGATACGTTAGATTCACTTCGCTTTCGGTTCAGGAAGGTTTTGAGATGGCTGATAAGAAGGTTGCAACCGTCATCAAGCTTCAGATTCCTGCCGGCCAGGCCAACCCGGCGCCCCCTGTGGGCCCCGCCCTTGGTGCTGCCCAGGTCAACATCATGCAGTTCTGCCAGGCGTTCAACGCCGCCACGCAGGACAAGATGGGCGACGTCATCCCCGTCGTCATCACCGTTTTCGAGGATCGCACGTTCGATTTCGAGTGCCACACTCCGCCGGCGGCGCACCTCATCAAGAAGGAGCTCAAGCTCAAGAGCGGTTCCGCCGTGCCGCAGCGCGACAAGGTTGGCCAGCTCACCGACGAGCAGCTCACCAAGATCGCCGAGATCAAGATGCCCGACCTCAACGCCAACGACATCGAGGCCGCTAAGAAGATTGTCGCCGGTACCGCCCGTTCCATGGGCGTGACCATCGCCGAGTAACGTTGCTTTCTACGGGTGCGTCGAGATGGCGCACCCGTTTGCGGGTTTACCGCTCCGGTGAAGCCGCTCGCGCGCAATGGGGCGCGCAACGATGTGGGAGGGCGAACGCCCTGTGACCACAGGAGGTAGAACATGCCGAAGCATGGAAAGAATTTCCGCGCCGCTGCGGACAAGGTTGAGAAGTTCAAGCTTTACAAGCCGCTCGAGGCTGTCCGCCTGGTGAAGGAGGTCGCGCCCGCCAAGTTTGACGAGACCGTCGAGGCGCACTTCCGTCTGGGCATTGACACCCGTAAGGCCGACCAGAACATCCGTGGCTCCATCTCTCTGCCCCACGGTACCGGTAAGACCGTCCGCGTGGCCGTCTTCGCCGAGGGCGAGAAGGCTCGCGAGGCCGAAGAGGCCGGCGCCGACGTCGTCGGTTCCGACGAGCTCGTGGCTGCCATCCAGGGTGGCGAGATTAACTTCGACGCTGCGATCGCCACGCCGAACATGATGGCCAAGGTTGGCCGCATCGGTAAGATCCTCGGTCCCCGTGGCCTCATGCCGAACCCCAAGCTCGGCACCGTGACCATGGACGTCGCCAAGATGGTCGGCGAGCTCAAGGCCGGCCGCGTCGAGTACCGTGCCGACCGTTACGGCATCTGCCACGTGCCGGTGGGCAAGGTCTCCTTCGACGACCAGAAGCTCGTCGAGAACTACGCCGCGCTCTACACCGAGATCCTGCGCGTGAAGCCGTCTTCCGCCAAGGGCCGTTATGTGAAGAGCATCGCGCTGTCCTCCACCATGGGCCCCGGCGTCAAGGTTGACTCGTCCGTGACCCGCGACTTCATGGCTGAGTAGCCTGCTGCGCGAGAGATTCGTTGCTGCACAAGGCCGGTTCCTTCGGGAGCCGGCCTTTTTTGTTGTGCGGTGGGCGTGCGGCGTCGACTCGCTCGTTGCGTCGGGCGATGTCTGACGGCATGGCGGCAGTGCAATAAGCCGCTATGTGAAACAATATGCGAAACCATACACGTAAGACGCGTGGCGACGGCCGTTGTGTATGGTTTGGCATATTATTTCAAAGAAGAACCCGGCAGCTTCAGTGCCGTCGCGCGATAGTCGGGCGGAGCAATCGTGCTTTTCGTCACGCCCGCCGCGGCGAGCAGCCTGGGGAGGCGTCCTTCCCGCTGCAGATCCTGGTAGGTGCATCGAACAATTGGGCACTTATGAAAGGTGAGCCGCGACTCGCGCTGCCGCTCGGCAACGAGCGCATCAATGCCAGTTCTCTCGCCGAGCAACGCCTCGTCGGTATACTTCTGCTTGCCATCGAATTCGACGATAACGGTCGTGCCATCACGTAGGTCGAAGCAAAAGTCGGCACGATAGGTTCGCCAGCCCTCGATAGGGTCAGTGAAGCTTCGTTGCAGGTCGGACGGGAGCAACCCGGCTTCGATCATGATAGCGCGAGCGATTGATTCGCCGCCGCTTTCGGCACGTCCGTCGGCGTATGCAGTGACGGTGCGAGCCATGGCAACGCCTCGCTTTCCACGCGCGTATCGTTCAACGTACTCTTGCAGAAGTTTGCGCTCGATACTCAAACGGCGAAGCGTTGCGTCGGCGACAGCGAGCCCGTTTCGGAAGTTCATGTCGCACATGCACTCGATTGCTGCCGTGAGGAGCGGTGATACGGGTACTCCTTCAACGATTTCGGCGTTAATGGTGGAAGTGATGTGTCGCGTGATGCATCGCGACGACTGCGTTGGCCGAGCGGGATATGTGTAGATGTGCAGGGCACCAAGCTGGGCGAAGCTCACGGGAAGGCGGTGCATAACCGCAGAGCTTATCGAGCAGAATATCGCGGCGGGATGGGTGGCGCTATAGGATCGTATGATAAAGCGCTCTTGTTCGTCGCGGCGGAGCGCGTGCCATTGCGATGCATTCGCAAAGAGTCGAGGGAACGGCTCGACAACCTCGTGCATGGCAACGTGACGTCTGAGAAGGTTGACTTCGCGCGTAGTGGCGGGGCTATAGCAGCGCCGCTCGACATAGGCGGTTGCAAGCGTTTCCGCCATCGCGTTCCATGCTGCGGTGTTTCGAGGCATGGTGTCCTCCCTTTTGCCGATGTAGTTGCAGCAGTGTACCTCGGCATCAAATTGGCTGGTATAGGCGTGAATCTTGTCAAAATCTTGCAGAAATTTGGCACCGCAGGACAGGCGTGGTATTTCGCTGCGGGACGCGCATCGGAATCGGCGAGCGGCTAGTTCCGCGCAGTGAGCGGCGCTCCGACAACAAGAATGTATCTGGTGTGGCGAAGCGTTCGCGGTGCTGATGTACGTGCTGGAAATTCTATGCCAAACCAAACGGGAAGCAAGAAAAAGTGAGTGCTTGCTGTATGGAATGGCATGGAATTTCAAGCGCTTGAGCGAGAAATATATTTCTAAAAAAGTATATCGACACACATAGTACTCTGTGTTACAGTAGGCGCAGCGGACGGAAGCGGATGTCCGACGTCGATTGCCAGGAGGTGAGCCCATGACGACGCGAGACGCAGTAAGCGACCTCATCCGAGGAAACATCGATGCGATCATCCTGTGTACCCTCACGAGTGGCGACAGCTACGGCTACGAGATCTTGAAGGAAATCGCCACGGCAAGCCAAGGCGAGTACGAGATGAAGGAGCCGTCGCTTTACACGAGCCTCAAGCGCCTGGAAAAGCAGGGGTTCGTCGAAAGCTACTGGGGTGACGAAACGCAGGGCGCGCGCCGCAAGTACTATCGTGTGACGCCGAGCGGCGCGATCGAACTCGATGAGGCGAAGGAGCGCTGGGTGCGCGTGCGCCGCATCATCGATAGGCTGCTGGGGCAGAACGGAGGAGACCGATGAACGAATTGCGTATGTATGTCGAGCATCTGTTCGAAGGTCGGGTGCTCACGGCCGAGATGATCGAGCTCAAGGAAGAGATCTACGGGAACCTGGTCGCGCGCTACGAGGACTATGTCGCGGGCGGCATGGGCGAGGCCGAGGCGCTTGCTCAGGCAAAGGCGAGCATCACGAGTATCGACGACGTGCTTGCGGGTGAGGGCGAGGACACGCCCGAGGGTGCGGCATCTGATGTTTCCGAAGATGCGGAGCCGGCGGTGGCTCAGGCATCCGCTGTCGATGCAGGCGGGACGGCTTGTGAAGAAGGTGCCGCGACGGATGGCGTTGCCGCTGCGGCGACGCCGGCGGCCGCGGTGACCCAGCCAGTGCCGGCGACGGTATCCGCCGCCGACGCTTCGGAGCATAAGAGCCCCTGGTTGAAGATCCTGGCTGTTGCGGCGGCAATCATCGCGGTGGTCCTCGTGGCAACGGTTTTGTGGAACGTCGTGCTCGAGCCGACGGGCGACCAGCTGGAAGATACGGTCGAAGACGTCGTCGATGTGACGGTGGCGGGAGGTGCCGGGCAGACGAGCAACGGCAACAACCAGGGTACCGCGGGCGGCAACGGCGCCGGTGCCAACACGGATACTTCGGACACGCCTACCTTTAGCGATCCTGAAGATCAGCGTGAGTATGAGGCCACCATGGCGGTGCTCGACGAGATCGACGCGCATGATCCCACGACGCTGCAGGCGTATACCGGCGACAGCCAGCCGTCGAGCGTGTTCTTCGAGAACCTCCCCCTAGGTTCGTATGTCTCTGCAGATCAAACCGTTCGGATCAACGCAGATACCTTCGAGGTCTACTACGCGAATGTATCGGAGGACATCGACGGCGATGCCATCGACCGTGCGATCGTGTACAACGTAGCTGCCGCATTCAGCGCCTATCCCAATCTGCAGCGGCTGAACGTGGTCGTGCACGAGGCATATGACGAGCACCACGATGCCGATGTGTATGCCTTCGACCGCAGCCAACTCGAGCGCGCTTTCGCCAATGCGAGCGATGATGCCGTCACGCAGTTCAATAGCTCGCTTTTCGAGTCGGAGGCAAGCTGGGATGTGGTGCGTCAGCAGATCGACCGCCACGATTTCTGCGACCATCAGATGGACGTAGCCGAACGCAGCTAGCATGTAAAATTACCCCAGGGGTTTTTTAACATTGCGCCCTGAGCAGGTTTCCTGCTTGGGGCGTCTTTCTGTGCAATGTTAAAAAACCCCCTGGGGTAATTTTACACTGGGTACAGTCGAGCCTTGTGGTACACTTTACCCCAATGCAGTGACAGCCGGGAACCCGGCGGCTGCGAGCGAGAGGACGGGACATGAAGCGCCACGCCAACAACGGAATCGCCACCGCCCAGGCGGTGTTCTGTGCTGCGCAGCTTCTATCCCTAGGCGAGCTACTACTAGGCGCCGATACGCGCTAGGGTACTTCGTCCCCCTCGAATTATTCGGTATTTAGAAGCACCCCATCGCGTATCAAGCCCAATGAGCAGGGCGCATCGCGACGGGGTGCTTCTCCTTATGCAGCGAACATACGCGATACGCCTCCTGCTACATCCACACGGCTACGGCCAAGACAGGAGGAACCATGACCCGCAAGATCCACATCTTCGATACCACGCTCCGCGACGGTGAGCAGTCACCCGGTGCGAGCATGAACACCGAGGAGAAGCTCGTCATCGCGCGCCAGCTCATCCGCATGAACGTCGACGTTATCGAGGCGGGCTTCCCCATCTCGAGCCCCGGCGACTTCAAGAGCGTGGAAGAGATCGGCCGCATCGCGGGCGATGCGTGCACGGTGTGTGGCCTCACGCGCGCGGTCGATAAGGACATCGAGGTTGCGGCTGAGGCGCTGAAGACCGCCAAGCGCCCGCGCATCCATACGGGTCTGGGCGTCTCTCCGAGCCATCTGCGCGATAAGCTGCGCCTTACGGAAGACCAGGCAATTGAGCGCGCAATCCATGCAGTGAAGCTTGCCCGCAACTTCGTGGACGACGTCGAGTTCTATGCCGAAGACGCCGGCCGCGCGGATCAGGATTTCCTCGTGCGGATAATCGAGGCTGCCGTGAAGGCGGGTGCCACGGTGGTGAACATCCCCGACACGACGGGCTACAACATGCCGTGGGCGTTTGGCGCGCGCATCCGCGACCTGCGCGAGCGCGTGGACGGCATCGAGGACGTCACCATCTCCGTGCATACACATAACGACCTCGGCATGGCGACGGCGCTTGCCATCGAGGCGGTGCGAAACGGTGCCACGCAGGTCGAATGCACCATCAACGGTCTGGGTGAGCGCGCCGGCAACACCGCGCTCGAAGAGGTCGTCATGGCGATCCGCATGCACGGGCAGGAGCTCGACGCGCACACGGATATCGTGACGCAGGAGCTCACGCGCGCCTCGAAGCTCGTGAGCTCGATCACCGGCATGACGGTGCAGGCGAACAAGGCGATCGTAGGTGCAAACGCGTTCGCGCACTCGAGCGGAATCCACCAGGACGGCGTGCTCAAGGCGCGTGATACCTACGAGATCATCGACCCGGCCGATGTGGGCGCCGGCGGGTCGCAGATTATCCTCACGGCGCGCTCCGGCCACGCAGCGTTGCGCCATCGTATGAGCGAACTGGGCTTCACGTTTACGGACGAGGAGTTCGAGGGCATCTACCAGAGCTTCCTCGAGGTTGCGGACAAGAAGAAGGAAGTGT
Organism: uncultured Coriobacteriaceae bacterium; assembly: GCA_949298635.1. Lineage (GTDB taxonomy): Bacteria > Actinomycetota > Coriobacteriia > Coriobacteriales > Coriobacteriaceae > Enorma. The sequence goes on along the minus strand of CASFXG010000067.1, from coordinate 510 downwards.
ACGACGAGGATCTGGAAAGCATCGTCCACGAGCGCGAGCGCGTGAGCACGGCGGTGTGGAACCTCGACGCGGTGCAGGTTTCCTGCGGTTTCCCGCTCACCCCGACGGCGACCATCACGCTCACGAACATGGGCGGCGAGACGTTTACCGAATGCGCCTACGGCACCGGCCCCATCGATGCAGCGTACAAGGCGGTCGATAAGATCGTGGCCGTGGCGAACGACCTGAACGAGTTCAGTGTGAAGGCCGTGACGCGCGGTATCGACGCGCTCGGCGAGGTGACGGTGCGCGTGACGGCCGAGAACGGCGAGGTGTACATCGGCCGCGGCTCGGACGGCGACATCATCGTCTCGTCGACGAAGGCGTACCTCAACGCGCTGAACCGCCTCATCTCGAATCAGGAGAAGTAGGGTCCACCTGGGGTCGGGGCGCCCGCCGCGGGGGCATTTCATCCCGTGCTCAAACAGCGCTGCGCGAACTGCGCGCGGGACGAAATGCCCCCGCGGCGGG
>CASFXG010000066.1 GCA_949298635.1 uncultured Coriobacteriaceae bacterium | reverse complement strand
CATACGCCTTGAGGTTCGCGTGGGCTCGGGCGAGGTAATCGGCGAACGTCCGGCGCTCCTCGGGCGCGAACCCCCGGAGCATCGCCGTCGCCTCCTCGCAGCACGCAGCATCCCATGCGCGGGCGACGCGCTCCCCTTCCGCGGTGAGGGTGACGGTCTTGCTGCGCTTATCCCCTACCGCCGGAGCGATCTGGACGAAGCCCCTTTTCGCCAAGGCGTCGAGCATGCGCGACACCCCCGCGGGATCGAGCTCGTAGTATTCCGCCAGGTCGCGCTGGGAGCAGGCACCGAAGCGATACAGATACGAGAGCAGCTTGGGCTGGCCGGTGCCCAAGCCGACCGCCGCCATATAGGGATGCATGAGCTGCCGCTGAGCGTGGCTCGCGCGGTAGAGCAGCGAGCGGAGCTCGAAGAGGTCCGCCTCGGAGGCCGGTTCCTCATCGCGGCGGCTATGGCCGAGCTGGTCGGCCGACGTGTCGCCGCGGCTGCTGGGGTCTGACATGCCCGCTCATCTCCAAATAGTTGATGCGTCAACTGTTGATACATCAACTAATAGCGCGCTGCATGCGACCCGTCAAGCGTGAAATGTCAGAGAAACACCGGATCGGCCGTCGAGTCCAGCGGCGCGCGCCCGCCCTCTCCGCCAGCCATCGAGCCAAGCTCCATCCCGGCAGGACGGCGGGCACCGCGTCATGAATGCGCTAATAGGCGCGTGAATCCTGCAGGCACGCCTCGATGCGCCCACGATGGTACGCCGCAAGCGCCTCATCGGGCTGCCGGTCATACATGAGCCAGGTGCAGATGCCCTTCTGCGCATGCAGGCGGTTCTCCGCCTCCTCGAAGAGCAGCGAGTTGGGACCGTCCCACACTTCGCTCGTGATCTCCTCGTCGCGATTGCCGGGCATGCAATGCATGACACCCACGTTCGGCTTGCCCTTGGCGAGCAGGGCGGCGTTGATCTGATACTTGGGATAGAGCATGCCCATGCGCAGGTCGCGAAGCTCCTGGTCGCTCAGGCCGGTGTGCTCGGACATCCCCTTGAACGTGAACACCTCGCCGACGAGGAAGTCTGCCTGCGCGATGCACTCATCGGGCTCGCTCGTGACGATGAGGCGCGCGCCCGACTCATTCTCCTCGGTGAGGCGCGCGAACGTATCGCGGTCCTCCTGAGTGGGCTGCAGCTCCACCGGGGAGCACGCAACGTACGTCATGCCCAGGATGGCGCTGATGTTCATGAGCGAACGCTGCACGGGAACACACGCAAACTCAGAATCGTTGTTGTTATCACCCATGAACATGATGGTCATCTCATTGAACGGTACGCCTGGCAGGTGCTCCATCATGGTGAATACATCGGCGATAACCTGCGAGGGATGGTATGACATGCCGCCGCCGTCGATCACCGGCGTGAACGAGAACTTCGCGAACTCATGGAGCACCGCATCGTCCTCGACGCGGATGAGGATGGCGTCGCACATGCGGCTCAGAACCTCGGCCGTGTCGCGCATCGACTCGTTGCCCTGCCCCACGTGCATGGTCTTCGGCGTGAGGAACTCGGCATGACCGCCGAGCATCGCCATGGCCGCCTCGAAGGACACGCGGGTGCGCAGCGAGCTGTCGAAGAAGAGCATGCCGAGCACCTTGCCGCGCAGCAGCGGCACCTGCACACCCTGACGATGCGCTTCCTTGAGCAGCCGCGTGAGCTCGAGAACCTTGAGCACCTCCTCGCGCGTATGGTCTTTCCAGTCAAGCAGGTGGTCATGAGCGGTGAGATGGGGATTGATGCGCTTCGTACAATCCATGGCTTCCTCCTAAACGATCGGTGACGATACCTAAGAACCGCGCGCCTCTGGTCAGTTGGCGGAGCTCGCGCCGTGCCGCCCCGTCCGCCCGACGATGTGGCGACGGGGCGGCTGGCTCCCACGCAGGGATGAACGCCCGCTCGGAGCTACTCCCCCACGGTGTAGCAATAGCATCCCTCGGGTGCGACGCGGGGGGCGCACTCGCAGCGCCCGGACGCATCCGACGCCTCGACGTAATACTCGACCGAATCGCCCGCGCGGAAGGCGGGGATATCGGCCATCCAAACCTCGCGGGTGGCAGCGGGCACCATGGCGACCGACGTCCACGCATCCTCTCCCGCCAGGCGGTAGCGCAGCGCCGGCGCCCCTTCGAGCGCTGCGCCGCTATAGGGCACGACCGTCGCGCTCACGCGGTACGCCTCGCCAGCGGCAACCGTCCCGAACGGGCGCGATGCCCGGACATAGAGCATCTGCGGGTCCCAGACCGCGCGGCTGCGGCAGTGGAGCACATCGCCGGGATCCCACCCGATGTAATCGTAGATGCCGCGCAGATCCTTGCTATCGGGCTCCTCGTCGAGCTTGAACTCGAACCCCTTGATGGTGTAGCCGGGCATCGCCTCCTGCCACTGCTGGAGCGCTACGGCATCCTGTGGGATCGAATAGAGCGGCACGTACACGGTCTTATTGAGAATGAGCGAGTTCGCGTACGCGGCGACGCAGCCCGCGCGGTGGATATAATTCGTGTCCAGCCGCACGACCTCCCACGGCTGCCCGTACGAGTTCAACGCATGCGAGAGCTCGTTTTCCACGATATCCTCGACCAGCTGATAATGCGGATGGTCCTTTGGATAGCGCAACACGAGAACGCGCCGGTCGTCGAGTGGTTTTGCCAGACAGTCGATATGGTTCAGGCTGAAATTCTCGTAATCTGAGAGCACGGTGTAGTTCGACATGCCCGTAATGCGCGCGACCTGCTTGAAATACGCCTCGTCGGGAATGCCCTTGAAGCGGTTCTCGAACAGGAGCACCTCGGTGCTCAGAATGCTGTTTACGCCGTCGTTCAGCACGTTGCCACCGGTGAAGGCGAACGGTACCTTGATGAAGTCGATTCCGAGCTGCTCGGCGATCGCCTGCGCGGCGAGGTCGTCCTGCCCGTCCCCCTCGTACTCGCTCAAGGGGTGCGGCTCATCGCCCGCGCAGTACAGCGGAACGTCGTGCCCGATGTCGCAGAACGGCGTGCTGTACCGGTAGCTCGGCCCAACCAGATGGAAGACGCCCTCCTCGTCGAAAAGCGGCTGCGGACCCCAGTCCCGCGGCCAGGTGAAGTCCTCGCCCTGCGGCACGACGAGAAACCGCACGCGATCCTCCGCGACGCCCCAGGCGGCGAGCTTGGCACGCGCCTCGTCAGCCACCTCGTCGTTCGCAACGAGCAGGTAGACCGTCGTATCCTTCGCATACTCGATGAGCAGCCCGTGGGGAATTCCCAACGGCCATGCCACCATGACGCCGATGGCGGGCTCCCACTCTGCAACCAAACGCCTCTTCATGAGCTAGGCCTCCTTCGCGGATTCGTTTACCGATTCGGGCTCCTTGGGGTGCTTGCCCGCCCACCAGATCGCGAGCAATCCGGTTCCCAGCATGCCGATGAACCCAGCGACGTTCGTCACGAGGTCGTCCGACCAACCGTATCCGGGGATATAGACCATGAGTGCCAAGGTGAGCACCTGCAGGATGTTGCAGACCCACGAGAGCGCCACGCCGAAGGGCGCTTTAAACTCCGCGTGCTCCTTCAAGAAGCCGTTCGCGTGCAGGCGCTGATAAGCGATGAACATCAGGACATAGGGGACGATGCTACCGATGACGCCGCAGCTGAGCAGGCTGAAAAACAGATCCGAGGCACTGTCGGCAAACAGCGCGTACAAAACGAGCAAGATCGTACCGGTAAAGCTCACGGTGAGGATGGCGCCTACCGGCTGGCCGTTCTTCTCGTATCCCAAAAACGCGGGCAGCTCGCCGGATTTCGCACTCTCACAGGTACCGCGGTTGCCGCCCACCGCCCATGCTAGGCACTGGGCGAACACGGCAAACAGGAACGCGATACCTACCAGGTAGTACAGCAACGGGGCATCGAAGGTCGTTTGGAACAGCGCGATGACGCCAAGATTCAGGTCGATCTGGTCGAGCGGGATGATGGCGAGAATTCCCCAGCTCGCCAAGATGTTCATGATGATGGCAAGCGCGGCGATGCCGAGCACCACGCGCGGGAGCATCTTCGAGGGGTTATCCATCTCCTCGGCCGAAGCAGAGGCGAGCTCCATACCCGTGCAGCAGTACATGATAACGGGCAGGTATGTGAGGCCTTGGTCGAGCGAGGGCATGAGCGTCTCGAGCGTCATCTCGTTCGCGATGGCATTCCCCTGCGCGATCCAATAGATGCCGACGGCGAAGCACAGGGTGAAAATCCCCAGCTTGATGAGACCGGCGATGTTCGTGATCCACGTCGCCTCGGCCATGGGCTTCGTCGAAGCCCAAACGAGCAGCCACAAGATTACGATCGCCACGGCAACGCGCACCACGAGCGTGGCCGCCGGATAGAAGAGTGTGAACAGGATGTCGCTCAGCATGATGAACGAGGATACGGGGATGAACAGCCCGCATGCGAAGAAGAACCACGAGGTGAGCGCCGCCCACTTTGGCCCCAGCCCCTCGTAGATCCATACGTAGATACCGCCTTCGCCGGGCAGCGCGCTCGAAAGCTCGCCGATGACGAGCCCGGAGGGGATCATATAAAGCACGCCCAGGATTATCCACCAGGTGAGCGAGGCGGTGCCGGTCGAGGCGTTCGAGGTGATGGCGTCGGTGAAGAGGATGCCGCATACCAGGAGCATGAAGGCGTCGAACGCACCGAGCTTCTTTTCCATATCGACCTCCTAGCATTCCGAATGATCGATGAGGTACTTTCCGGCAGGGGTCTCCCGCTTTGCCTGGTGCAGGAATCCCTGAACGCGACCCATGTGGTAGCGCTGCGCCGCTTCGCCAACCGGATCGGTATACATGAACCAGGTAACGATCGCCTTCTGCGCGTTCAGGCGGTTCTCCGCCTCCTCGAACAGCAGCGAGTTCGGACCGTCCCACACCTCGTCGGCGATCTCCTCGCCGCGTTTTCCAGGCAGGCAGTGCATGACGCCGAGCCGAGGCTTGCCGGCGTCCACGAGCTGCTGGCTCACCTGATAGGCGGGGTACAGCAGGGCACGGCGGCGGCGCGTGGTCTCGGAGGTCTCGTCCGACCCCTCGCAGAACGCATCTGAAACGGTGAAGTCGACGTCAGCGATGTACTCATAGGGATCGGTCGTCTCGATGAGGCGCGCACCGCTGCCGGACTCCGCTGCAAGCTTCTGGAACATTTGCTTATCGCGGTCGCAAACGAGCATCTCTTGCGGACCGCAGGCGATATAGGTCATGCCGAGCCGCGCCGCCATGTGCATGAGCTCGGTCTGGACAGGCGTGTTGTGGTCGTACGCGGCGTTGTTGTCGCCCATATACATGATGGTCATGTCTTGGAGTGGGGTGTTCGGAAGGTGCTCCATCATGGTGAAGACATCGGCCAGCGCCTGCGTGGGATGGTAGTCGAGTGTCATGCCGTTAAAGACCGGCACATACGAGTACCGGGCGAAGAGCTCCATGGTTTCCTGCGACTCGCAGCGCATGATGACCCCGTCCGTCATACGCGAGATGACCTCCGCCGTATCGCGCATGGACTCGTGGCCCTCGCCCACCCAGAGCGTCCTGGTTGAGAGGAACTCCGCATGGCCGCCGAGCTGCGTCATGGCGCTTTCGAACGAGATGCGCGTGCGCGTGGAGTTGATCTCGAAGATCATACCGAGCACCTTGTCCTTGAGCAGGGGCAGGCGAACCCCTTCACGCTCGGCGTCTTTCAGGAGCTTCATGAGGTGCAGGATATCCCTGAGCTCCTGCGTCCCCAAATCGGCAACCGACAGCAGGTGGTTGTTTCGTTTGAACGTTGGCTTGATCCGCATTCCTTCCCCTTCCACTCGTCCGCAAACTTTATGTGCGGATAATATTTGATTCGAGTGTATGCCTGTCCCGTAAGTTAGTCAAACATAAAATTATGTAAGGTTAATTTTTGCCGGCAAACGGTACCGGAGCGCACATACGACGCACCCTCGCGGATTCGCAACATCTCGCCGGTCGTGCGCCATGGATATTCACGACGCAGGATCAGCCCATGCACGATTTATTCAGAATGTATAACGGCTAAAGGCGCTCGATACGGCAGTTGAACATCGAATCGCTCACAAGCGTGAGGCCTTCGGCAAGCTTGAAGGCGTGATCGATCGATTCCTCAGCGTCGGCATTGTCGATGCCGAGCAAGTGAAAGCAGCAGAGCATGTCGCGGCGCACCATGTCCTCTATGCTCTCGGAAAGCGCGCCGGTGTAGACCAGCCGCACGAGCTCGCGCTCTGTTCCCTGAACCATCGCAACGACAGTGGCAAGCTGGGCATCGGGAACCGAGACACCGAAATCGTCCATATACCGTCGCATGACGTAGGTTTGGATGTCCTTTGTCGCCTGTTCGAACACGAACGATTCCGACATGATCTCGTGATAGAAACGGCAGGCTCGTTCATCGCGCGCGAGCAGGCGGAATTGCATGAGCTCGATGAGCGTATCGAGCATGGCATGGCTTATCGATGCATTTTGCCAGTACGTGCCCACCGCCGTCTCCAGACTCTTGATGAAGTCGTTCAGTACAAGCTCGGCGATATTGTTCTTCGACTTGAAGTAGTACGGAATGAGCCCTTTGTTCACGTCCGCGGCAGAGCATATATCGTTATACGAGGTGGCCTTGATGCCCTTCTCGTAGAACAACCCTTTTGCAACCTGGTATATCTTGTTGCGCGTCGCTATGCCAACCGCATATGCTCCCATGTCAATCCCGCTTCTCCGCGCCCCATCAGTCGATCGTCCCAACTCTCGCTATTCTAACGGGAGGAACGCGGTTTGCAAACACGCCTGTTCGAAAGATGGGCGATGGGTCGCAGCTCATATCGAGCAGCATGAGAATACATGCGGATAGATGAATGGGGACACCGCGTAGCGTTTGCCACTCCCAGCCCGCCACCCAACTATCCGCCTGCTGGATAAGGAGAGCGCAAGGCGGTTCCCATCGCGCCCGTCTGCGCGACCACGCACCGCGATACCGCGGCTCCGTGCCATCCGCACGAAACTGTCGACGACCCCCGCCGTAACGCCACGCGAGACCGCCTCCGAGCCCCCGCCGTCACCCCTCGACCGGTGGGAACAGCTCGAGGAATCGCTTGGCCGAGTACGCCTTGACCCACGAGCGCTCGAACGCGGCGCGGTCGCGCGTGATGATGAAGTCGACCTGCGCGCGCTCGGCGATCGCGCGGATGCACCCGTCCTCGTAATCCGGCTCGTTGGAATCGAGCGCGATGGCGCACGCCTCGACGTCGAGCTCCTCGATGTCGAAGATGCGGATGAAGATGCGCAGCCAGTCACGTCGCTCCTGCTCGGACAGGGTCTTCCGTGCGATGTAGTAGAAGTCGTTGAGCGAGGACGAGGCGACGATGCCCGTATGCACCTGGTTGATGATGAGCTTGACGAGCTCAAGCGCCTCATCCGATTCGGGGCGATCCGGTATCACGTAGTCGAGCAGGGTGTTGGTATCGAGCAGCATCTTAGACATCGCGGCTCGCCAGCTCCCGCTTGAGCCCCTCCGGGGTCAGAGTGGACAGGAACGTGTTGCGGGGCATGCGCGCCCGCAGCCGCATGGCGTATTCGAAGAGCTCCTGACCGCCGTCGGGGATGCGTGGGCGCGACGGAGCCTCCTCGGCCGCCGGCTCCTCCGGCACCGCGGCACGAGTGGTGGTGCCTGCAGGCGACGCCTCCGCCGCGGCCTTGAGATCCGCCCAGTTCTTTGGGGCGCGCGCGGGGTCGGCGCGGGCGGCCGCGCGCTCCGCCG
>CASFXG010000065.1 GCA_949298635.1 uncultured Coriobacteriaceae bacterium | reverse complement strand
CTGTTGGGGTTCATGGGGGGTCGGGGACGGGGGTGGCGGCAACCGTCCCTTGGGGTCGGGGTTTTTTTGTCAAAAAACCCAAAAAAACAACCCGCCCCCAAATGTGCGGTTCCGGCCACGAACGTACCCGTCCCCAAAGTGACGCCAACGAGGTGTTGGGAAACTATGCGCCGAGGGTAAAGGTCGACATGAGACGCGAGAACTCTTTGTGCATGAAGCGTTCGAACGCGCGGTAGCGTTCGCTCTTGTAATCGCGCGCGGTGACGCCGAGCACCGGCACGGTAAGACTCTCGCCAGGTGCGAGATTCAGCATCTTGCCGTTAGGCAACGATGAGAAGTTCGGCATGCCCACGCCAACCGCATACGCATTATCCTGGACGATCGCTGCGTCGAAATCCTCCTGTGCATGAACGTACACAGGCTTTGAGGCGAGCCCGGCATCGAAATAGTGGTTTACGATCGTCTTGTTGAAGTCGTCGAGACCGACCGCGTAGCACACGGGATACGGTGCGAGGTCTTCCTTCGTAACGACGTCCTTCACCGCCAGAGGATGGTCGCACGACACGAATACGCCCGTCGGCAGCGTCCCGATCATGACCGTATCGCACAGCGGATTTTCGTACTCCCCTACCGTAATGAGAACGTCGAGCTCGTGTGCGAGCAAACGGGGAATCGCCTCCGTGCCGAAGCACAGCCCGAAGCTTACATCCATGTTAAGCTGGCGCGATAGGAAGCGCTCGAGCCCGAGGCACACGGCATGGTGGTTGTTGAACGAGGGCACGGCGAGCAGGATGCTTAAGGTATCGTGCGCCTCAGATGAACGGCTGCGCTGCTCTTCGGCAAAAGCGCTCACCTGGTCGAATGCACCGAGCGCGACTTCGGCATATTCATGGAGCTGTTTGCCGAACGTCGTGGGAATCGCACCCTTGCTCTTACGCAAAAACACCTGCTGCCCAAGCTCCTCCTCAAAGGCAGCGAGCGCCTTCGAGACCGCCTGGACAGAAACGCCTTCTTCCCGCGCCGCGCCCGAGAACGTCCCCGTACGCATAACCGCGCAGAAATACCTCAGCTGTTGAATGTTCATAGAGGCGCCCACCAAACACCCGATGCATAGACTGGGTCGTGCATCGAGCCCTCAGCTTATAGATGTTGACAGTGATTCAATTATACGAAAGCGCCGGAACCGCGTGCATTCCGCTGAAGTTCAACTCCAGCTTGAAATAGCCTCGATGCAGCACGTTATTCACGAGCGAGGGCACACCCACAACATTTCATCAGAATGAGAGCACAGCGGGCATGCTCAGCCTTTGGAAAAACCAGGGGCGCATCCATCGTACGCGGCGAACGCGCCCTCGGATACCACTTCAAGACTAGGCGAAATCGGCAAGCTGCACGGTAAGCGAGGCGATTTGTGAGCGCAGCTCTTCAGCACGGTCGCGCTTCTTCTGCACGACTTCGGGCGCGGCCTTGGCGACGAAGCCCTCGTTCGCGAGCGTCTTCTCGGCGCCGGCGAGCTCCTTTTCCGCCTTGACGATCTCCTTCTCGATGCGCGCTCGTTCAGCAGCGAAGTCCACAAGGTCGCCCACGATCACGTAGGCATCGAAGTCGGGACCGGCGAGCGCGATGGAGCCGGCAGGCTTTTCATCGAGCGCATCCGTCGTGACGGCGAGCGAGCCCACGCGTGCAAACGAGCAGATGAAATCGGCCATGCCGTGAATCGCATCCGCGACCTCTGCGGAGGCGGCGCGCACCACAACGTCGAGCTGCTCCTTCGGGCTGATGCGGTACCGTGCGCGCGTGGAGCGCACGTCGCTCACCACAGCGCGGGTGAGCTCGAAGGCGCGCTCCGCGGGCTCGTCAATCCAGCATGCGTAGGCGTCCGGTTCCGGCCAGGCTGCCACCATGAGCGCATCGGCACGATGACTCACGCCGGCTTCGTCGACATCAAGCGCGCTCACCGGCATCTGGTCCCAAATGGCCTCAGTCACGAACGGCATGAACGGATGCATGAGGCGCAGGCACGTGTCGAGGACGAAGATCAGGTTGCGCTGCGCCTGCAGGCGATCGGCGTCGTCCTCGCCCACCGCGTTCAGCCGCGTCTTGGTGACCTCCACGTACCAGTCGCAGACCTCGTTCCAGAAGAACGCCTGCACGTTGCGGACGACATCGCCGAAGGCGTAGGACTCGACGCCCTCGGTCACCGCGCGCACCTGCTTGGTCAAACGGCTGAACATCCAAGCGTCCGCTGCGGTCTCGGCGACAGGTTCGCCCGGCTTGTAACCGTCCATGTTCATGAGGAGGAAGCGGCTCGCGTTCCAGATCTTCGTGACGAACGCACGCGCCTGCTCCGTGCGGGGGCTGCCCAAGAACTCATGCGTCTTCTTATCGATGTCAGCATCGAACTTTACGTCCTGATTGTTTGTGAAGAGCGAGAGCAGGTTGAAGCGCATGGCGTCAGCGCCGTACTTGTCGATGAGAGCCATGGGATCGACGCCGTTGCCCTTGCTCTTGGACATGCGGCTGCCGTCCTTCGCGAGGATGGTGGGATAGATCACGACGTCGCGGAAGGGTTCCTCGCCCAGGAAGTACTCGGAGCTCATGATCATGCGCGCCACCCAGAGCGCGATGATGTCACGTGCGGTGACGAGCGCCGTGGTGGGATGATGCCCCTCGAGCTCCTCGGGACGCTGCGGCCAGCCCTGCGTGGCGAACGTCCAGAGCTGGGAGCTGAACCATGTGTCGAGCACGTTCTCGTCCTGGTGCACGTGGTGACCGCCGCACTTCGGGCACACGTCCGTATCCTCCATAAGGGCGTCTTCCCAGCCGCAGTCCTCGCAGTAGAAGACCGGGATGCGATGGCCCCACCAGAGCTGGCGCGAGATGCACCAGTCCTTGAGGTTCTCCATCCAGGTGAGGTAGCTTTGCTTCCAGCGCTCGGCGTTGAAGCGCACGCGACCGCTCTCGACCGCTTCGATGGCAGGCCCTTTCAGCTTGTCCACCGCAACGAACCACTGCTCGGAGAGCCAGGGTTCGAGCGTCGTGTCGCAGCGATAGCAGTGCATGACGGAATGCTCGTGCTCCTCGATGTGATCGAGCAGACCATGCTCCTCGAACCACGCGACCACCGCCTCGCGGCACTCGTCGCGGTTCATACCGGAGAACGCACCATAGCCCTCAACGACGACGGCATGTTCGTCGAAGATATTGATCTGCGGCAGGTCGTGCGCCGCGCCCATGGCATAGTCGTTCGGGTCGTGCGCGGGCGTCACCTTCACGAAGCCCGTACCGAAGCCGGCGTCCACGTGCCAATCGTCGAAGATGGGAATCTCGCGGTCGACGATAGGCAGCTTCACGGTCTTGCCGATGAACGCCGCCTTCTCCGGATCCTTCGGCGAAACGGCCACACCGGTGTCGCCGAGCATGGTCTCGGGGCGCGTGGTGGCAACGACGATGTACTCTTGGCCGTTTACCGGCTCCGTAAGCGGATAGCGCAAATACCAGAGGTGACCCTGCTCGTCCTTATACTCAGCCTCGTCGTCGGAGATGGCGGTCGTGCAGCTCGGGCACCAGTTCACGATGCGCTTGCCGCGGTAGATGAGGCCGTCGTGGTACCAGTCGCAGAATACGCGGCGCACCGCCTCGGCGTACTCGGGATCCATGGTGAAGCGCTCACCCTCGAAATCGACGGAGCAGCCCATGCGGCGAATCTGGTTTTGGATGATGCCGCCGTACTCGTGCGTCCAGTCCCAGCACGCGTCGAGGAACGCCTCACGACCCATCTCGAGGCGGTTCTTTCCCTCGCTCTTAAGCTTCTTGTCCACCTTCGTTTGCGTGGCGATGCCCGCGTGGTCCGTGCCGAGGATCCAGCGCGTGGAGCGGCCGCGCATGCGCGCCTCGCGAACGATTGCGTCCTGGATGGAATCGTCAAGGGCGTGACCCATATGGAGCATGCCGGTAACGTTCGGCGGCGGAATGACGACGGTGCAGTCGCCTGCACCAGGATGGCGCTCGGGCGTGCGCTGGTAGTACCCGCCAGCAAGCCACTTCTCCAAGATCTTCGGTTCCGTCACCTGCGGGTCGTAGGTCTTCGGCATCTCTTCCATGGATGGAGTCCTTCCAAAAGCATCAGCCCGTGCACGAACGGGTCATCTGGCTTCGTTTTTCGCATAGTCGAAAGGATAGCACAGGCAGCCTTGCCGCATGAGCAACACGGCGAGGTGTCCGCAGGTGCTTATCGTGCAAAAAGCAGGAAAAGTCTCAATAAGGGAGCTCCAAGGCGCTCTTATTGAGACTTTTCCTGCTTTTTGCACAGTAAGCCACCGAGCCCGTAGCGGGTACGCTCACAGCCGACGCGCTATCGGACGACGTGCGGCCTACGCAGCAACGCGCCGGGGCTGCTCCTCCCCGCGGACGGAGGCGGCGGTCACGACGACCTTCGCCACGCCCTGCTCGCTCGGCAGGTCGAACATCGTCTGCTGCAGCACGTCCTCGCAGATGGAGCGCAGGCCGCGCGCGCCGGTCTTACGCGCGAGCGCGAGGCGGGCAATCTCGGCAAGTGCTTCATCGTCGAACTCGAGTTCAGTGCCCTCGAGCTGGAACATGCGGCGGTACTGCTTCACGATGGCGTTGCGCGGCTCGGTGAGGATGCGCACGAGGTCGTCCTCGTCGAGGGCCTGCGTACGCGTAATGACAGGCGTGCGGCCGATAAACTCGGGAATCATGCCGAACGCGTTCAGATCCTGGGGCAACACCTGGCGCAAAAGATCGTTCTCGTCGGTGGAGGTGGGCCCTGCGATCTCGGAGTTGAAACCGATGCCCTTGTTGCCCACGCGGTCCGCGATGATCTTGTCGAGCCCCACGAAGGCGCCGCCGCAAATGAACAGGATGTTCGTCGTGTCGATCTGCAGAAGCTCCTGCTGGGGGTGCTTGCGCCCGCCCTGCGGCGGCACGCTCGCCACGGTGCCCTCGAGGATCTTGAGCAATGCCTGCTGCACGCCCTCGCCGGAAACGTCGCGCGTAATGGAGAGGTTCTCGGCCTTGCGCGCGATCTTGTCGATCTCGTCGATGTAGATGATGCCCACCTGGGCGCGCTCGATGTCGCCATCGGCCGCGGTGATGAGCTTCAAGAGGATGTTCTCCACGTCCTCGCCCACGTAGCCTGCCTCGGTGAGCGCGGTAGCGTCGGCGATGGCGAACGGCACCTCGAGGATGCGCGCAAGCGTCTGCGCAAGAAGCGTCTTGCCCGTGCCCGTGGGACCGAGCAAGAGGATGTTCGACTTCGCGAGCTCCACGGAAGCAAGGTCGTCCGCAGGGGCGGCGTGCTTGCCGAGCGGCTCCATGGGCGCGGTGCCGCTGCTCTCGTCATGCGCGCCCTCAGCGGCGCCCCCCTCGAGCACGCGGCGGTAGTGGTTGTACACCGCCACGGACATGGCACGCTTGGCATCCTCCTGGCCCATCACGTACTGCGAGAGCTCGTCGTAGATCTCATGCGGAGTGGGCACGCGACGGATGACCTGCTTCTTGGGCTCCTCGTCTTCCACGACCTCGGCTTCTTCAACATCGGAGGCAAACGAGTGGCGGAACGAATCGAACATGCGCGGGTCGAAATCGGGGTGCTCGGCCATGAAATCGCTCGCGAGCGACTCCTCGAGAATCTCCACGCACGCGGCGACGCACTCATCGCAGATATACGTGTTCGTGGGACCCTTCACGAGTTTGCGCACCTGCCCTTGTTCCTTACCGCAGAACGAGCAGCGGATGGGACTCGGCGGCATGGTCTGGTCGCGCGGGGCGCGCGGCGGGTTACGATGGGTGTCCCTCGCCATTATTCAGCACCTTTCGAGGCATCCGCACGGGAGGCGATGATGCGGTCTACGAGGCCGTATTCGAGCGCGGCGTTTGCACGCAGATAGTGGTCGCGCTCGGTGTCGCGCTCCACCTTCTTAATGGGCTGGCCGGTCGCATCGGAGAGGATGCGGTTCAGGTTGTGACGGGTTTCCTTGATTTCCTGCGCGACAATCTCGATTTCGGTCTGCTGGCCGCTCGCACCGCCGCTCGGCTGATGGATCATGACCATGGAATTCGGCAGGCAGAAGCGCTTGCCCTTCGCGCCGCACGCAAGGAGCACCGCGGCCATAGAGGCAGCCATGCCCACGCAGATGGTCGAGACGTCCGGTTTGATGAAGTTCATGGTGTCGAGGATCGCGAGACCAGAGTAGACTTCGCCGCCCGGCGAATTGATGTAGAGCGAGATGTCCTTTTCCGCATCCTGGCTCTCGAGGTGCAGAAGCTGCGCGATCACGAGGTTCGCGGTCACGGAGTTGATCTCTTCGCCCAAGAAAACGATGCGGTCGTTCAAGAGGCGCGAGTAGATGTCGTAGCTGCGCTCGCCGCGCGGCGTCTGCTCGATGACGTAAGGCACGAGCGCGGAATCGATTCGGGAGATCATGCGGCTCCTTTCCAGTGGTTCGAACGTGGATCCCTAGAAACGCGTACGGTGGCCAGAGCCCGCTGCGCGAGGCCGACCACCGTACGATCGCGTTGGTTTACCGGTATGGAACGATACCCATATCGAACGAGGTTATACCGAGGGCGTGCGCTACTCGGCAGTCTCCTCGGCATCCTGCTCCTCGGCAGCGCGGGCGGTCTCGTCGACCTCCGTCACCTGGGCGTTCTCCACGAGCCAGTCGCAAGCCTTCGAACGGCGGATGGAATCGCGCACGGCGGGCATACGGCCGTCGGCGGCGAACGCGGCCTTGGAGGCCTCGACGTCCTCGACGCCTGCGCGCTCGAACTCGGCGTTCACATCGTCCTCGGTGGCCTCGATCTTGAGCTCGCGAGCGAGCGCGTCGAGGGCGAGCGACTCACGGGCGACGTCGTTGGCCTGCTGGTGCAGGTCGGCGATGAACTGATCGCTCGTGAGGCGATTGGCCTGGAGCCACTGGTCGAGGCTCATGCCACGCTGGGAGAGGTTCGAGAGGAACTGCTGGCCGAGGTCCTGGAACACGGACTGCTCGTAATCCTCGTCCATCTCCTCGAGCTCGAGGCGCTCGGCGAGGGCGGCGACGCAGCGGCTCTCCTTGATGCCGGGGAGGCGCGCCTCCTTGTCCTGCTCGATCTCGAGCTTCACGGCGTCGCGCATGGCGTCGACGCTGTCGAAGCCGAACGTCTCCTTGGCGAGCTCATCGGTGAGTTCGGGGGTGATGCGGGCACGGATGGACTTGACGGTCGCCTTGATCGTCGCCTCCTCGGCCTCCTCGCCTTCAGCAGCCTCGGGCGTCCAGGAGATCTCCTTGGACTCGTCAACCTTCATGCCCTTGAGTGCCTCCTCGACAGCCTCGGGCAGCGAGCCGGAGCCCACGAAGACCGCGCGACCCTCGCCGGCGAGCGACTCGGCGTTCTTGACGTCCTCGATGTCGACGGTGAGGAAGTCCTCGGCCTCGACGCCGCGGTCCGTGACGTCCTCGAACTTCACCTGGTAGGCAAGGAGCATGTTCACCTGGGCGTCGATCTCGGCCTCAGTGACCTCGGCGGGCGGCATCTCGATGGAAACGGCGTCATACGAGGAGAGCGCCGGCATGGGACGAAGCTTGTACTGAACCTTGAAGGTGTAGTCCTCGCCGTCCTTCGCGAGCTCGATCTCTTCGAGATCGGTGTTCTTGAAGTCGCCATCCTTCACGGGAACGATATCGAGCTCGTTGATAATCGCAGGTGCAGCGGCGGAGATGAGCTCCTCGGTGGCATTGGCGTGCGCGAGCTCGGGGCCCACGGCCTTGTCGATAACCGGACGCGGAGCCTTGCCGGGACGGAAGCCATGGAAGTTGTACTTCTTGGCAACGTCGCGGTACGCCTTCTTGACTGCGCTGTCGACGTCGGCGGCGGGGATGGTCACCGTCGCGGTCAGGATACCGTTCTCGACGTCAGAATGAGTGATGTTCAACGTTCCTCCTCTAGTACCTACCCAGCATAGCTTCAGGTGCTGGAACCTGTTCGTCCACAAGCTGCCTGCACACAGGTCACGTGCGGCGTCTGCGCTGGTGCGGGCGAAAGGACTCGAACCTTCACGGGAAGCCCACTGGAACCTAAATCCAGCGCGTCTACCAATTCCGCCACGCCCGCAATTCACGCACAGCTTTCGTATGATAGCAGATACCGCCTGCAAGCACACGGTAAAGCTTCTCCCGCGCCGCGCTCTCACGCAGCCCCCACAACGACAGCCGCTTGGCAAGGTTAGTACAAGGCGCGCCTCGCTTCGGAGGCGTCACTTTGGGGACGGGTACGTTTGTGCCGCATGTAACCCCAGCGACTTTTTTACAGGAGCCAGGCGTAAAATTACCCCAGGGGTTATTTGACAT
>CASFXG010000064.1 GCA_949298635.1 uncultured Coriobacteriaceae bacterium | reverse complement strand
CGGGGGTACCCCCGGACGATGTCGAAAAACCCCTGGGGTAATTTCACATGCCCGGCCGCGCCGGAGGCCTGGTGATGGCTTCACATGTCCCAAAAAGGGACAGGTGCATTTTGGGACATCGCTACCGGGCGATCACGTCGTAACGAATGGCTTTGCCCGCAAGCGTGTAACTCGGCTTCACGCCGGCAAGCGCGGAGCCTTTGAGCGGGCGCTTCACCACGATCTTGCGCGGGTTTGCCGTGAACGCCGCCTGCAAGAGCGCTTTTTCGTCCTCACACGGCCGTTCCAGATGATGGATGAGCTGGAACTTCTTCTTCACTGCCGCGCTCTTGCGCCGCTCGGGGAACATCGGGTCGAGATAGACGACATCCGGCGGTGCCGGCAGATCCCGCGCGAGCGCAGGCAGGCCGGGCACGCTGTCCCCGCCCGCGATGCGCATGCGCGCGGCGGCTTCGCGAAGCGTGGGCGCGTCGGATGCCGAAGCACGACGCAGGCTATCGGCCAGAAGTGCCGCGATGACCGGGTCGCTCTCGAAGAGGAATACCTCAAACCCCGCCGCCGCGAGCAGCAGCGCGTCTTCGCCCAAACCCGCCGTGGCATCCACGGCCATCGGAGCTTCCGCACCCTTCACGCGCGCAGCTCGCACCAGAAGTTCGCGGCGAAGCCTGTCCTGCCGTATGCGTGGGAGCATGGCCGAAAGATCTGGCCGCAACACCATGCCGTCGCGCACCAGCGCTGTTCCTTCGGCATCGAAACGTACCGCGAGCGCGTCGGAGGGAGCGGCTCCACCCCCGGTGACGACGGACGCACCTATGCGCTCGGCAAGGGCAGATGCGGCAGCTTCATCGCCGCCACCTGCCAGCTCAATCACAACGCGCGCGTCCATCCCATCCCCTTCATGTTAAAAACCCCTGGGGTTATTTTACCTGCACACCCAGATAGCCTGCGAGTGCAATCGCCTGAAGCGGGCTCACCGTACATCCGCGCAACTCGTGCAGGGTGCTCGACACCACGAGCCCGGAAATCTCACAGGTCGAGAGGTCGATCCCGGCGAGCGACGTGCCCGCAACCTCCGCGCGTGCAAGGTCACATGCGTCGAAGTGCGTCGCTTTGAGGCGGGCGTCACGCCAGGCACTCTCCGTCAACGTCGTCGATTCCGCTACGAGTCCCTGGATCTTCGTCTCGGAGAAATCGGCATAGCCAAGCTGGCAGTCGCCGAAGAACACGCTCGTCAAACGCCCCTTTGCGAAGCTCATGCCCGGCGCCGAGCACCCCGCGAAGTCGCAGCGGTTGAGCCAGCAGCGCTCCATCGTGCACGAGATGAATCGGCACGCCTCAAAGCGGACATCGGTGAACGACGCGTCGGAGAAGTCGACGTCCTCAAAAAGACAAGAGCGGAAGATCACCTGGTCGAAGGAGGTGCCGTTTGTCGACACGCCTTCAAGCTCGAGCCCATCGAACGCCGTCATCGCGAAGCGCGCGTCGCCCTCGGCGAAGCCGTCGAGCAGCTCCTCGCGGCTCACGTGCTGCCCGATATGCTCCTTGACCTGCGCGAATCCGCACTTCCCCTGCCTCATGGCCACTCCCCTGTGAGACTTTGACACCGGGTCTGATAGTCCCAGTGAGACGCTCAGACCCGGTGCCAACGTCTCACTCATAGGAAATCATACGGCATGCAGCGAGCGATCAGATAGGAGATTCCCAGCACCGGCCACGCGAAGGGGAAATACACGAACGCCCCGGCAAGCACCGCAAGCCGCACGGCGTAGAACACCACGCGCCGCGCACTCGTGCGCTCACGCGTCTCGCAGCTCATGCGCACGAAGCCGCCGCCCGGCGTCGATCCCTCGTGGAACCACGGGAGCACGCCTTCCACCAGTACAAACGCTATGGCAGAGATCCATAGCGCGAGCCGTTCCTCCGCAAACAGCGTCGAGAGCCACGCGAGCCCCGGCGCGTTGTTCGCGAGAAGCGTCAGAGCGCCCGCAACCGTCGAGGCGACGATTCCCACCAGCGTCGTATCGAGCCAAAACGCCACGCACCGACGGATGAATCCGGGCTCATGCGTCACCTCGTCCTCGTCCGCGAGCGCCCCGGGCGGTAGTACGCGCCCCAGAAGCGCCGCCGCCCACCAGCCCAGCGTGGCACCAGCGGTGTTGTACATGAGGTCGTTCACGTCGGCCGTGCGGTACGCGTACGGGTAGATGCCGAACAGCCCCGTGCCCTGCGCCGCCTCGATAACGAACGAAGTGAAGAGTCCCACTGCGAGCGTCTTCCAAAACCCCCAACGGAACAGCCTCGCAGCAATGAACCCGAGCGGGACGAAGAACACCACGTTGAAGGCGATTTGCGGTATGACCGAGATGCCTTCGCGCATGAAGTCGCCGATAGGCGCGAACGGGTTCAGCTGCCACGGAACGCCATAGGTGATGCCGAGCCCTTCGTCGCCCGAAGGCAGCGGGTACAGCGTGAAGCAGCCAAGTCCCAGCACGTAGAGCACCGTGAGATACGTCGATACCACGGAAACGAAGCGCAGGCGCCCGTCGCGGTGGTAGAGGTACGCGAGGATCGGCAGGGTGAGCGCCGCCGACGCGAACGGCCACAGCACGAACGCGAGCAAGAAGTTGTCGCTATAGCTTCCTAGGAAGCGCTCGATAAGCCCCATGCGGCACCGTCTCCCATATCGAATCAACCCTGTTCTTCACCATTGATTCTTGTCCGCTTCGCCGCGCGTTGCCATCGATTTCGCTTACAGTAAGGTGACGATTCAGTAAGGTTGCCGCACGTGTAAAATAACCCCAGGGGTTTTCGGCGTTGCCGCATCCACTGAATCGACTTTTTTCGACAGAATTGAGCCCACGCGGGATAATTCTGTCGAAAAACGTTGATCCAGTGAGCAAGCATCACAGCACCCCAGGGTGCTTTCGACATTGGAGGAAACCTATGGCGATCGATCGCGTGAAGGCGTATTTCGCGGAACATGGCATGGCGGACCGCGTGCAGGAGTTCGACACGTCGAGTGCGACGGTGGAACTTGCCGCCGCCGCTGTGGGCTGCGAGCCGGAGCGCATCGCCAAGACGCTCTCGTTCCATGTGGACGACCGCGTGGCGCTCATCGTAGCCGCCGGCGACGCGCGCATCGATAACCCCAAGTTCAAGGCGCAATTCCACTGCAAAGCGAAGATGTTGAAGGCCGAAGAAGCCGAGCCTCTTATCGGCCACGCCGTCGGCGGCGTGTGCCCCTTCGCTGTGAACGACGGTTGCGACATCTACCTCGACGCGACGCTCCGCCGCTTCGAAACCGTCTTCCCCGCATGCGGCAGCTCGAACAGCGCCGCTGAGCTCACCCTAGCCGAACTCGAGAAACTGTGCGCGCCCTGCACCTGGATCGACGTGTGCAAACTGCCCGCCTAGCGCCGCATGTCAAATTACCCCAGGGGTTTTTCTACCTGGGAGGCGATGTCGAAAAATCCCTGGGGTTATTTTACCTGCGTGGCGCGAGCTAACCCCGCTAGGCACACGACGGATCCCACAGCCGCAAGCACGCCGCCCACAAGGCCGATGCTCGACAGCGAAAACGCCGTGCTCACCATGCCGCCGAAAAACGACCCCGAGCCAATTCCCAAATTGAAGATCCCCGAGTACAGCGCGACCGCCACGGAAGCCTCGTCCGGGCGCGCGTAGCGAATGATCTCGGCCTGGAACGCGATACCGAACGCCGTGTTGCAGGCACCCCACAACGCGAGCATGCCGAATATGCCCGCTGCGAACGGCGCCGCGACATTCAGCAGAAGCAGCGCAGCGGAAAGACCCGCGAGCGCCGCGCCCAGAAACGGAAGCCGATGCGCGTCGTAGGCACGCGAGAACAAGAGGCTCCCAGCGAGCCCGGCCGCGCCGAAGACCGTGAGCGCCATGGTGGCGGTGCCGGCATCGAGGTGCGCGACCTGCGCAAGATACGGATCGATGTAGCCGTAAGCGGTGTAGTAGCCCGTCGCTACAAGCAGCGTGCTCACATAGACCGTCACGAGCGCTCGGTTGCGGAAGAGCCCGGGCAGCTGGCGCAGGCCGAAGCGCTCGCCGGCGGGTATGGACGGGAAGATGGCGGCCATGTAGATCGCGAGCACGGCGCCCACCACGCCTACACAGGCAAACGTCATGCGCCAGCCCACGGCCAGGCCAATCGCGCGGCCAAGGGGCAGGCCGAACACCATGGCGACCGACGTCCCCGTCGCGACCATGCTCAGCGCGAGCGACCCGTGCTGCGGCGAGACCGCGCGCGTCGCCATGACCGAGGCGATCGACCAGAAGATGGCATGCGCGCAGGCGACGAGCAGGCGCGCCGCCACAAGCAGCTCGAACGTGGGCGCCGCGGCACAGGCGAACTGCCCCGCCGTGAAAAGCACGATCACCGCGAGCAGTAGCCGCTTGAACTCGAAGCGCGAGGCGAACACCATAAGCGGCAGCGAAAGCGCCATAACCGCCCACGCATAGATCGAGGTCATCATGCCCGCCTGTGCCTCGGTAAGGCTGAAGCTGCCGGCGATGCTACTCAGAAGGCCGATGGGCATGAATTCCGAGGTGTTGAACACGAACGCGGAGCAGGTGAGGCCGGCAAGCGCGAGCCACTGTCGCGCCGCCATGGAACCGTCCTGCGAACCCTTCGCGGGCGTTACTTCGTTCTTCCCCATCGCTTCGCTTCTCTCCGCATCTCCAGCATCTAAGCGCCAACACGTAGACAACGGTTGGCGATTATAGCAAAGCACAAGCTCCTCCCGTGCGAACATCATCCGGCGAGTGCAGGGAGCTGTAGGCGCTGCGCTGAAGCCAGCTATTCTCAACATCGCTTGCAGTTGCGTTCGAGCCGCTTGTCTGAGTGGGATTTGCATTTGGCCGAGTAGCCGCGATACCGGGGCTACGTTCATCTGCGGTTTTTCCACAAGAAAGGCCGCCTCTACTCGAGGCGGCCCATATTCCACTCAGACAAGCGGCTCGAACGTTTCTCCAACGCGCGAAAGTCCGCGCGAAGCGCTGAATGTTAAAAACCCTGGGGTTATGTTACATACTCAAACAGCAGCGGCCCCGCCACCAGCGAGGGCAGCGGGGCCGCGATGTTAAAAACCCTGGGGTTATGTTACATTCGGCTAGTCCTTCTTGATCCAGGAGAACATGGAGCGGATCTTCTCGCCAGTCTTCTCGATCTCGTGCTCGTTGATCTTCTCGCGCTGCTCGAGGAGCCACTTGTGGCCGTTGTTGCAGTCGTCAACGAACTCCTGCGCGAAGCTGCCGTCCTGGATGCGCGCGAGGAGCTGCTTCATGGCAGCGCGGCTCTCGTCGTTGATGACCTTGGGGCCGGCATAGTACTCGCCGTACTCGGCGGTATTCGAGATGGAGTAGTTCATGAAGTGGATGCCGCTCTCGTACATGAGGTCGACAATCATCTTCATCTCGTGGTAGCACTCGAAGTACGCGAGCTCGGGCGGGTACCCGGCCTCGGTGAGGGTCTCGAAGCCGGCCTTCACGAGCTCGACGAGGCCGCCGCACAGCACAGCCTGCTCGCCGAAGAGGTCTTCCTCGGTCTCCTCCTTGAACGTGGCCTTGATGATGCCGGAGCGGGCGCCGCCCACGCCCCAGCAGTACGCGAGCGCGATGTCCCACGCGTTACCGGTGGCGTCCTGCTGCACGCACGCCAGGTCGGGCACGCCGGAACCCTCGGTGTACTGGCGGCGCACGATATGGCCGGGACCCTTGGGCGCGCACATGATGACATTCACATCCTCCGGCGGCACGATATAGCCGAAGTGGATGTTGAAGCCGTGCGCGAAGGCGAGCGTGTTGCCGGGCTTGAGATGATCCTTGACGTGCTCCTCGTAGACCTTGGGCTGGGTCTCGTCGGGGACGAGCATCATGATGAGGTCGGCCTCCTCAGCCGCCTGGCCCATGGAGCAGACCTTGAGGCCGGCTTCCTCGGCAGCCGCCCAGCTCTTCGAGCCCTCGCGCAGGCCGACGCGCACGTCGCAGCCGGAGTCGAGGAGGTTGAGCGCATGCGCGTGCCCCTGGCTGCCATAGCCGATCACAGCGATCTTCATGTCCTGGATCACCTGGGGGTTGCAGTCGCTCTCGTAATAAATCGTCACAGCCATGTTGCTCTCCTTAAGGTTAGTGGCTGATGGTACCGAGTGGATGACTCATTTGGGGACGGGGTCGTTTTGAGTCATTTAGGAGCTTCGCGACATCGCGATCTTGCCGGTTCGCGTGATCTGCCGAAGCCCGTAGCCGCGGAAGAGATCCTCCATCGCATCGAGCTTGCTCGCCGTGCCGGTCGCCTCGACGGTGAGCGTGTTCTTGCCCACGTCGACGATCTTCGCGCGGAAGATGTTCGCGATCTCGATGATCTCGTGCCGACGGTCGGCGGGTGCGGAGACCTTGAACAGCACGAGCTCGCGCTCGATGGCGTCCTCATGCGTCATGTCGGAAATCTTGTACACGCTCACGAGCTTGTGCAGCTGCTTCGTGATCTGCTCGTAGGCGATCTCGTCCGCCTCGACGATGATGGTCATGCGGCTCATGGTCACGTCTTCGGTGGGCGCGACGGTGAGCGAATCGATGTTGAACCCGCGACGGCTGATCATGCCGGTCACGCGGGAGAGCACGCCGGGCTTGTTCTCTACGAGCACGGAAAGGATGTACTGCATCTCACTCGCCTCCCTTCTGGAGCGCGGCCTGCGCGGCGGCATCTGCCGTAGCCGCGACCTGTCCGCCCTGCTCTGACCCGGTCTTTGGCCCCGCGGTGACGCGCAGCGACGGATCGCTCTCGTCGAGCGGCAGCGGCTTCGCCACGGTGCCCGCCATCTCACCCGCCGGGCTCATGCCCTTCTCCGTCACGCGCACGCCGCCAAGCGTCACGTCGATCGCGCCGATGATGTCGTCGATCGCCGCGCCGGGCGCCACCATGGGGTACACGGTCTGCGCCGTGGGAATCACCACGTCAAGCAGGTAGGGACCTGTGGCCGCGAGCATGTGGTCGAGCGCCGCGTCGATCTCGTCCGGGTGCGTGATGCGCTCCGCCTGCCAGCCGTATGCCTCGGCGAGCTTCACGAAATCCGGGTTCGCAGTGAACTCCGTGCAGCTATAGCGCTCGCTGTAGAACAGGCGCTGCCACTGGTGCACCATGCCGAGCGCGTTGTTGTCGATGACGAGCACCTTCACCGCGACGCCGTTGCCAATGGCCGTCGCCATCTCCTGGATGTTCATCTGCAGGCTGCCGTCGCCCGCGATGCACACCACCTGCGCGTCCGGCCGGCCGATCTTCGCGCCGATCGCCGCCGGGAAGCCGAAGCCCATGGTTCCCAGGCCGCCGGAGGAAAGGAACGTCCGCGACTCCTCGCGGTGCACGTGCTGGTGCGCCCACATCTGGTGCTGGCCAACTTCGGTCGTCACGACGCTCGCATGCGGGTCGAGCTTGTTCGAGAGCGCCTCGAGCACCTGCTCCGGAGCGATGCGATCGGGATAGTCGGCGAAATCCTCGGTGTAGAACGGCCAACGCTCGCGCCACGCGAACACGGTCTTCACCCAATCGGCATCCTGCGGCGTCGCCTCCGCGCGGTCGAGCCGCTCGTTGATGGCAGCAACGATCACCTGCGCGTCGCCCACGATGGGCACGCGGGGGTTCCGCACCTTGCCGATCTCGGCCGGGTCGATGTCGATGTGGATGACCGTCGCGTGCGGCGCGAATTCCGAGAGCTTACCCGTCACGCGGTCCGAGAAGCGCGCGCCCACGGCGATGAGCAGGTCGCACTCGGTCACGGCCATGTTGGCGTACTTGGAGCCATGCATGCCCACGGGGCCCAGGTTAAGCGGGTTCGAGCACGGCACGGCCGCCTTGCCCAGCAGCGTGGTGACCACGGGAATCTGCATCTTCTCCGCGAGCTCCACGACCTCGTCGCACGCGTGGCTGCTCACCACGCCGCCGCCCGCCATGAGGAGCGGCCGCTTGGCTTGGCGGATGAGCTCGACCGCCTGCTTCACCTGCTTCGCGTTGCCGCGATACGTAGGCCGATAGCTGGGGATGTTCACGGAATCGGGGTAATGGAAAACCATCTGCGCGCCGGCGAGGTCGCTGGGGATGTCGATGAGCACGGGGCCGGGGCGCCCAGTCGAGGCGATGTAGAACGCCTCGCGGAACGTGCGCGTGAGGTCGTCCGTGGACTGCAGCAGGAAGCTGTGCTTCACCACGGGCATGGTGATGCCCACGATATCCGCCTCTTGGAAGGCGTCCGTGCCGATGACCCCGCGCGTGACCTGGCCGGTGATGACCACGAGCGGCACGGAGTCCATGTACGCCGTCGCGATGCCCGTCACGGTGTTCGTGGCGCCGGGGCCGCTCGTGACGAGCGCCACGCCCACGCGGCCGGTCGCGCGCGCATAGCCGTCGGCCTCATGCACGGCGCCCTGCTCGTGGCGGGCGAGAATGTGGTGAATCTTCGTGGAGTCGTAGAGTGCGTCGTAAATCTTGATGGCCTGGCCGCCGGGGTAGCCGAAGAGCACGTCCACGCCCTCGGCCTCGAGCGAGGCGATAACCGCCTGTGCGCCGGTCATGGTCTCGCCCTCGTGGTCGGTGGCGCTGCCCGGACCGAACGGCTTGCCGCTCATGGCCCGCTCCTTCATGGCGAGGCGCTCCTCGCGCGTGACGGGCGCGGCGGTTTTGCCGAAAACCGCGCTCGCGCACTGGTGCTGGCGGATGTCGTCGGGCATGTCGGGCGTGCGCGGGCTGCCGGCGAGCGGCTGGGCGGGCG
>CASFXG010000063.1 GCA_949298635.1 uncultured Coriobacteriaceae bacterium | reverse complement strand
CACGATGTCGAAAAACCCCTGGGGTGATTTTACATGTCCCGGCGCCGCAGAGCCCTGGGTTGATTCTACGCGCGCCCCACCGACCAGTTGTCAGACCTGCGGCACCGTGGCAAACACCTCGTGCGGGGCGGTCGTGGGCTTGCCGGTGATCCAGCGCGTGAAACGGTCGAACTGCACCATCGCCCATTCGAACGGGCTCGGTTCGGGCACGTCTTCCGCGGCGATGAGGTCAACCGTGGCGAGCGTGCCGTTCCCTTGGTAGAGCGTGAGCTTGCCCGCCGGGTCGCCGCAATGCACCGCGCCGGAGAACTCCTCGAGTTCAACATCGAGCGAGAGCTCCCCTGCCAGGGTGAAGACCCGCACCGTGGCATCGGGGTCGCTTGCAACGACGTCAACCGTCTTATCCGTCCATGCCGACGCAGTCGCGCGCCCCACCAGCGCCTCGCCTTCCATCGTGGTGATGTCGCTTTGCGCCACGTCGACGATGCTCAGGTGGTCGTAGTACCAGTTGGCGAGCGCGAGCGTGTCGTTGAAGCGGTCGTCGTCCTCAGGGCAGCCGAGCACGACGACGTACACCTCCTCGCCGTTGCGCAAGAAGGTTCCGGCGAAGCATTTACCCGAGACGTACGTCGTCCCGGTCTTACCCCCGATATTGCCCTCTTCACCCAGGATCCTGTTCCACGGGTGGAAGGAGACCGTGCGCTCCTTGCCATCCGCTCCGGTCACGGTGATGGAATCTTCCCCGCAGCCGTCCACCTCGCGGAACGTCTCGTTCTCCATGGCATAGGCGAGCATCGTCGCCACATCGCGTGCCGAGGCATGCATGTCCGCCTCCCACGCACCAAAGTCGAGCCCATGGGGGTTGGCGAACAGCGCCCCGAGCCCGAGCTCCTCGGCCTTCGCGTTCATGGCATTGATGAACACGCCGTAGGGGTCGTCGCTCGAGGGATCCATGATCGCGCCGACGCTCGTGGCGATTGCCATGGCAGCATCGTTGCCGGAGGGAATAAGCAGCGCCTTGAGCGCGGTCTTGAGGTCGAAGGTATCGCCCTCGCGCAGGTTGGCGCTCGATTCGCCTACGGTCGCGGCGGCGTGATCGACGGTAACGGTATCCGTCACCTCAGCGTTCTCGAGCGCGACAATGGCCGTCATGAGCTTCGTGAGCGACGCGATCTTCACCTGCTCGTCTGCCGAGCGCTCGTAGTAGACCGTTCCCTCGTCGTCCATCACGATCGCATGCGGGGCGGTGATGTCGGGAAGGTCTTCTGTGGAAAGCCCGCGCTCCTCGGCGGTCTCGCCGCAGACGATGTCCGTTTGTTGCACCTCGGCATACACCGACGTCGGCAGCGCGAACGCGGCGCTTGAGGTGAACATAAGGGCGCACAGCAGGGCGATGATGTGGCGCATGAGGGGTCGATGCATGACGGACTCCAGGATCGGTTTGGACTCGGGCGTCTCGCGGCGGCTTGCACAGAAGAAGCGCTGTGGAAAGACTGCGCCGCAAGACCTCGGCATCCCCCAATTCTACTCTCACCCTCGTGAATCTCGAAGGCGGGTCAAGCTTGTGCAGAGCTTGTGGTGCCCGCAACAACCAGCCTTAGGGCTTGCTTAAGCTGGTGCGCGAGTGCAATGCGCCCGCGCAGACGGGAATAATGGCAGCTAGGGGAAAGGAGCGTCCAGGTGAAGACACGCATCCTCGTCGTCGACGACGAGAAGACCATTACCGACCTTGTGGGCATCTACCTGAAAAACGAAGGTTTCGAGGTAACGCTTGCCTATTGTGGCGCCGACGCCGCGAACCTCATCATGTCGCAGGAATTCGACCTCGCGATTCTCGACATTATGCTTCCCGATATCGACGGCTTCGAGCTTCTGCGCACGATTCGCGCGGATCATACGTATCCCGTGATCATGCTTACCGCCCGCGACGCCCAGGCCGATAAGATCGAGGGGCTCTCGCTCGGAGCAGACGACTACGTGGTGAAGCCGTTCCGTCCGCTCGAGCTCGTCGCGCGCGCCAAGGCGCAGTTGCGTCGGTACACGAGTTACGGAAGCCGGGATGAGGTGCCCGGCTCGCACATCATCTCCGTTCACGGGCTCGAGATCAACCCCGAGGCGCATACCGTCACGGTCGACGGCAAGTCCGTGCGCTGCACGCCTATCGAGTATTCGATTCTGCTCTATCTTGCCGAGAATCACGGGCGCGTGGTTCCGGTGGAAGATCTGTTCCGCGCGGTGTGGAACGAGGAGTTCATGCAGGGCTCGAACAACACCGTGATGGTGCATATCCGGCATTTGCGCGAGAAGATTGGCGACGACGCGCAAAGCCCGCGCTTCATCAAGAACATCTGGGGCGTTGGGTACACCATCGAGGGATAGCGGTGAAGCCGGGAGATGGGCGGTCTCATGAATACACGCGAAAGCGCACCTCAACAGCAACGAAACGGTTCGGTGCCCTCTGTGCCACCCGAAGGGGACGCCTTCATCTCCCGCTTGATGGCGATCACTGCGAGCAAGCTGCTCTCGACGGTCGTGCTGTTCTTTCTGCTCCTCATGATTCTCGGCACTGACAAGCCGCTCGCGCTCGTCGTCCTGCTGTTCGTGGGATATCTCATCGCCGACCGCTTCATCGAGGCACGCCGTTGCGTGGTGCTCGGCGGCGTCGCGTGGATCCTCGTTTTAGTTGTGGGAGGTATCATTAAGGGTGGCACGCCGTTTCCCGTGTTCTTCAGTGCCGGATACCTCTTCATGTTCTGCGGGTTTTTGCTCGCGCTCGCGGTATGCCTCACGTTTTTCGTGGGACGCTCGCTCTATGCGTATGGGTTCGAGCGCGGCCAGGAGCAGGCAGACACGATGATCGCGCGGCACATCACCGAACGGCTCATCGACCATCCGGACGATTGGGATCAGCTCGACGGAGACTATCTCGAGGTTGAAAGCGCCATCAACCGGGTGCGCGAGAGGCGCCGCGCGGGCGAACAGGCGCTTCGCAACGAGGCGCAGCGCAAGGACGATCTGGTGACCTACCTTGCGCACGACCTCAAGACACCGCTTGCAAGCATCGTTGGCTACCTCTCCCTGTTGGAGGAGGCTCCGGATCTTCCCGTGGAGCAGCGCGCTCGCTTCACCGGCGTCGCGCTCGAGAAGGCGCATCGCCTCGACGCGCTCATCGAGGAGTTCTTCGACATCACGCGCTTCGACTTCCATGATATCGTGCTCACGCGCGGCTATGTCGACTTGAGCTTCATGCTCGAGCAGGTTGCCGACGAGTTCTACCCCATCCTCTCCGAACAGGGCAAGAAGGTCGAAATTGCGTGCGAGCCGGGCCTCCGCGCGCTCATCGATGGCGACAAGATGGCGCGCGTGTTCAACAACGTAATGCGAAACGCCATCGCCTACAGCTATGAAGGCACGACCATCCGCATTTCGGCAGAATGCTGCGAGGACGATGGGGTGGTTATTCGCTTCGAGAACCAGGGCGATCCCATCCCCGAGCCCAAGCTCAAGTTGATCTTCGAGAAGTTCTATCGGCTGGACGCGGCGCGCGCGACGAACCGTGGCGGCGTGGGACTCGGGCTTGCCATCGCGAAGGAGATCGTGGGCGCGCACGGCGGTACGATCGAGTGCTCCTCCACGCCGGAGTGCACCACCTTCACCATCGTGATGCCCGACGCGGGTGCGAGGGAGTGACGCTGCCCGCCAACGGGGACGGGGGTTATTGGCTGGGGCAGCGGCTTTCCGGCATCGGCCATGTAAAATAACCCCAGGGGTTTTTTAACATGGCATGATGGGCAAAGTTCTCGGTGGGAACTACCTAGCCATGTTAAAAAACCCCTGGGGTAATTTTACGCGCCAGCCAATAACCCCCGTCCCCGTTGGCGGGAGGGTCCGCGCATGCTGGAATTCCCGGTTCAGTCCTTGCTAGCTGAGGGCTTACACTATCTTTACAATGTCCTTTCTGCATCATGAAGCACGGCGCATAACGTGTACTATGAAGCAAGCTACACATTTGCACTCGAGGAGTGACGGTATCGATGATCTATTACGTTGAGGACGAGGAAGACATTCGCGGCCTCACGCTCTACGCGCTGCATCAGCAGGGTATCGAAGCAGAGGGCTTTGCAAGCGATAGCGAGTTCAAGGCAGCTGTCGCCCGCCGTGTACCCGACGCCGTCTTGCTTGACATCATGCTCCCCGATACCGACGGCCTCGAGATTCTTCGCCGCCTCCGCGCGGACAAGGAGACCGCGACGGTGCCGATCATGATGCTCACCGCGAAGGACACCGAGCTCGACAAGGTGATTGCGCTCGACGGCGGTGCCGATGACTACCTTACGAAGCCCTTCAGCGTGATGGAGCTTACGAGCCGTTGTCGCGCCCTGTTGCGCCGCGGCGGCATGACGAAGAAGACGAGCGACGTCCTCTCCAGCTCCGGCATCGTGCTCTCGCCGAGCCACCGCGAGGTCACGGTCGACGGCGAGTCCGTAAAGCTCACGCTGCGCGAGTTCGACCTGCTTGAATACCTCATGCGCAAGCCCGGAGTCGTGTTCAGCCGTGAGGCGCTTTTGCAGAGCGTATGGGGATGGGACTTCGACGGCGGCTCACGCACGGTCGATGTGCATGTGCAGACGCTTCGCCAAAAGCTCGGCAAGCGCGCCAACTGCATCGAGACGGTGCGCGGCGTGGGGTACCGCTTCGCCGACCGCATCTCGTAGCGCACGGAGGCGCGCGTTATGAGCCCCCTGGGGAACAAGAGGTCGCTGTTTCGCCGCGTGTTCGGTACGATCTTCGGTGTCGTGCTGCTCGTCGTGGTGGTGCTCACGCTTGTGGGTGCGGTGTATCTGCAGAACAAGATTGCCGAGATCTCGCGCAGCGAGCTCTACGACGAGGCGCAGATCATCGCCTCGATGCTCAACGAGACCGACGATGACGTGAGCCTGCTCGACCGCCTCGTGCTCGATGAGGTCCGCGTGACGCTCGTCGACGTGGATGGCTCGGTCATGTTCGACAACGAGGAACCGGCCGCGCAGATGGAGAACCACAACGGCCGTCCGGAGGTCGTCGAGGCGCGCGAGGAGGGAACCGGTTATTCCGAGCGTTCGAGCTCGACGCTCGGCGAGATCCTGCTCTACCAGGCAGTGCTGCTCGACAACGGCATGGTGGTTCGCCTCGCGCAGGAGCAAGACGGCGTGCTCGCCATCCTGGTCTCGTTTGCTGTGCCGCTGCTCGTCCTCGCGGCGATCCTGCTCGTGATCTCATTTTTCGTCGCGCGTCGCGCCGCGCACGGGATCATCGCGCCGCTGCTCGAGGTCGACCTCGACCACCCCAAGCACAACGCCGAGAAGATGTATTCGGAGATGACGCCGATGCTCGATCGCATTGAGAGCCAGCGCCAGGAGCTCAAGCAGCAGATGCGCGTGCTCGCCGACAACGACCGCATGCGCCGCGAGTTCACCGCGAACATCACGCATGAGCTGAAGACCCCGCTCACCACGATTTCCGGATACGCCGAGCTCATCGCGAGCGGCATGGTTGCCAACGAGGAGGACCTGCAGGACTTCGGCCATCGTATCCATAAGGAAGCGGGACGGCTCACTGCGCTCGTCAACGATATTCTCACCCTCTCCAATCTCGACGAGGCGGAGCGCTCCGATTCCGAGACCTCTGCCGCGGTGCTGGGTTCGACCGAGCCGGTCGATTTCCCGCGCATGCTCGAATCCATCCGGCAGCGCTTGGAACAGCTTGCGCGCCGAAACGACGTGAGCTTCGTGATGGATACGAAGCCCGCCGTGGTGACGGGCGTGCCGCGGCTGCTCGACGAGCTCGCCTACAACCTGGCGAGCAACGCAATCCGCTACAACCAGCCCGGCGGCACGGTGACGCTCGCCTGCGGCACGGACGAAGAGGATCGCCCCTACCTGCAGGTCATAGATACGGGCATCGGCATCGCGCCCGATGAGCAGCCCAAGGTGTTCGAACGGTTCTACCGGGTGGACAAGAGTCGCTCGAAGGCGCGCGGGGGTACGGGCCTGGGGCTTGCGATCGTGAAGCACGCCGCGGTGTTCCACGGTGCGAGCATCGACCTTGCGAGCGATTTGGGGCTGGGTACGTGCATCACCGTGACGTTCCCCAAGCAGGAGGTACAATTACCGTAGGGAGCGGTTCTCCCGTTCTCGCACGTTCATGCAGGGATTCGTACGTGGGGAGCCGCCATGTCGCTCGAGATTAAGACGAGTATCGATTTCGCGGGATGCAAAGCGGATGCCTTCGAGGTGCGGCGCATCGTCTTTATGGAAGAGCAAGGATACGAGAACGAGTTCGAGGCGATCGATGACGATCCCCGCTGCATCCATGTGACGGGATATGCTCAGGGCGAGCTCGTGGGCTGCGCTCGCGTGTTTCCCGAGGAACTGGAGCGCACGCTGAGCCCGGAGGTGCCACAGTCGCCTGCGTGTCCGCTCGATGAGCAGGTCGATGCGAGCCAGACCTACCTTATGGGGCGCGTGGCGGTGGTTGCCCCGGCGCGTCGGCAGGGGTTCGCCCTTGCGCTCGCTCGGGCGGCAGAAGAGGCTGCGCGTGCAGCTGGCGCCCAGCTTATGAAGCTCCATGCTCAAGAGTACATTCGCGGCATGTACGAGCAACTTGGGTACGAGGCGATTCGCGACGTCGATTATGAGGACGAGGGTCAGCCGCACGTGTGGATGGCGAAGCTGCTGTAAGTGCGTGTTTGCGGAGCTGCGTCGCCCTCGGGGACGTTGCTCGCTGAGCCGCGTCGTCCTTGGTGTCGCGTGGCTTCGGCATCGAGCCGTCCTCGGAGCCACGCCGCCCGCGTCACCGACCCGTTCTTGACATCGCGCCATGTTCTGCCCCGCTATACCATGCTTGTAGGGCTGCACCCGCTCTCGTTGTTGCTCTCTGCGTTCCCTTATACGTTCGCGCGTATTGAGAAACGCATCTTCGAAGCCCGAGAGACACTCCAAGCCGTGTACACGAACGCGTTATGCGAGTTCTGAGTCCAGGCCGGGCGCGAACGGCGAGTTCTGAGTCCTCCGAGCTTGTCGCTTCCGTTCTCAATCCTCGTCCTAGGGCGCAGCGTTGCCGCACGCCGCCCCGCGCGAGGGCGACGAGGAATCTATCTGGAAGAGAACGTGCTGGTAGATGGCGTGCGTCCTCACGGTCGATTGGAAAGGCGCCTGCGCATGCCAGCAATGCGCGGGGTCGATGGGAGGCCGGGAGGACTCAGAACTCGCCGTTCGCTCCCGGCCTGGACTCAGAACTCGCCGTTCGCGCCCGGCCTGGACTCAGAACTCGCATAACGTGCTCTCAGGAACGCCCCTCGGCGCTCTTTGAGAAGATGCATCGGGAAGACGCGTGGCCGTGGCGTCGTGATCCGCGGTCGTCGCGCCCTTGTAGTTGCGTAGCGCAAGCACGACGCGTCACGGCCGCATCGTCGCACCGTGCCTTTGCCCGCTGTCGCGCGGCCGCGCCGCACTGTCCCATCGCGACTGCCCCGCCGTACTGTCCCGTTGCGGTTACACCTCTGCCCGTTGCCGCGCTAAGCATCTTTGTGCAGCCAACTGCGAATCACGAAGAGCCGCAGTTCATTCTGCTTATTCTGAAAATCTGAGTCGAGAAGGTTGCTCCGCACGTGCGCACGTTGTGCGATGCCTTGCAGAAATCGGGCGGTGGCGAGCTGTGCCGCGAAGGTCGATACCGTTGCCGTGTATACGACGTAACCCATGGTACCAAGGGCATTGGAGCGCTCGTGGTCACGTTCGCGCTGCTCGGGATCATCGTGGAGGGTGCCGTTATATTCGACATCGATGCTAGCCCGGGCGATATACAGGTCGAGTACGAAGCTCCTGCGCTTCGCGAGCCTTCGCGCCTTACCGGAGAGCGCGATGCGTTCGTTGAGCGCGACATCCCGAATGCCGAGGCCACCGAGCTTCCGAGGAAGGACGACCATCATGGCAAGCGCGGTTTCCATCGGTGACGCGGAACCATCCCGGACATACCGGAGCGCCCGCAGTGCCAAGCTCGCATTGCGAACCTTCGCGGTAGATTCGATAAAGCGTGTTAGGGAGGCAACGGTGCAGAGCGCCGCGCGCTCGCGATACTCCGCGTTGGTATCGAGCGACAGCTCATACGTCCCACAGAGCTCATAGCCAAATTCCACGAGCTCGCAAAATGACGCGACTGAAGCGTACTGCAGAAAGCAAAGTGCGACATCGGGGACAAGCACGCGTGAGCCGGAGCTCAATTCGCCAATAACAAGATAAGAGGCGCTTGGTACCGCATACGAGACGACATGGTAAGAGACGATGTCGCGCACGTACCTTCTGCGTTCCTTGTCGGATTGAACCGCGATGTCGATCTTCCCTTCGTTTTCCCCTGTAACGCCGAACTCCATGAGGAGCGCCTTGATTTCTGCAGCTTCGGCACGCGAAGGGGATGCGCACGGTACGCAACCCTTTCTACGCGGCACACGGGCGCTCCGCGCTGGCCGTTGCGGGGCGTGATGGAAGGCGAAAGCCGTGGTATGTGAGAGCATGATGTCCATACTGATACGGTGCATCAAGTTCAGGCTCATTTCGCGGAGAAACTGAAAAACTGACGCGTGACCTTGCAAAAGGCTTGCCGAGAACTGGCACACGCGCGGCTGTCTAAAGGCTGTATAGGCTCACCATGATGCACAATCGTGCACAATCGCATGAACCCGCAGGTAAACTAGGGCGTTCTTTGATGAAGTTTTGGGCGGAACAGGCAATACCAGTTCCATACCAGTTTGCTTTCAGCGCCGTGCGACGGGGGCGCTCGCGCGCTCCCGCTTTGAATGGGGCACCGTGTCGGTTCGGTGCCTCGCGCACGGTAGATTCGCATGCGTGAACACATGATAGATATGGAGGAGCATCCAACGCGTTTGAATATCTGCGCGCGAATGGGTTATAAAATCTAAGTCTGAATATAGCAGGTTCGCTTCCGTGGCGTTGCGACCCCGGGCGAACACGGCACCATTCGAAAGGAACGACCCTCGTATGCGCAAGTTCAAAACCGAAAGCAAGAAGCTCCTCGACCTCATGATCAACTCGATCTACACC
>CASFXG010000062.1 GCA_949298635.1 uncultured Coriobacteriaceae bacterium | reverse complement strand
CCGCAGAACTTCATCCTCATGCAGGCCAGCGCCGCGAACGTGGCCGGGCAGATCGCCTCGGTGGTCGCCGGCGGCCTCGTGCTCGGCCTTCTGATGTAAAGGGGGACAGGGAATGTCTGAGAACCTCATCACCGCCCTCGAGCTCCTCGGCATCGGCTGGGGCGGCATCTTCGTCGTCATGATCGTCATCTACCTCGTGTCGCTCGCGCTGTCGAAGATCTTCGCGCCGAACGACACCAAGGCGTAACAGAGAACGCGAAAGGAGAACCAGATGGGACGTACCGTTCGCTTCATGGAAACCATCCTGCGCGACGGCCAGCAGAGCCAGATCGCCACGCGCATGCCCATCGAGGACATGCTGCCCGTGCTTGAAGACCTCGACTCCTGTGGGCTCTACGCCCTCGAGGTGTGGGGCGGCGCGACGTTCGACTCGTGCCTGCGCTTCTTGAACGAGGATCCGTGGGAGCGCCTGCGCACCATCCGCAGCCACGTGAAGGACGCGAAGCTGCAGATGCTCCTGCGCGGCCAGAACCTGCTGGGCTACCGCAACTACGCCGACGACGTCGTCGAGGAGTTCGTGAAGAAGTCCGTCGGGAACGGCATCGACGTGCTGCGCATCTTCGACGCGCTGAACGACACGAGGAACCTCGCCACCTCGATCCGCGCGGCCAAGGAGGCCGGCGGCGAGGTGCAGGCGGCCATCTGCTACACCACGAGCGACGTGCACACGGTCGAGTACTTCGTGGGGCTCGCCCGCGAGATGGCCGCTGCCGGCGCGGACAGCATCTGCATCAAGGACATGGCAGGCGTGCTCACCCCCGATGTTGCCTACGAGCTCGTGAGCGAGATCAAGAACGCGACGAGCCTGCCACTGCAGGTCCATACGCACGGCACGGCCGGCATCGGCCAGATGACCTACCTCAAGGCGGTGGAAGCCGGCGCCGACATCATCGACACCTGTCTCTCTCCCCTCGCCGAGGGCACGAGCCAGCCCTGCACCGAATCCATGGCGATCACCTTGGACGGCCTTGGATACGAGACCGGCCTCGACGTGGACAAGCTCGACGCGATCGCCAAGCACTTCGCCGGCGTCCGCGACCGCTTCCTCGAAGAGGGTCGCCTGAATCCTAAGGTGCTCGAGGTCGAGCCCAAGGCGCTCCTCTACAAGGTGCCCGGCGGCATGCTCTCGAACCTCATCTCGAACCTCTCCGACCTGGGAGCCCTCGACCGCTACAACGAGGTGCTCGCCGAGGTGCCGCGCGTCCGCGCCGAGCTAGGATACCCGCCGCTCGTGACCCCGCTCTCCCAGATGGTGGGATCGCAGGCGCTCATGAACGTGCTCTCCGGCGAGCGCTACAAGGTGGTGCCGAAGGAAATCAAGGATTACGTGCACGGCAAGTACGGTCGCCCGCCCGTGGAGATCTCCCAGGAGATCCGCGAGAAGATCATCGGCGACGACGAGCCCATCACCTGCCGCCCGGCCGACCTGCTCGAGCCGGAGCTGCCCGCCGCGCGCGAGGCCGTGGCCAAGTACGCCAAGAGCGAGGAGGACGTGCTCGACTACGCGCTCTTCCCCGACCAGGCGCTCGACTTCCTCGGCCGCCGCGAGGACCCCTTCTACGACGTCCCCGTCCAGGAGGTCGAGGTCACCATCGACGTCGCCTAGGCGAACGCCGTCGACCTAACCGGAACCCCCGGCATCTTTTCCTTCGCTTGTCCTCGCCGCCGCGCGGCTGCGGAATCGCTCAGGAAAAGATGCCGGGGGTTCCTGCGTTTTCGGGTTCTTGTAAAATAACCCCAGGGGTAATTTTACATTCCTGCCATGAGAAAGCGGCTCCGAGCATGTTCGCTCGGAGCCGCTTCGTGCTGCATGGCCGAAGGGGATGTTAAAACCCCTGGTGTAATTTTACATCTGACACTATTGATTTTATTTGCAAAGCACACTTGTCTTTTCTTGCAAAGTAGACTATGCTTTTCTTGCAAAGCAGGCTTTGCATCTATAGCCTAAACCCATTGGGAAAGGAGGCTTATGAGGAGTCGTATCCGTGAACTCAGACGAGCACAGAAGCTCAGCCAAGCCGAACTTGCCGACGCCGTAGGCACGACGCGCCAAACCATCACTTCCATCGAGGTGGGCAAATACACCGCATCGCTTCCGCTCGCGTATAAGATCGCCCGTTATTTCGGACTCACCATCGAGGAAGTCTTTGATTTCTCCGAGATTGACGAGGGGCTGTAGCCGCTCGCTCCGGTAGCCCGCCACCAAACCAAGCATCCCGAAGAACGACCGTTATCGAAAAGGAGTCCGCTCATGAAGACCACCGTCGAAACCCTGCGCAAAGATGCCCGCAGCCGTCTCCGCCGCGAAACCATCTCGGCCGCAGCCATCTGCATCGTACTCGTCACGGGCAGTG
Source organism: uncultured Coriobacteriaceae bacterium (assembly GCA_949298635.1). Taxonomy (GTDB): domain Bacteria; phylum Actinomycetota; class Coriobacteriia; order Coriobacteriales; family Coriobacteriaceae; genus Enorma. The sequence continues at coordinate 7,046 of CASFXG010000062.1, read as the reverse complement.
CGCTCATCGCAACCGACAACCTGCCCGCCATAAGCGGCACCACGACCACATCGGCGTTCCTGTTGGGAGCGGTAATGGGGTTATGCGCCGTTGCCGCCGTGGTCACAATCAAGACTATCGTGAATCTGCGCCGTGCATTGGCCGACGACCAGGCACTCCGCCGCCTCTATGCGAAGGAGAACGACGAACTCCAAGCCCACATGGAGCGGGAAATTGCGCGGACGTTCATCCAGATCATGCCCGCACTTGCCGTGATCGCCATCTTCGTCGGCGCGCTCGTGAGCCTCGAGGCGATGGCAGCAGCCGCAGCGACACTCGTGTTCCTCTCGGTAGCGCTGCTCGCAGTTAAGCTTTCCTACAAGATCCGCCTGGCGAGCGATGCCGAAGAGGTGGAATAGCAGTCGCATAACGTAAAAATACCCCAGGGGTTATTTTACATCCACGGTAGCATATACCCAAAGCTGCGAATGTCCCAAAAAGGGACAGGTGCATTTTGGGACATTTCGATGTCCGAGAAAGCGGCTCCGAACAAACGCGTTCGGAGCCGCTTCGTATATAACGACGTAAATATTACCCTAGGGGTATTTTTACATCGGCCGCAGGGAGACCTGGGAGGAATCGTAAAAGGCGACCTCGCCGCCCGGAAGCTCGACGAGGGCACGGCCCCATACATCGACACCGTGCAGCACGCCATGCTCCAGCACCTCGCCGTCTATCGCGCTGACGTTCACGCGCTCCCCCCTATAGGCCAAGAGCTCGTTGTAGGTGTCCACGATACCGATGAGCGGCGCAGCATCATCCCCAGCGGCCTCGATGGCATTCGTCCAGGCATCCATCGCTTCAAGCACCGACGCACGCACCCGCGCTGCGAGTTCATCAAGTGAAGGCAAAGTCGAGACGTCCGGCAGGCAATCGGCAAGGCCGGCGACGGGAAGCGCATTGGGGCTCGTCTGCTGTGCAGAAACGGCCTCGACGTTGATCCCGATGCCGCAGACGACGAGCACCTCGCCAGACTGCCTCCCAAGCTCCACTAGGATGCCGCCGAGCTTTCCGCGAGCACAAATGACGTCGTTCGGCCATTTGAGCTTGATCCCCTCGCAGCCAAATGTCTCAAGAGCGCCCGCTACGCCGATACCACATACGACGGGGATACCCGGGAGCACGCGATCGACGAGGCTCGGCTTCACGAGTAGAGAAAGGTAAAGACCGCCCTCCGGAGACGACCACGCATGCGAGCGCCGCCCGCGGCCAGCAGCCTGCCTGCGAGCGCGCAAGGCGGTTCCATGCGGGACGCCCGCACGCGCACGCTTCATGAGCTCTTCGTTCGTGGAGCCGACTTCATCCAGAACCTCGATACCGTTTAGCTCGCTCACGCGTAAGTCGCCCATAATTCCCTCCCGCCGTTTTATATCAGTTTAGCGGCATTGAATTCTGTGCGCGTATTCACGATTGTTTTCTTTTCATGTTATATTATTATTCTTCTTAATTAATAATATGAAAGGAGCGCTATGATGTTCGCGATATCAGAGATACGCTTCTTTCTATCGACGAGGAGGCAACCCTCACATTCGGTCAGCCATCTCGCAAATTCGGCGTCGTCATAGCAGGTGGCAGCGCCTTCATGCTGCACGATATTACAACGCGACCAGTCACTCACGACATCGATATTCTGTCCATGGATCGGCGACTTGCTGGAATCATATCCCATTACCCAGAGGTAAACGGAGCGATGTCGGCGTTTCTCGACTGTATCCCATACAACTATGAAGACCGTCTCATCGAGTTGCCTCTCGCCACGAACGCTATAACGTACTACACACCTTCTCTGGAAGACCTTGCAGTCATGAAGCTCTATGCTTGGCGTCCAAATGATATAAGCGACCTTACCTCAAAGGAATTTCTCGATTGCGTCGATTGGGATATACTCCATCACCTTATCTTCGATCCTGAAGAAGCACGCGCTTCTTCCCCATCGGATCGACTATATGGGGAACTCATTGCTGCATATCAAAAGCTTAGAAAGGAGCATGGGCCGCAATGAACCTTACGTTTCGAGGCTTTCTGAAAAACTATTGCCGCGAACTAAGCGGCCTTGATACGCTCAGCTTAAAAAAGCTCTGCTCTGCTGCGGCGAGCGAAGCGCCTCGCGTCGCGGAACCACTGTTCCTGCTTGCGCTCGTAGAGGGAAAACTTCCCTACCTACTTTCGCTCGCGAGCGGCACGTGGATGGAGCGCCCATATCAACAAGCCGCCAATCTTGCAAGCAGCCTGAGCCCCACAGATTGTGAAGCACTTGAACGAGCGCTTCCTCATCGATATGGAAACGTATTTCGCGCATATCGGGCTGTCCGTGAACGCGTTGTAGCCGACAGGCGTATAAGTGGGCTCATGAGAAAGAAGACGCTCGATGCTTTGCACGCCAACAACGTGAGCATCTACCGTCTCTGCAAAGACCTTGGGCTGAACCTCGGCAATGTCTATGCCTATCTCTCGAAAGGGGACGCTACCAAAGTAAGCCGAGACACGGCGCGCACCATCATGGAGTATGCGGTCGGACTAAACGCATAGCGCGCGCCAAAACGAATCCCGATGGGTTAGCTGGGGACGAGCTTGTCCCCAACTAACCTCTCGATGTCCCAAAATGCACCTGTCCCTTTTTGGGACACGGAATCAGATCACGGTGACGCGGCCGCGCTCGCCTACGAGGGCTTTCGCCTCGGCAATGAGCGGGATCGAGCGGGCGTTCACGCGCGTGGGGATCTCGGCACGCATGGTCTGACCGTCTGCCTGCTCCACGAAGAGCTCGACGCGGTCGCCGCCGGGATTGCTCGAAAGCAGGGCGGCCAGGCGCGCCATGCTCCCCTGGCTGAAGCGGGAGCTGGGAATCATAATCTCGAAGATCTTCGGGCGATTCGTCTCCTCGTTCAGCTCGAGCGGAAGCACCTCCTGCGCGATGATCTGGTCGCCGCGGTCGCTCCGTTCAATCTTGCCGTGTACGCGGATGAACGCATCGGAAAGCACCGCGCCGGTCTCGGGATCGGTCTCGCCGCGCAGATACTGTTCGCACTCCTTGTACGTCTTGGGGAATACGACGATCGTCGCCTCGCCTTCCATGTCCTCGAGCGTCACGATCGCCATGGGGTCGCCGTTCTTCGTCACGCGCTTGGACACAGCCGAGACCATGCCCGCGAACCAGAACTGCTTGCCCTCGGGAATCTCGACGTTCACCGTCTCGCCGTTGGCGATCTCCTGTTCCACGCCTGTATCAATCTGTGCCAGGGAGTATTCGCGCGCCTTGCTGAGCGCGTACTCGTACGGGCGCAGCGGGTGGTCGGAGACATAGATGCCGAGCACCTCGCGCTCCGCCTGGAGCTTCATGTGGCGATCCCATTCCTGGCCGTCCGGCTCGGGCACCGTGACCTCGAAGCCGGAGCCCGCGACATCGCCCAGGATATCGAAGAACGAAACCTGTCCCGTGGAACGCTCCTTCTGCCGCTTCGCCGCGGCGTCGATGATGTTCTCGGGATTCTCCTTGTCGACGAAACCCATGAGCTGGCGACGCGGATACCCGGTCGAGTCGAACGCGCCCGCCTTGATGAGCGCCTCGATGACACGGCGGTTCGCCTGGCTCGAATCGACGCGGTCGACGAAATCGTGCAGGTTCTTGAACGCTCCCCCGCGCCGACGCTCGGCGATGATGGCATCGGCCACGCCTTCGCCCACGCCGCGGATGCCGGCGAGGCCGAAGCGCACGCCCTCTGCCGTCGCCGTGAACTCACGGCCGGACTCGTTCACATCGGGCGGGAGCACCGGGATGCCGTCGTGGCGACAAGCGGATACGTAGTGCGTAATCTTCTCGGTCTTGCCGGTATAGCTCGTAAGCACGGCCGCCATGTACTCATGCGGATAGTGCGCCTTGAGCCAGGCCGTCTGCATGACGAGGATCGCGTAGCCCGCCGAGTGCGATTTGTTGAACGCGTAGGACGCGAACTCGAGAACGTCGTCCCAGATGCGCTGCGCGGTCTTGCGCTCGTAGCCGTTGCGTTCCGCGCCGTTCATCCAATGGTCGTAGATGGTTTCCTCACGGCCGTCCTCCCATGGAAAGACCTGCTCGGTGAGCATCTTGATCTTCTTTTTTGCCACGGGCTTGCGGATACGACTGTCGGACTCGCCCTTGGAGAAGCCGCACATCTCGACGGAGATGTTCATAACCTGCTCCTGGTAGACCATGGTGCCATAGGTCTCGCCGAGGATATCGTCGAGGCGCGGATCGTAGGAGACGGCGGGCTCCTTGCCGTTCATGCGGTTGATGTAGCTCGTGACCATGCCGGCGCCCAGAGGACCGGGACGATAGAGCGCGATCAGAGCGACGACGTGCTTGTATTCCGTGGGCTTCATGTTCTTGATCGTAGCGGTCATGCCGGCCGATTCGATCTGGAAGACACCGGCGGTGTGGCCGCCCTGCATGAGCTTGAAAATCGCGGGGTCGTCGAAGGGAATCTTGTCCACATCGATGTCAACGCCGTGGTTCGCTTTGATGTTCGCGCGCGCCTTCGAGATGACCGTAAGCGTGCGCAAGCCCAGGAAGTCCATCTTGAGCAGGCCCATGTCGGCGACCGTATGGCCTTCGTACTGGGTGATTTCCACGCCGCCCTTGGTATCGAGCTTGGTGGGCACGTGCTCGTTCACCGGGTCGCGGCAGATGAGCACGGCACAGGCATGCACACCCTCGCCACGCGTGAGACCCTCGATGGCGAGCGCCGCGTCGATGATGCGGCGCGCGTCGGCATCCTTGGCGTACGCCTCGGCGAAATCGGGGTTATAGTTCTCCTCTTTGCCTTCCACGCGCGTAAGCACCTGCTTGAGCTTCACGAACGGATCGCTCGAGATCATCTTCGACAGACGCTGTCCCACATAGACGGGGTAGTCGAGCACGCGCGCGGCATCGTTGATCGCCTGCTTGGCCTTGATAGTCGAGTAGGTGATGACGTGCGTGACCTTTTCGGGACCATAGAGCTGGCGGACGTGCTCGATTACCTCGAGCCGCCGCTCATCGTCGAAGTCCATATCGATATCGGGCATCTCGGTACGCTCGGGCGAGAGGAATCGCTCGAACATGAGGCCGTTCTCGAGCGGGTCGAAGGTCGTGATGTCCATGGCGTATGCGACGATGGCGCCCGCGGCGGAGCCACGGCCAGGCCCCACGCCGATGCCATTCTGCTTCGCCCAGCGCACGTATTCGGCGACGATGAGGAAGTAGGCGGCGAAGCCCTTGTCGCAGATGACCTTGTATTCGAACTCGAAGCGCTCCTTGACGGAAATGCCGTTTATGACCTTCGTCTCCCAATCCTCGCCGTAGCGCTTGGCGAGGCCTTCCTCGCATTCGCGGCGGAACTGGCTCTCATGCGTCTCGCCGGGATCGAGCAGCGGGTAGCGAGGCAGGATGATCTTGCCCCATTCGAGTTCCATGTCGCACTTATCGGCGATCTCGAGCGTGTTGTCGCACGCCTCAGGGCAGTACGGGAAGAGCGCGCGCATCTCTTCCTCGGACTTCATGTAGAACTCGGTACCGGTCATGCGCATGCGGTTGGGGTCGTCCACCTTGGAGTTCATGCCGATGCACATCATGATGTCCTGCACCGGGGCATCCTCGCGCGTGAGGTAGTGGAAGTCGTTCGTCGCGATGACCTTGACGCCCGCTTGGCGGGCAATCTCGATGAGCTGGCGGTTGATCTGCTCCTCGGTGTTGCCGCTTTCGGTCGTGATGCCGTGATCCTGGATCTCGATGTAGAAGTTCCCGGGCTCGAACAGGTCGCGGAAGGTCTCCGCCCAGCGAAGCGCCTCTGCAGGGTTGCCGCGGTCGAGGTTCTTCATAACGATGCCCGAAAGGCAGGCCGAGGTGGCGATGAGCCCCTCGCTATGGCGCCGGAGGTTATCGAGGGTCACGCGCGGACGATAGTAGAAGCCTTCGACCGCCGCCTCGGAGACCGTCTGCATGAGGTTCACGTAGCCGGTCTCGTTCGTGGCAATGAGGATCATGTGGTAGAGGTCGGGCTTGCGGTCGCGAGCGAGCGTATCGTCCGGCGTGAAGTAGACCTCGCAGCCGAAGATGGGCTTGATCACATAGGGCTTCACCGCGTCGAGCGAGCCCGTGGCCTCCCACGCCTCGAGGTCGCGCGCATGCTGCGCGGCACCGCGGGGATCCTCCTCGGGATCGGGTGCGTCAAGCGAAGCGGGATCGGCGCCTGCTTCGAGCGCCGCCTTATCGCTCTTCCAAACCTTGCGCTCGGGCGATTTGAGGTTGTAGGCATCGCAGGCGAGACCGAGCTCCGGGATACCGTACATGAATCCGTGATCCGTGAGCGCAACGGCGGGCATGCCGAGCTCGACCGCGCGCTTGACCATATCGTCGACGCGCGTGGCTCCATCGAGCATGGAGTACTCTGAGTGGTTGTGCAGGTGAACGAAGGCCATAGGTGCATCTCCTCACTTGATATGCTAAGACGACGTACATGCTAGATGCGGAAACGGCGCGCCTGGTATGGTTCGGGTGCGTCGGCCATCCGATTCCGGAACCAGATTCTACCGCACCGGCCGGACATGTTTTTCCTCGCGCACGCCTGCGCCGAAGCACCACAGCTTGTTCGGTCCTGCGTGGGCAGGATGGGGGCGGAGGCGGATATATCATCCCGTGCTCAGACAGCGCTGCGCGAACTGCGCGCGGGACGATATACCCGCCTCCGCCCACACCCTGTACGTAGCGCCCATGCACGAACCACATCCCTTAGACCGCGCCGGGACGATACTGCCGGGGCTCCAGCCGGGACGAGCGCCCAATGGCAGCGCTTGGACGGCGCGGACGCGAGGCTCGGGCAGAACAATACGCTCGAACGTCTACTCACTCGGTATGGGGTGCGGGCGCCGGGGGGCGGCGGGGGACATGGCCGCCTTCGGCGCCCCACAGGTCCGTCTGGAGGTCCGGTACGACACGGCTCTTCGGGCGGAACTCATCCGCCGGGCGGAGGAGGACAAGAAGCAAGGTTTTA
>CASFXG010000061.1 GCA_949298635.1 uncultured Coriobacteriaceae bacterium | reverse complement strand
ATGAAGCGCTCCACGCTGTCGATGTTGCGCTGCTCCACGTAGCACACGAGGTCCAGGGCGAGGGACCAGTGCTTGGTGATGTCGGAGAGCAGGGCGAAGTCCTCCATCGTGCGAGTGTGCGCGGAGGCGAGCAGGGCGTCCGCCCACGCTCGCCACGTGGGGTGCGCCGAGGGGTCTGCGAGGACGCATAGGCTCGCGACCATCTCGACGACCGGGCTGTGCTTCACCTCTACGGGTGGAAACGATGATTCTGCCGGGGTATCACCCTTGATGAGCATGACGCGCTCCCTCCCGGCAGGAACTACCGGATACCGAGCCTTCCGTTACCGTTCCATCATCGCGCCTTCGCGGCCGTTTGCGAGATGCTGTTGAATAAAACCATAGAAGAATCTGCCAAAGCCGTATATCGACCCGCGTGTGGCAAAGGTACCTGCCCCCCTTGTCACATGGGTGTCACGGTGACAACGGGGGCAGGTACCTTTGTCACGCTTTGCCGCAGGGGGCGTAAACAACGTCTTGGCACTGAACAGCTAGTTCGCCTCGGCTCCCTCCGCCCAGGCGGCGGTGTCCTCGATGCGGATGAGGCTCGCCACGCGCTCGATCGCCGGCAGCTTCGCGAGCTCGGCGCAGGCGGCTTGGATGTCGCCCTCGCGCGCCTCTTCGGTGAGCACGACGATGCAACGGCCGTCGTCCTGGACAACCTGTCGCGCCTCGGCGACGCCGATCTTGAACGCCTCAAGGGTGTCGGCGACGGCGGGGAGGGCGTCGTTGGTGTGCGCGGTCGTAAGGCGCAGGTAGTAGCGGCAGCGAAGGTCTTCGATCGGACGGATCTCGAAGCGGCGCTCATAAGGCTCGGCTTCCGCCTCGGGCGCCTCGCCGCGCGAGAGGGCGCGCGCGAGCTCGAGGATATCGCCCACCACGGCGCTCGCGGTGGGGAAGGAGCCTGCGCCCGCGCCGTAGAACATCGTTTCGCCCACGGAGTCGCCCACGGCGAAGACCGCGTTCATGGCGCCGTTCACGCTGGCGAGCATGTGACGCTCGGGAATCATGGTGGGGTGCACGCGCGCGTCGATTCCCGCGTCCGTCATGCGCGCAATGCCGAGCAACTTGATGACGCAGCCCATCTTGCGCGCTTCGTCGATATCGACGGGCGAGATGTCGCGGATGCCCTGCATGTACACGTCATCCGTGGTCACGCGCGTGTGGAAAGCGATGGACGAGAGGATTGCGACCTTGCTCGCAGCGTCGAAGCCGTCGACGTCGGCGGAAGGATCTGCCTCGGCGTATCCCAGGCGCTGCGCGTCGGCGAGCACGTCGGCGAAATCCGACCCTTCGGCAGTCATGCGCGTGAGGATGTAGTTCGTCGTACCATTCAGGATGCCAGCGATGGTGAGCATGCGGTTGCCCACGAGCGAGCGCTCGAGCGCGGCCACGATGGGAATGCCGCCGCCTGCAGACGCCTCGCAGCGCAGCTGGACGCCTGCTTCGCGCGCAAGGCCGCACAGCCGCTCCATGTTCCGGCCGAGCAGCGCTTTGTTTGCGGTCACAACGTGCTTGCCGGCTTCGAATGCAGCCTCGAAGATCTCCGTCGCAGGACGCTCGCCGCCGATGAGCTCGACCACGATGTCCACCGCGGGGTCTGCCACCACATCGTGCCAGTCGGTCGTGAACGCCTCCGGCGCGATGCCGAGCTCCGCCGCCCGCTCCGGCTCGAGCGCGCATGCCTTCGCGATGCGCAGATCGACGCCGAAGGCGCGCAGGTACTCGTCGCGATTGTGCGCGATGGTGAGCGCGGTACCGCCGCCCACGGTTCCGAGTCCGATGAGTCCCACGTTCACGGTGCGCGTAGTTTCGGGCATATACAGCTCCTCGTCCTTCGAATGAAGAAACCCAGCCGGGCGGGTTTTCATCATGTTGGTTGCGTGCGGGCATCTACGACCATATCTGCCTGCAATTCCGGTGTGTTTGGCGCAGGGAGGGCGAAACAGAGATGTAACATGCTCCGCACAGGTGTGGAGGCCGAAGAACCCGCAGGTAGCGTTTATGCAAATGCGGCTTCGTGTGCTCTTCGTGCCTCTTGGGTGACTCGACTGCCTTCAGAGCCCTTACGTTTCTTGCGAAAAGGGAGTAATCTAGCACGAACTACCTGTTGAACGGTATGGGAATTTGCGTCCTTCCCGGGTGGCCGCACGCGGGGCATCGGACGTTATGGGGGCTGCAGCGGTACGTCGCCGCTGCCGAATGAAGGGAGCGTTTGCATGTCGAGTCGCATTGCTATGCAAAACCTTTCCGTTAATCGTCGTACGTTCGTCGCGGGCACCGCGGGTCTTGGCCTCGCGGGCGTGCTCGCCGGCTGCTCCGGTGAGGGCGAGACGGGCGGCACCGGTTCTGCCGCGTCCGCCGGCGGCGCGTTCAAGATCGGTGGCATCGGACCCCTCACGGGCGGCGCGGCCATCTATGGCAACGCGGTCAAGAACGGTGCGCAGATCGCCATCGACGAGATCGCTGAGGCGGGCGGCGACGTTCAGTTCGAGATGAACTTCCAGGACGACGAGAACGATGCCGAGAAGTCCGTGAACGCCTACAACACCCTCGTGGACTGGGGTATGCAGGTTCTCGTGGGCACCGTGACCTCCACGCCGTGCGTCGCCGTGACTGCCGAGTCCAATGAGGACAACATCTTCACGCTCACGCCGTCCGGTTCCTCGACGGACTGCATTGGCGGCCAGCCCGACGCGGACGGCAACATCTCCACGCCGCGCAAGGACAACGTCTTCCAGATGTGCTTCTCCGACCCCAACCAGGGCATGGCGTCCGCGCAGTACATCTCCGAGCAGGGGCTCGGCACCAAGATCGCCATCATCTACAAGAACGACGACACCTACTCCATGGGCATCCACGACACGTTTGTGGCCGAGGCCGAGGAGCTCGGTCTCGAGATCGTCTCTGAGTCCACGTTCACCGAGGATTCTCAGACCGACTTCTCCGTGCAGCTGAACGACGCCAAGAACGCCGGCGCGGACCTGGTGTTCCTGCCCATCTACTACACGCCGATCTCGCTCATCCTCACGCAGGCCAACCAGATGGGCTACGCGCCCAAGTGGTTCGGCGTCGACGGCATGGACGGCCTGCTCACGGTCGAGGGCTTCGACACCTCCCTTGCCGAGGGCTGCATGCTCCTCACCCCGTTCGTCGCGACCGCCGAGGACGAGGCCACGAAGGCCTTCGTCGAGAAGTACAAGGGCGACGACTACGGCAAGGGCGAGACCCCGAACCAGTTTGCCGCCGATGCCTACGACTGCATCTACGTGCTCAAGCAGGCCATTGAGGCCGCTGGCGTGACGCCCGACATGGACGCGCAGTCCATCAGCGACGCCCTCAAGGAAGCCATCGTGGCCGACGACTTCTCCTACACCGGCCTCACCACGGCTGGAGAGGCTGCGACCTGGTCCGATACCGGTGAGATCTCGAAGATGCCTATGGGCATGGTCATCCAGAATGGCGTGTACATGCCGCTCGACGCGTAAGGGTTCGCGGGTCTTCGTCTGCGCCATGTAAAAACACCCCAGGGGTTATTTTACATGCGCGCTTCGACGAGCTTTTCACCTAGCGTGGCCACGCATGTAAAATAACCCCTGGGGTGTTTTTACATGGCGCCACCGACATATACATGCGCGGAGGCCACCTGCCACAAGGCGGCCTCCGCTTCATATGTGAAAGGAGGGGGCATGGAATTCCTCGCGAACGTCATCAACGGCATGAGCTTGGGCAGCGTGTACGCCATCATCGCGCTCGGCTACACCATGGTGTACGGTATCGCCAAGATGCTCAACTTCGCGCACGGCGACGTCATCATGGTCGGCGCGTACATCTGCTTCTGCAGCGTGAGCTACCTGGGGCTGCCCGTGCTCGCAGGCATCGCGCTCTCAGTAGTGGGGTGCACGGTGCTCGGCATCGTGGTAGAGCGCCTCGCCTATAAGCCGTTGCGCAACGCTCCGTCGCTCAACGTCCTCATCACGGCCATCGGCGTGAGCTACTTCCTTCAGAACGCGGCGCTGCTCATTATGGGTTCCGACCCCAAGAGCTTTTCGGGCATCCTGAGCCTGCCGGCGCTCCAGCTCTTCGACGGTCGCCTCACCATCAGCGCGACGGCGGTCATCACCATCTTGGCGTGCGTCGCCATCATGGTCGCCCTCACGCTCTTCACGAGCAAGACGAAGATGGGCAAGGCCATGCGCGCCTGCTCCGAGGATCGCGACGCGGCACAGCTCATGGGCATCAACGTGAACTCGACGATCTCCATGGTGTTCGCCATCGGCTCCGGCCTCGCGGCCATCGCGGGTGTGCTCATGTGCACGGCGTATCCCACGCTCATGCCCACCACGGGCTCTATGCCCGGCATCAAAGCCTTCACGGCGGCGGTGCTCGGCGGCATCGGTTCCATCCCGGGTGCAGCGCTCGGCGGCATCCTTCTGGGCATCATCGAGATCCTCGCGCGCGCCTACATCTCCACGCAGCTTGCCGACGCGGTGGTGTTCGCGGTGCTCATCATCATGCTCCTCATCCGCCCGGCCGGCTTGCTTGGCAAGCCCGTGAACGAGAAGGTGTAGGTGAGAGCCATGGGTATCATGCAGCTTAAACCGCAGACGCGGAAGACCATCATCACCTATGCAATCGTCATCGTGGCTTTCGTCGCCGTGACCATCCTGGACGCTGTCGGGCTCATCTCGAACTCGCTTTCCGGCCAGCTCGTGCCCATCTGCGCGTACGTGTCGCTTGCCGTGTCGCTCAACCTCGTCGTCGGCGTCTCGGGCGAGCTGTCGCTCGGCCACGCCGGCTTCATGAGCGTGGGCGCCTTCACGGGCGTCGTCGTGGCGGGTTGGCTTTCGTACCTCGGTGTCGAATCCGACCTCGTGCTCTTCGCCGTTTCGGCGGTGGCGGGTGCCATCCTCGCCGGCATTGTCGGCTTCTTGGTGGGTATCCCGGTCATGCGCCTGCGCGGCGACTATCTGGCCATTGTGACGCTCGCGTTCGGCGAGATCATCAAGAACCTGCTCAACAACGTCTACATTGGCGTCGACGGCGCGGGCCTGCACTTCGCGATGCTTTCCGATTCCTCCGCTCTCGGCATGAGCCAGGGCGTCATCCTCATCAACGGCGCGAAGGGCGCCGTGGGCATCAGCAAGGTCTCGACGTTCGCGCTCGGCATCGTGGTGGTGCTCATCACCGTGGCGGTGGTCTTGAACCTCATGCACAGCCGCGACGGCCGCGCCATCATGGCGGTGCGCGACAACCGCATCGCCGCGGAGAGCGTGGGCGTGAACGTGACGAAGTACCGCCTCATCGCTTTCACCGTGGCCTCTGCCCTCGCGGGCGTTGCCGGCGTGCTCTACGCCATGAACTACTCGACGGTCGTGCCGTCGCAGTTCGACTTCAACCAGTCGATCCTCATCCTCGTGTACGTCGTGCTCGGTGGTATGGGTAACATCTCCGGATCCATCGTCTCGGCCGCCTTCCTCACGGTGCTGCCCGAGGTGCTGCGCCCCATCAACCAGTACCGCATGCTGCTCTACGCGATCGTGCTCATCCTCGTGATGGTCGTGCCGCACCTTTCCATTTACCAGCGCGCAACCGAGGCGCTTCGTCGGCGCTTCAGCCGTGGTGCCGCCAAGCCTGCGGTAGCCACGGAGGGCGGTGAGGCCGATGAGTAAGTTCACCGATTTCGCTGAGCGCCGTCGCGAGACCACCAAGATGGTGCCCGTGCCAAGCGTCTCGATCATGCCCGAGCGCGACCTGGGCAAGGCACCCGCGCTCGAGTGCCTGCACCTGGGCATCGACTTCGGCGGCCTCAAGGCGGTCGACGACTTCAACATCACCGTAGGCCGCACGGAGATCTGCGGCCTCATCGGCCCCAACGGCGCGGGCAAGACCACGGTCTTCAACCTGCTCACGAAGGTGTACGCGCCCACGCGTGGCACCATCATGGTCGACGGCCAGGACACCGCCGGCATGGATCCGGCGCGCGTGAACCGTCTGGGCGTGGCGCGCACGTTCCAGAACATCCGTCTGTTTAACTCGATGACCGTTGAGGAGAATGTGGCAGTCGGCCTGCATAACCAGCGCCATTGCGGCATGGCGACGAGCATCCTGCGCCTCCCGCATCATTGGAAGAGCGAGCGGTACTACCACGAGCGGGCGCTCGAGCTGCTCGACATCTTCGACATGGCGGGCCTCGCGGAGCACGAGGCGGGCTCGCTGCCCTACGGCGCCCAGCGTCGCCTGGAGATCGTGCGTGCGCTCGCCACGAACCCGAAGCTGCTGCTGCTCGACGAGCCCGCGGCGGGCATGAACCCGTCCGAGACGGCCGAGCTCATGGAGAACATCGTGAAGATTCGCGACCAGTTCCAGATCGCGATCATGCTCATCGAGCACGATATGAACCTCGTCATGAACATCTGCGAGGGCATCTGCGTGCTGAACTTCGGCAAGATCATCGCCAAGGGCACGCCCGAGGAGATTCAGCAGAACGAGGCGGTCATCGAGGCGTACCTCGGTACGCAGGCGAAGAAGGAGGTGGAGGCGTAAATGCTCAGCGTCTACAACATCAACGTGTGGTACGGGGCGATCCACGCCATCAAGAACATCTCCTTCGAGGTGAACGACGGCGAGATCGTGGCGCTTATCGGCGCGAATGGCGCCGGCAAGTCCACGACCTTGAAGACCCTTTCCGGCTTGCTGCGCTCGCGCACGGGCTCCATCAAGTTCATGGGCGAGGACATCATGCACATGCCGGCCGAGAAGATCGTGCGCAACGGCCTTGTGCACGTGCCGGAAGGCCGCCGCATCTTCCAGGAGATGACGGTCGAGGAGAACCTCGACATGGGCGCCTACACGCAGCCGCGCGAGTCGATCGCCGAGAACCTCGAGCGCGTCTACGAACGTTTCCCGCGCCTGGCAGAGCGCCGTCGCCAGGTTGCCGGCACGCTTTCCGGCGGCGAGCAGCAGATGCTCGCCATGGGGCGCGGCCTTATGGCGAACCCGAAGCTCCTCATGCTTGACGAGCCCTCTATGGGCTTGGCGCCTATTTTGGTGGAGCAGATCTTCGAAATCATCCAGGCGCTGCACGAGGCGGGCACCACGATTCTGCTCGTGGAGCAGAACGCGCAGATGGCGCTGTCCATCGCCACGCGTGCCTACGTGCTCGAGACCGGCAAGGTCACGCTTTCCGGCACCGGCGAGGAGCTGCTCCATAACGACGACGTCCGCAAAGCCTACCTCGGCGGCTAATGGGTTGATTGGGGACGTGTTCCTTTCAACCTATTTTGGACGACGGATCTGCTTGAGTCATGTTGCGGCCGCAGCGCAAAGGTGCGCTGCGGTCGCTTCCTGTTAGAGGCGCATGGGGGCTGCGCTAGACATTCATGATGCCGCGGTTATCGGTGAGGATGGCGCGCGACGGGTCGCTCGGTAGGTAGCTCACGCGCACCGTCGAGCCCACGCCGCAGTCAAGCACGTACGTCTTGCGCTGGCCAATAGGGATAGGGCCGAGCTTAATGAGGCTGCTCTTCAACATGAGCGATTCGCGGAGCGTGTACTCAACGCCGTCGACGCAGTAGCGCACATAGGCATAGCTGGCGTGATCGGCGCCGCCGCGACGGATGCGCTCTACGACGCCCGTGGTCTCGCCGGTGTAGGCGCGTTCCTTGCGCGCGCGGCTCCACTTCATGCCGAGAATGATGGCTGCCGCAAGCCCGCCGCCCATCAACGCGATCGCTGTAAATATGATAACGATCATCATTCCGTCGCTCATGAGGCTCCTTGAGGGCGTTGAACATGCTTGCTTCATTCTAGCAGCGTCCATCGACGTGGCGTAGCGCGTGGCTTTCCGGATTTGCACGTTCGTGTCGCTCTGTTGATTTTGCGGGAGCGGTGAGCGGGGTTTGCGCGTCTCGTCCTTCCGCCTATACTTTCCTGCGGCGTACCTGCTCCATCGCAGATGGTTCGGCATCCTGTTCGAACATGTTCTGCGACACGCCGTTCGTATAGCTCTCACGACGCGCTCTGGTTTCGTAGCGCGAAGACAAGGATATAGAGAATGCAGACAATCGAGAAGACCGATGGCGCCGTCGAGACCATGGACGGCGCGGTAACCGTGCGTTTTGAGGATCTGGGCCTTTCCGATGAGGTGCTCGCCGCGGTGCGCGACATGGGTTACGAGACGCCCACGCCGGTGCAGGCGGCGACGATTCCCGAGGTGCTCGCAGGCCGCGACGTGCTCGCCGCTGCACAGACGGGTACGGGCAAGACCGCAGCATTTCTGCTGCCGGTCATGAGCACGCTTGCACACGTAGTTCCGCTCGGTAGCGCGCGCGAGCGCCGTCGTGCGCGCGGGCGTGGACCGGCCATGCTCATCGTGACGCCCACGCGCGAGCTCGCCCAGCAGATTGAGGATGTGTGCAAGCACGTCGCGGCGCGTACCCGGCACATCGCCGTGACCGTCGTGGGCGGCGTGGGCTACAACCCGCAGCGCAGCGCCCTCAAGGCTGGGTGTGACATCCTCGTGGCGACGCCGGGGCGCTTGGTGGACCTCATCGGCGAGGGGACGGCGAAGCTCAGCGAGGTGGGCGTGCTCGTGCTCGACGAGGCGGATCGCATGCTCGACATGGGCTTTTTGCCCGACGTCCGAAAGATCGTGGCGCAGACCCCTGCCGACCGCCAGACGCTCCTCTTCTCCGCGACGCTCGACGAGAAGGCCGTGGGCGCCATCACCGACCTCGTGCGCGATCCGGCGCGCGTGGAGATCGCGCCGCCTGCGAGCACGGCCGACACGGTCGACCAGTACGTGGTGCCCGTGTCCTCCGAGGTGAAGAACGGCATGCTCATCCAGGTGCTCAAGCGCGAGGGTGCCCAGCATGTGATCGTGTTCACCCGCACGAAGCACCGGGCGGACGCGTGCTGCCGCCGGCTTGCGCGCGCGGGCATCAAGGCGGCGCCGATCCATGGCAACCGCAGCCAGGCGCAGCGTGAGCGGGCGCTTGCGGATTTCCGTGCCGGCAAGGTGGACGTGCTCGTGGCGACCGACGTCCTTGCGCGCGGCATCGACATCTCGGACGTGCGCTACGTGGTGAACTTCGACGTGCCGAGCGAGCCCACGGACTACATCCATCGCATCGGCCGCACCGGACGCGCCGGCGAAGAGGGCTGGGCGCTCACGTTCGTGACCGAGCTCGATGTGACCGAGTTCTTCGACATCGAGGCGCTCATGGGCAAGACGGCCGATCTCTACGATTACGGCACGCTCGACCTCGGCGCGCAGCCGCCGGCGATCGATCCGGATCGCGTCCCGGGCAAGACGGTCAAGAAGAAGGCGCATCGGGGCAAATCCACATCCAAGCGGAAGCGTCGGGCACCGGTGGCCGCACGGGGAGAGACGTCCCAGGCTCGTGAGGCGTCGCACGGTAAGACGCCGCAGTTTGCTGCGGCACCGCGTCGCGCGAAGAAGGCGGTGGACGATGCGGCCACGAAGCGCGAGAACCGGGGCGAGCGCGCGACGCG
>CASFXG010000060.1 GCA_949298635.1 uncultured Coriobacteriaceae bacterium | reverse complement strand
CGCCCTGGGGGCTTAACACTTTGGGGACGGGGTAAAAAGTGTTGAATACAACACTTTTGACCCCGTCCCCAAAGTGTTAAGCCCCCAGGGCGGCACCCATGCGATTGTGCGGTGGTAATTTGGTGTCCGGCACGGCTTTCCTGCATCACACAGCACCCGTACGCTACACTTTTCCCAGCAAGGTCGGCCCCGCAAGGGGCCGCATTCATGAAGGGATATCCATGGAAGAGCTCTTCTTCGACTTCATCGACCAGTTCGGCTACTTCGCCGTGGGCGCGCTCATCTTCATCGAGAACGTCTTCCCGCCCATCCCCAGCGAGGTCATCCTGCCGCTCTCCGGTTTCTTCACCACCTCGACGGACATGGTGCTGCCGCTCGTCATCATCTCCGCCACCGCGGGCTCGGTCCTCGGCGCCTACATCCTGTACGGCATCGGCTACGTGCTCTCGCGCGAGCGCCTCATGCGCTTCTTCGACACGCGTCCCATGCGCCTCTTGGGCTTCAAGGGCACGGATATCTCGAGCGCCGTCGACTGGTTCGACCGCAAAGGCCAGATCACTGTGCTCATCTGCCGCTGCATCCCCGTGGTGCGCAGCCTCATCTCCATCCCCGCCGGCACCGCGCGCATGAACCCCGTGAAGTTCACGCTCTTCACGCTCGTGGGCTCCGCAGTGTGGAACACGATCCTGTGCTCGCTCGGCGCCGCGGCGGGCAGCGCCTGGGAAACGGTGAGCGAGCAGGCCGAATGGGTCTCCGACGTCGTGAAGTACGTCATCATCGCCGCCATCGTCGTCATCGCGATCGTGTGGATCGTGAAGCGTATCATCCCCAACCTCAAGAAGCAGTAAGCCGGCCGTACCATGGCGATCCTCCTCGGCTGCGACGACATCTCGCTCGACTTCCCCACCAAGCGCGTGTTCAGCCACGTGACGCTCGGGGTGAACGAGGGCGACCGCATCGGCATCGTCGGGCGCAACGGCGACGGCAAGTCGACGCTGCTGAACCTCTTGGCCGGCACGCTCGAGCCGGATTCCGGACGCGTCACGCACCGTCGCGACCTGCGCGTGGGACTGCTCGGACAGCGCGACGCCCTCGATAGCGCCGCGTCCGTGCACAGCGCCGTGGTGGGCGACGCACCCGAATACGAATGGGCGTCTTCGCCCCGCGTGCGCGAGGTGCTCGCCGGCCTCATCGCCGACGTCCCGTGGGAAGGCACCGTGGGTGAGCTCTCCGGCGGCCAGCGCCGCCGCGTCGACCTCACGCGCCTGCTCATCGGCGATTTCGACGTGCTCATGCTCGACGAGCCCACAAACCACCTCGACATGCGAACCATCAGCTGGCTTGCGCGCCACCTGCGCACGCGCTGGCAAGACGGCGCCGGCGCGCTCCTCATGGTGACGCACGACCGCTGGTTCCTCGACGAGGTCTGCACCTCGATGTGGGAGGTGCACGACGCCGCTGTCGAGCCGTTCGAAGGCGGCTATTCCGCCTACATCCTGCAGCGCGTCGAGCGCGACCGGCTGGCGCAGGTGGCCGAGGAGCGGCGCCGCAACATGGCGCGCAAGGAACTCGCCTGGCTTTCCCGCGGCGCTCAGGCGCGCAGCACAAAGCCGAAATTCCGCGTCGATGCCGCGCGCGAGCTCATCGCCGACGTCCCGCCCCTGCGAAACGAGCTCGAGCTGAAACGCCTCGCCGTTGCCCGCCTGGGCAAGCAGGTCATCGACGTGCTCGATGTATACGCGGGCTACGATGGCACGGGCACCGCAGACGTTTCAGATGCCGAAGAACCCGCTCGCGACGTTTTGGAAGACGTGACCTGGCTCATCGGTGCCGGCGACCGCTTCGGCCTCCTCGGCGAGAACGGTGCCGGCAAGTCGACGCTCCTCGACGTGGTGCGCGGCAAGCTCGAACCCCGTGCAGGCCGCGTGAAGATCGGCAAGACGGTGCGCTTCGGCATGCTCTCCCAGCAGCTTGACGAGCTCGCGCCGTATATGGGCGACACGATCCGCGAAGTGCTCTCGCGCTATAAGCGCAGCTACGTGATCGACGGCAAGGAAACGAGCCCCGAAAAGCTTCTTGAGCGACTCGGGTTCACCACGCAGCAGCTCTGGAGCCGCATCAGCGACCTCTCCGGCGGACAGCGGCGCCGACTCATGTTGCTCCTCACAATTCTCGAAGAACCCAACGTCCTCATCTTGGACGAGCCCGGCAATGACCTCGACACCGACATGCTCGCCATCGTGGAAGACCTGCTCGACGGCTGGCCGGGCACCCTCATCCTCGTCACGCACGACCGCTACCTCATGGAGCGTGTCACCGACCAGCAGTTCGCGCTCATCGACGGGCACCTTCGCCATGTACCGGGCGGCGTGGACGAATATCTCAGGCTCGTGGAATCCCAGGAGCGGCAGTCCAAGCGGTTTGTCAAGCAGGCGACACCCCAGGGAGCTCCTTCAGAAAGCAGCGGACGTGATGCAGGGAGCGAGGGCACGAGCCCGTCGCTTTCGAATGCCGAACGCCAGCGCCTGCGTAAGGAGGTTGCCTCGCTCGAACGCCGCATGGAGACGCAGCGCGGGCGCATCGAGGAGCTCGAGGCGGGCATGATGTCCATCGATCCCACAGACTACCTCGCCCTTGAGAGTCAGCAGGAGAAGATCAACGAGGCGAAAGCCGCCCTCGACGAGCTCGAGACCACCTGGCTCGAAACCTCAGACCTGCTTGGGATGTGAATGTCCCAAAAAGGGACAGGTGCATATTGGGACATTCATCTGAATGTAAAATAACCCCTGGGGTAATTTTACATCTCCCGCTACGCCGGTCAGTGCTTCTTGCGCGGACGCTGCTTGCGCTTGCGGGCAGGCGGCACGTGCGTGGAACTCGTGCCGCCGTCGTTGTGATTTCGCTGGTAAATGAACCATCCGAAGAGCATCGCGGCAACGATGACAAACAGATAGATAAACTGATCCACGGTCATTTCCTTCCCAACGGCGATGCGCCGCGTCGCTACAGATCGAGCTCCTGCAGGCGCACGAGCGCGAGGATGTAGATCTTGAGCGCCTGGCGCAGCGCCGCCTCGCTCGCACCCTCATTTGCACCGTGCATGGGGCCAACCCAGTCGGGCAGCTCGGACGCGTCGCCCTCGGGACCGAAGGAGACGGCGCAGGCGAAGTTACGCGCATAGGTGCCGCCACCCATCGAGAACGGCTCCGCTGGCTCGCCCGTGACCTCGCGATACACGTCGAGCAGCGCCTGCACTGCGGGATGCTCGGCGGAAACGGAAAACGGGGGCTTCGTCGACGAGACCTCGAAGGCAACGCCATACTCGCTGGCAAGCGCCGAGAGACGCGCCTCGAGCTCGCGGTCGGAGGTGCTATCGGGGTAGCGGATATCCACGGAAAGCACGATGCGACCGTCCTCATGCATCACGATCTTCCCCGCGTTCAGGGTAAGGGGGCCGAACGCTTCGTTCGCACTCGCCACGCCCGCCGCCTCGCCGTAGGCATCCTCGGTAAGCACGTCGAGCAGCTCCACGTAGGCTTGCTCGGCGGGTGCCAACAGGTCGTGTATTTCGGCCAGATAATCGACGATGAGCGCGACGGCATTGATGGTGCCCTCTGGCATCGAGGCGTGCCCGCCGACGCCCCGTGCGACGATGCGCGCCACACCGGGACGGACCGCTTCAATGCGCAACCGGTCGGCATGCGCGGCGGGAGCAGGCAGCTCACTCGCATCGACGGCGAGTTCCACGACTGACTCGCCCGGAATGGCGTTCGAGACCTCTGCTCCGCTCCAGGAGCGAATCGTGCCGTCTGTAACGGGTACGCTCGCAAAACGACCACCGAAACAGCCCTTTTCCGCGTTGCACACCGGGAAGGAGGCATCCGGCGTGAAGAGGAACGCGGGGTCGTCGTGGGTCTCGAGGTAGTGATGGACATCGGACATCCCCACCTCCTCGTCGCAGCCCAGAAGCGCACGGAACGTATAGCGCGGTGTGATGCCCTCGTGCAGGAAGAACGCGCCGGCATAGAGCGAAAGCACCGCCGGGCCTTTGTCGTCGGCCACGCCGCGACCGAGCAGCCATCCGTCGCGACGCTCGACCCGGAAGGGATCCGTCGCCCAACCGGAACCCGCCGGCACGACGTCGACGTGTGCGATGGTCGCGACCTGCGTCGAACGCTCGCCGGGGATGTCACCCCAGCCAAGATAGCCGTCATCCTCACCCGTCGCATATCCCAGGCGCTCTGCGATACCCAATCCGCAATCAAGCGCGGCACGCACATTCGCACCGAAGGGAGCGCCCGGAGCGGCATCTTCGGCATCAACCACCGAAGGATGGCTCACAATCTGGGCGATATCCCGAACGACATCCTCCCATACCTCGTCGACATACGCGTCCACGCGCGCTTCAAGCTCCTTGTTCACCCTCATCGCTCCCCTTCTATCCCTGGGAAAGCAACGCCGCGCAGGCCATGTCCCGCCGGCGGTGCAGCCTTTCAAACTATTGTACCGACAAACGAACGCCGAGCAGGCCTGCAAGCTCCTCGGCAGTCGTGCAGAGTGCATCGGCCCCGGCCTCGACGAGCTCCCGGCGCGCCTCCTCATCACGAAACACGCCGATACACGGCAGGCCGACGGCATGCGCGCCCTCAACATCGAAGCGGCGGTCGCCTACGAGCACTGCCTCGACAGGCGTCGCGCCGAGCGCCTCGAGGCACGCCCGCACGCTCTCCTCCTTCGTATGCCGCACGCCGTCGATGCGCCCCACGAGGGCGTCGAAGGGAGGAAGGTCGAGCGTCGCGATCATCTTCTCCGCCGAATGCTGCAGGCGCGACGTAGCGACGCCGACCTTGGCGCCCGCTGCGGAAAGCGCAGTGATAAGCTCGGCCATGCCCGGAAAGACCGGGTAATCCTCCGGACGTGTCATATGCTCGAACGCCTCGCGGTACGCCCCCACGAGCCCCGCAGCCTCATCATGCGAAAGATGCGCGACCTCCATGAAGCCATCCACGATGGGCGGACCGATGAGCAGCTGCAGGTTCCCAACCTCATCGAGGCTGTAGCCATGCGACGTGAGCGTGTAAGCTGCCGCACGCATGACCGCGGGACCGGTGTCGGCGATCGTCCCGTCGAAATCGAACAGCACGGCCGAGCGAGCGAAGCACCCTGTCTCGAAATCATCCATCTGCATATCCTCCCTGCTCATAGGGCGGACGAGCCGCATGTGCGACATGTCCCAAAATGCACCTGTCCCTTTTTGGGACATACAAAAACGTGCCCTGATGCACAGCGCACCAGGGCACGTGAACTCAGTCCATGGGAGACCTGAACGCTACTCGGCGTCCTCGGCCTTCTCCTCGGGCTTCTCGAGCGGGGCGACCTCGATCTCCACGCCGAGAGTCTCGGCGGCGGACTTCATCGAGAGCGAGATGCGACGACGGTCGAGGTCAATGTCCATGACCTTGACCTGCACCTTGGCACCCACATGCGTGACCTGCGAGGGCTGGTCGACGTGCTTGTTGGCCATCTCGGAGATGTGCACGAGACCCTCGATGCCGTCACCGAGGTCGACGAACGCGCCGAAGGGCACGAGCTTGGTGACGGTACCCTCGACGATGGCGCCGACGGGATACTTCTTGACGAGTGCACGCCACGGATCCTCGGTGGTCTGCTTGAGGCCGAGCGAGATGCGCTCGCGGCTGAGATCCACGTCGAGCACCTCGACCTCGATCTCCTGGCCGACCTTGACGACCTCGGAAGGATGGTTGACGTGGTTCCAAGAGAGCTCGGAGATGTGCACGAGGCCGTCGATGCCGCCGAGGTCGACAAAGGCGCCGAAGTCGACGATCGAGGACACGGTACCCTTGAGGTGCATGCCGCTCTTGAGCTTGGAGAGAATCTCCTGGCGCTCGGCCTTGCGGGACTCCTCGAGCACCACGCGGCGGGAGAGCACGACGTTGTTGCGGTTGCGATCCATCTCGATGACGCGCGCCTCGATGGAAGTGCCGAGATAGCTGGTGAGGTCCTTCACGCGGCGAAGATCCACGAGAGAGGCGGGCAGGAAGCCGCGCAGGCCGATGTCGAGGATGAGACCGCCCTTGACGACCTCGATGACCTCGCCCTCGACGTTCTCGCCAGCCTGGAACTTCTCCTCGATGCGGTTCCACGCGCGCTCGTACTCGGCACGCTTCTTGGAGAGGACCAGACGGCCGTCCTTGTCCTCCTTCTGAAGGACCTGAGCCTCGATGGAATCGCCGACGTTGACGATATCGGCCGGGTTAGCGTCCTTGCGGATGGAGAGTTCGCGGACCGGGATGACGCCCTCGGACTTGAATCCGATGTCAACGAGGACCTCGTCCTTCTCGATCTTGACAACCGTGCCGCTGACAACGTCAAGAGAGAAGATGGACGCGTTCTGAATCTCACTCAAAGGTGGACCCCTTTCGATGTACGGGGCCCCGACCGCTAGACCTACGACAAGCACCGACCGCATGGACCGACGCCCACCGCTTGGGAACACACTCGGGGGCCGACAGATACGAACGTGAACCATATGAGTTCACGAAGTAATAGGTTACGTTGAAACGCCCGCTTTTTCAAGGTTAGCAAGCGATTTTTTCCATGCGTAACCTGTTTTTTCGCCACACGGTAGGAGCCGCGACCGCAAACGTTGCGCATGGAGAAAACGAGGAGCGGGCGGTTGCGATACGCGGAACAGCATGCGGGACGGCACAGGGTGAAACAGACGAGTCGTTGTCGAACGCGTTTTTGGGTAGAAGATGGTTCAACGTCGTGTTACCAGCGAGGAAAGGAGGCGCGCATGCTCAAGGCCGTGGCATTCGATATGGACGACACGCTGCTCAGCATCAATCTGAGCGCCTTCATCGCCGTCTTTTTGCGCGACGAGGCGCGCCTTCTGGCGGACATCTCCCGCAAGAATCCGCTTTCCGCCTTCACGGGGCTCGTCGGCGTGCTGCGCGATCTCAACTCGAACGTCCGCGACGCAGACGACGCCCGCACGAACCGCAAGTTCTTCGATGAGGAGATCGAGCGCCGCATGGGCATTCCGCTCACCGATCCCGTCATCGCCGACGCCCTCGAGTTCTTCGAGCGCGAGGTGCTGCCGCAGCGCAACGACCCCGTCATCGGCGCGAGGCCGCGCGCAGGCGCGCACCAGGCGGTCGAGCTGCTCTTGGGACGCGGCGTGCGCATCGCCCTCCTCACGAACCCAAGCTTCAGCCGCGCGTGCATCGAATGTCGCATGGCCTGGGGCGATATGCTCGACATGCCGTTCGAGCTCGTGACTTGTATGGAGAACAGCACGCGCTGCAAGCCCAGCCCGCGCTACTACCTCGAGGCGATCGGCACGCTGGGGCTCGAGCCCGATGAGGTACTCATGGTGGGCAACGACCCCAAGCGCGACTTCTCCGCCCCCGACTGCGGCATACAGACCGCTTACGTGGGCATAGGCTCGCCCGACCGCGCGCTGTGGAGCGGCTCCATGGAAGCGTTCGCCGCACAGTTCGACCTCATTGAGGAACGCTTCAACGAGCGACATGAGCACGGCTTCTCGAAGCTCGCACAGAACGTTTCCCGCGCGCGAAACCCGTTCCAGAACCGATAGAAGCCCACGAGGCTGGACATTGTCGTCCCGCACGTCTCCCACCCGTTGACGCTATGCATCCACCCTGCAATCATAGTGGGGTAACGCAACGACTTCATGCATGGCAAGGAGCAGGAGATGGCCTTTTATTCTTCCGATGCCGAACGCGACCAGCTGTTCTGCAACATCTTGAACCGCGAGCTCGTCTGCGCTCTCGGATGCACGGAGCCCATCGCCGTCGCCTATGCCGCAGCGCTCGCCCGCGAGACGCTCGGCTGCGAGCCCGACCATATCGACCTTGACTGCTCGGGCAACATCATCAAGAACGTGAAAAGCGTCACCGTGCCCAATTCGGGCGGACTCGCCGGACTCGAAGCGGCCGTGACGCTCGGCACCGTAGGGGGAAACGCCGCGAGCGCGCTCGAGGTGCTGGAATCCGTCGACGACGACGACCGCGCTCGCACCCGCACCCTCCTTGAACGCGGCGACTACGTGAACGTCTCACTCGCCCTCGACGTCCCCAACCTCTACATCCGTGTGCGCGCGCATGCAGCCGAGCACGCCGCCGACGTCATCATCGCCGGCCATCATACGAACATCGCCTATCGCGGACTCGACGGCACGCGCCTCGAAGGTGCCTACGACTCCCCCGAAGCCGTCGCCGCCGATGCCAAAGACGCCCACGACCAGGTAGTATCTGCCCTCAACCTCGATGCGATCATCGCCTTCGCCGAACACGGCAGCATCGACGCCGCCCGCGACGCCCTCGAGCGCCAGCTCGAACTCAACGACGCCATCTCGCGCGAAGGGCTCGAGCATGCCTGGGGTGCCGAGGTAGGCAGGACGCTGCTCGGCAGCCGCGCGTCCGATCCCTCCTGCCGTGCCCGCGCCCGCGCGGCCGCCGGCTCCGACGCGCGCATGAGCGGATGCGCCATGCCCGTGGTCATCGTGTGCGGCTCGGGCAACCAGGGCATCACCGCCTGCCTGCCCGTTTTGGAATATGCCACAGAGCTCGGCGTGGGCGGCGACCGGCTTCTTCGTGCGCTCGTCCTCTCCGACCTCGTATCCATCCATGTGAAGAGCTACATCGGCGCGCTCTCGGCGTTCTGCGGCGCGGTCTGCGCGGCATGCGGCGCGGGCGCGGCGGTGTGCTGGATGAGCGGCGGCACGCCTGCACAGGTGGGCGCCACGATCGTGAACACCCTCGGCAACGTGGGGGGCATCGTATGCGACGGCGCGAAGTCGAGTTGCGCCGCCAAGATCTCCGCCGCGGTGGATGCAGCGATCTTAGGGCGTGACATGGCCATGGCCGGCAGAAGCTTCCATGCCGGCGAGGGCCTCGTGCAGGATACCATCGAGGAGACCATCGCGAGCATGGGCTACGTGGGCCGCGTGGGCATGAAGCCCACCGACGTGGAAATCTTGAACATCATGATCGGCAAGACCGACGTCATGTGAAGCCGGCGACCCGATGGGTCGGCTGGGAGCACGTAACACTTTGGGGACGGGGTCAGAAGTGTTGAATTCAACACTTCTGACCCCGTCCCCAAAGTATTGCCCAAAGTGTTAGCGAAAACAAAAAGCCGGTAGCGGATTCGCTCCGCCACCGGCTGGTCTTGCATGGAGGCGACGCCCAGATTCGAACTGGGGGTAAAGGCTTTGCAGGCCTCTGCCTTACCACTTGGCCACGTCGCCGATGAAAAAGGCCGAATGTAAACATCCGGCCCGTCTCATGCAATGGAGCGGACAACGGGGCTCGAACCCGCGACCCCAACCTTGGCAAGGTTGTGCTCTACCAACTGAGCCATGTCCGCTTGCGAGGAAATACTATACGCAACTTTCCCCCGCCTTGCAAGTCTGATTTTTCACTTTTTTTGAACTCGCTTATTTTCGCTGGAAAACAAAGCATTTCTCCTGTCATGAGTCCTTCGTGGCGCATCCCAGAGGTACGCAAGCACAGTATGGGTACAATAAGCTGCAGGCACGGCGCACGAGCCGTGTACCGACATCTCATACCAGCATCCCATGCGGGAGACCACATGTTCATTATCGCCCTGTTCACCGTCGCGCTCTTCCTCATCGCTCGCGGCATCCTCATGCTCGTCCAACGCTACCTCGATGCGCGCGGCGCGGGCAGGTCGTTCAAGCGCATGCTGCGACAGGGGCGCATCGACGCCGGCATCTATGCGGATGCCATCTGGACGGAGGCATCCTCCTTCGGCCGCACGAAGCTTCGCCCGAAGATTTCCCGCACGCAGCAACGCGTCATCCACGAGGCACGCCGCACCCTCCGCGACGACTTCCTGAACGACAACGCTCCCGGCTTCTACCAGTACATCATCATCTTCCTCATCGCTTCCGTGCTGGGACTCATCCTCGAAACCGTTTACATGTACACGATATACGGCGTGCTCGAAAGCCGCGTCGGCCTCGTGTGGGGGCCGTTCTCCCCACTCTACGGATTCGGCGCCGTACTCCTCACCGCCGTGCTCTGGCCCATCCGCAACGAGCCCGTGTGGAAAATCTTCGTCATCTCCGCCGCGGTGGGCGGCATGCTTGAGCAGATCGCCGGCTGGGGTATGGAAACGGTCATGCATGCGTGGTCCTGGTCGTACCTGCATTTCCCCGATCACATCACGCAGTGGGTGGCGTGGCGCTTCCTCATCATGTGGGGCGCGCTCGGACTTGTATGGTGCAAGCTCATCATGCCCGAGATGCTCTTCCGCATAGGCGAGCCAACCACACGGCGCCAAGGGGTCGTGGCGGGGCTCCTCACTGCGTTCATCGTGTTGGATATCGCCATCACGCTGCTGTGCTTCTACCGCGCGGGCAAACGTCAGGAGGGCGTGCCGCCGAGCAACCCGATCGAGCACTACATCGACGACCACTTCGGCGACGAATTTATCAGCGACACCTTCGAGAACCTCAATCTCGACCGCGACAAGCTCCCCCGCACGGAATGAGCCAAAACGGGACGGGTTCAAAACGTTACGCTTTGCTACATTTGGGGACAGGTCTGCTTCGGAAGCAGACATCGAGCGACAATGCTCATGTTTGAAGAATACTTCCAAGGATAGGGGTACGCCATGGAAAAGATCGCAAGCTTCACCGTTGACCACCTCACACTCGAACCGGGCGTCTACGTCTCGCGCATCGACCGCGACCCGGTGACGGGCGGCGCGGTCACGACCTTCGACCTGCGCCTTACCGCGCCCAACCGTGAACCTGTCATGAACACCGCCGAAGTGCACACCATCGAACACCTGGGTGCAACATTTCTGCGCAACGACGCCGAATGGGCGAGCCGCGTGGTGTACTTCGGCCCCATGGGGTGCCGCACGGGCTTCTACCTTGTAGTGTTCGGCGAAGTTGACGCACGCGAGGTCGTACCGCTCGTCACGAGGCTCTTCGAGTTCGTCTGCGCGTTCGAAGGCGAGATTCCCGGCGCCGCTCCCGAGGAGTGCGGCAACTACCTCGACCAGAACCTGCCTGCTGCGCAGTGGTGGGCGCGCCGCTACCTGAAGGACACGCTCCGCGGCATCGATGATGCGCACCTGGCGTATGGCGCATAGACTCTAGGCCGCACAGCTCACCACCTGCGCCCCCAGCATTACCCGCTCCCCACGAAGCACATAATTCGAGTTTTTCAAAACTCGCGCTTTACAGGACGCCCCCGCTTCGGTATATTATCCCTTGCGCTTGCGAGCGCACCTGAGGGCGTTTAGCTCAGGGGGAGAGCGCTTCCCTGACACGGAAGAGGTCACAAGTTCAAATCTTGTAACGCCCACCACGAATGACGCAGGTCAGAGGCTTAGTTCTCTGGCCTGTTTTGCCATCAGTCCACCGGCAGTCCACCAGACAATCCACCGGCCTCGACAAAAACAGTGGGTGCCTTGGTGGATATAGCTCGTAACCTGTGCCTACGCAACCGAACCCTGGGTGACGGCTTCTGCCCACCCTTCGGTCGAAAGCGTTGCTGACTCCTCGGGCAACGCTACGCGCATCACTTCTACGCCCGATTCCTCGTCGATCACAACCACCTCGACGACCCAGTCCTCTACCCCATCTACCGCTTGCAGCGTCGCGCATATACCGGGCAGCGCCATGAACGCTTCACCGACGAGCACCGGCTTATCGAGGAGCCCTGGAGTGGCGCGCAGCGTAATACACGTCCGATCATCCGAGACCTCAAGAGCTGCAACCTCCTCCGCCTCTTGCAGCGAGGTAGTGTACCGGGCAAGCGAGCTTTCGAGATCCTCCCGGTACGCTTCAAGCTGTTCGGGTGTGAACACAAGGATGACGCCGTCTTCATCCGCACGCCCCGCGAGTGCGAACCCAGGTTGTTCCGCTAGGTCCTCCATAAGTCCGTCTGGCGTCATCGAGACGAACTGGAGCAGGGACGCAGGCAGCCGAACCGTGTGTACCCCATCCAAATCGGCATAGAAGTCGACCGTGGGTTGCCATGCGTACACATCCACGGGAAACGCGCTCTCGTCGCTTGGTGAGCCGATCCACGAGAGCACGATGTCGTCGCCCTCGGCAGGAAGGTCTCCGTCGAACGCCGCCTCACCCTCTTCGCCCGCCTCGAACGTTCCCCACGAGATTGAAAAATCGTCCGTGCGCTCAAGGATGCGAATCTGGGCAGTCTGGTCGTCCGCGTCGACCGCGAGCACCTCGGCGCGCTCGTAGCGACTCACCGACCCGTTCTCTCCCCCTACTGCGTCCCCATCACCTGAACACCCTGAAACCAAACAGGCAAGAAGGATGAGTACCAACGCGACGAGGATGCTACGACGAGCCATAACCTTTCCCCTTCCCCGAAACGTCATGGGCACCGTCTTTGATTCGGCATGCGAACGTGACCGGCGCCTTACACGTCAAGCAGTTTCACCAACCGTGTCATGGTACCGCGCACGTCAGTACGGCGGCGCACCTCGACGCTATCCACCAACAGGCGCATGAGACGGATGCCGCGACCTCGCTCCTCGGTCTCGGCGGGGGCCTCGTCGGGTGCGAGCTCAAAACCGCAGCCGCAATCGAGCACTTCGATCACCACGCGGTCGCGGTACGCGCGCACGTTGAGCACACAACCCGAAGCGCAGGCATGGTCGTACGCGTTACCGAGCGCCTCGCTCGCGGCGAGCGCCGTGTCGTAGCGCGCCTCGCTCGTCATGGACAAGCCGTCGAGGAGCTCCACGACGCGATGCCGATACGTGCCCAGATGTTCGACTCCTTCTTGTACCTGGATGCTCTTGCTCCAACGCGGCAGCTCCGCCGGGGCGAGCGCCGGGATGGGCGGGCGATCCGCCGCGCTCACATGCAGAATGTCGATGAGCCGTGCGATCTGCAAAAACCGCGCCACAGCAGGAGAAGCGTTCACCAAGGAGAGCAGACCGTCGTTCATCATGAGGCGGCGCGCACGAGAAAGGAGGAACGCCAGGCCGGTCGAGTCGATGAACCCCACATGCTCGCAGTTCACGATGATGCGCCGCGCGCCCGAGCCAATATACGCATCCAGCTCGTCGCGCAGCGCGGGCACCGTCGCGATATCGATATCGCGCGGGGGCGCCAAGACCGCTATGTCGTTCCATTCACGCATATGCTCATGGTTCCCGCAGGCCGCGCATTCTAATCAACCCTGTCGGCGATAGGCTTCAACGATGCATGAAGAGACCTTCACACCGTGCGTCCCCATTTTTGGCCAAAAACGAAAGTGTTGTGACGCTTCCTCCCGAGAAACGGGGATGCGCATCGCCCACCGCCCTGGTAGGAGCCGCGGTTATCCCAGCTACGGGGGAACCGCACCCTCATTCCTCGGGAAGAAGCGTCACAACACTTTCGTTTTTGACCATGTTCCGCAGCAAGCCCCTCAGAGGGGACTTCGTACGGTTGTCTTGACCGACAAGACCTACGCGAACTCGAGCGCCACGAGGGCGATATCGTCTTCGAGAGCGGAGTCGGTGAATGCGTCGAGCTCGTCGAGAACGACCTGGCAAAGTCCCCGCGCACCATCCGCGCCATGCGTGAGCAGGATGTCGCGCAGGCGCTGCTCGCCGAAGAACTCGCCTGCAGCGTCACGCGCCTCGATGGCGCCGTCGGTATACATGAAGAGCACGTCGCCGGAGCCAAACGTGAACGAACCGCTCTGGAACGCCATGGTCTCGAACGCGCCGACCACACCGGATTGCGTGCTCAATAGCTCCGCTTCGCACACGCTGCCGCCCGGGGCGTCGGTCGCGTGTAAGAGCATCGAGGGCGGATGCCCAGCAGAACAGTACACGCCCTCACCGCAGCGCAGATCGAGCTTGGCTACGAACATCGTCGCGAACGTCTCGACGCGCGAGAAGCTCATGAGCATGGTGTTCAGCGCGCGCACCATCGCGACCGGGCTCATGCCCTCCCAGGCGTACGCCGTGAGCGCGGTCTTCACGAGGGCGGACATCGACGCGGCCTCGATGCCCTTACCGGAAACGTCGCCCAAGATCATGACGGCGCGGTCGTCGGGCAGGCGCATGAGCGTGTAGAAATCTCCGCCCACGAGCGCCTGGCGCGTAGCAGAGGAATACAGCGAATCGCTGATGATGCCCGGAACCTCGCCCAACGAGCTCCTCATGCCTGCCTGGAGCGTCTGCGCGATGCGCGTGGTCTCCGTGCGCTCCGTCGCGTCGTTGCTGATGAGCTCGAAGTCGTGTGCCAAGCGCACAAGGTAGTCGAACTCGACGTCATCGATCGGCTCCTGCGAGTCATCGCGCAGCAACAACAGCATGCTGGGCGCCGTGCTGCCCCAGGCAACGAGACCCGTACCGGAGCCCGCATCATCTTCCATAGTTCGGCGGACACGGCGATCGAGTTCGATGAACACACCTTGATCGGGCAGGCCATGGCTCGCGAGCCACGTTCCCACACGCGAGAGCCGCTCGACGCGGGTGATGCGGACGTTCTCCAAGTCGGCATCGGAGGCGCGTTCCGCCCCGGGGTAGCCGGGAAACGCATCGCGATTGAACGGATTCACACGCGCTGCAGGAGCCGTCGTGGAAAAGAAGAGCTGGTCGATGTCTCCGGGTAAGGGAACGCGGCTCCCGCCCTCGAAATCGAGCTCATAGACGCCAAGTTCGGTGTTGTAGGCGATGGGGCACACATGGCATGCGAGCACGCGGCGCACCTCGCCCATAGCTTCTGCCCATGCGATGCCCTGATCCTCGCCGGCGGCATATAAGGCGTCGCGCACCTGGTTGAGCGACCGTCCGAGCTCGGCGGCGCGGTTCGAGCGCATGCTCGTCACCAGGCTGATGAGCTCGATGGACAGGTAGTCGCACACGACCTCGATGACGTTCACGTCGTAGGCGCGCGAGGTCGTCGGCCGCTTCCAGCCCAGCTCCATGACGCCGAGCACCTGCGTGCCGAAGAACAAGGGCACGGCGATAAGCGTCTTGTAGGGCGGCATGTAGTGCGAGCGGAGCGTGCGGCTCTTGCGCGCGTCGAGGTCGTAAATCGAGCCGGACTCCGATTGAGCGTCTTCGCCGGGGCGCACCACAGAGAGCCGGCACGACGAGCCCTTCCTGAGCACATAGGTGGGAACGCCCACGCCGAAGGGAATGAACTCGGGAACGTAGTCGCGCTCCAGGCTCTTTGAGACGCCGCGCAGCTTGAAGCCGCCGCTCTCGGAGAAGTAGACCTCGGATCCATCGGCCTCGAGAGCATCGACGAGCTTGTTCAGCACGGTATCGAGAAGCGCGGGAAGGCTTTCCGCGCCGATGGTAGACATGATGACCGAGAGCGTGCCCGAAAGGCGCTTATTCGCCGCCTGGAGCTCGGTGAGCACGCGGCGCATCTGGCGGTCGTAGGCATACCGCTCCTCGAGGCTCCGCACGGTGAGGAGAGCCGACCCACGGGCGCCGCGCTTCAGGATGCGGCGACGGAACGACCCCGAGCCGGAGATCTGGATGGCACGGACGAGCACCGGGATGAACGAGCCGTCCGAGAGCTTGAGCATGAGCGTACAGTCGCTGCCGTCGAGCGAAAAGGGAAGCCGATGATCGGACGAACGTTCAAACGAATCGCTGAACAGGAGGTCTTTGATATCCGCGTCGATGACGCGCTCGCGCGTCACGCCGGCGAGCTCCAAGAAGCGACTGTTCACATGGAAGATGGAGCCGTCGAACCCGCATGCGACGACGGCATCGCTCGTAAGCTCAGCGACACGCGTGAGCTCGGCAAGCTCGTCTCGGCCAGAAGACTCCATAACACTCCCCTCCCCGACATCGCGTCGCGGCCTGCTCCCTCTATACCCCAAGCGATACGCGAGCATCCCATCCGCGAAGCACCTCACAAGCTCGAGATAAGAAAAAAGCCTCCGAAGAGGCTCTGAGGATTCGATGGTGTCGGAGGCGGGACTTGAACCCGCATGACCGAAAAGTGGTCACTAGCACCTCAAGCTAGCGCGTCTGCCAATTCCGCCACTCCGACAAAAGCAGCAAGGAGTATATTACCCAACCGCCCCTCGATGCGCAAGGGGGAATTTTAAGAAATCCGCGCGGCGCGTCTGCGCCACCTTGGGCGTCACTTTGGGGACGGGTACGTTTGTGACGTTTTCGTCACTTTGGGGACGGGTATCTTTGTGTCGAAAACGTCACAAACGTACCCGTCCCCAAAGTGACGC
>CASFXG010000059.1 GCA_949298635.1 uncultured Coriobacteriaceae bacterium | reverse complement strand
CAGGTGCGTTTTGGGACATCCTGTGCGCAGGATGTCCCAAAACGCA
This sequence comes from uncultured Coriobacteriaceae bacterium, assembly GCA_949298635.1. Lineage (GTDB taxonomy): Bacteria > Actinomycetota > Coriobacteriia > Coriobacteriales > Coriobacteriaceae > Enorma. Next base: position 9,852 of record CASFXG010000059.1, on the reverse strand, counting down.
CCGGTCCCCCATTGGGTCACGTCCGGGCATTCACTCAAAATACATGAACATATGTTCGTATTATACGCTTTACCAGCGGTTTTATAAACAAAAAAATTCCTTACCCCAGAATCGGCTCCACGTCAAGCATTTTCTTGCTAAACGGTAGGCGATTGATAAACTAATAGGCTGCGATATTTGGCACTGGCCGGAGGCATGTCGCGTCCCGCTCGGCCACCGTGCCCGTCCGTTCTTGCGAGGAGGAAAGAGCTTGCCACACGCAACCGCACCACAAGAGGCTACGCGCACCGAGCGCACGCGCCTCGACTTCGGGAAGATCCCGACGGCCCTCGAGCTGCCCAACCTCATCTCCGTGCAGAAGGAATCCTTCCAGCGCTTCATGACCGAGGGGCTTCGCGAGGCATTCAAGGAATCGAGCCCCATCCAGAGCCAGAACCACGTTCTCGAGGTGACCTTCGGCGAGCACCGGTTCTTCGAGCCCGCCCATACGGTGGACGAGTGCCGCGAGAAGGACATGACCTACCAGGCGTCGCTCTTCTGCCTCGTGCGCCTCACCAACAAAGAGACGGGCGAGATCAAGGAGCAGCGCGTCTTCATGGGCGACTTCCCCATGATGACCGAGCAGGGCACCTTCATCATCAACGGTACCGAGCGCATCGTCGTCTCCCAGCTCGTCCGCTCGCCGGGCGTGTACTACTCCACGGAGATGGACGGCGAGAACCGCGTGTTCAAGGCGCAGGTCATCCCGGCGCGCGGCGCGTGGCTCGAGTTCGAGGTCGATAAGCGCAGCCAGCTCGTGGTGTCCATCGACCGCAAGCGCAAGCAGTCCGCGACGATGCTTCTGCGCGCGCTGGGCATCGCCGTCACGAACGACGAGATCACGGAACTCCTCGGCGATTCCGACGTGGTGCTCCGCTCCATCGAGCGCGACACCGCCCTCACCCGCGAGGACGCCCTCATCGAGACCTACAAGCGCCTGCGCCCGGGCGAGCCGCCCACCGTCGAGGCCGCGCGTTCGCACCTCGAGGGGCTGCTGTTCAACGCGCAGCGCTACGACCTGGCGCGCGTGGGTCGCTATAAGGTGAACAAGAAGCTCGGCCTCAGCACCGATGAGGATGTGCGCGTGCTCACCGACGAGGACATCATCGCTACCTTGCGCTACCTGCTGGCTCTCGCGGCCGGCGAGCCCGGCTTCAAGACCGACGACATCGACCACTTCGGCAACCGTCGCGTCCGCACGGTGGGCGAGCTTGTCGCCAACCAGTTCCGCATCGGCATGAGCCGCATGGAGCGCGTCGTGCGCGAGCGCATGAGCTCGCACGATGTCGACGAGATCACGCCGCAGTCGCTCATCAACATCCGCCCGATCGTGGCGGCCATCAAGGAGTTCTTCGGCTCCAGCCAGCTCTCGCAGTTCATGGATCAGTCGAACCCGCTCACCGGCCTCTCGCATAAGCGCACGCTTTCCGCGCTCGGCCCCGGCGGCCTCGCCGGCCACAAGTCGGGTTCCAGCCGCCGCACGAACGTCCCCACGGCCGTGCGCGACGTTCACAATTCGCACTACTCCCGCATGTGCCCCATCGAGACGCCCGAAGGCCCCAACATCGGCCTCATTGGCCGCTTGGCGCTCTATGCCCGTGTGAATGAGTACGGCTTCATCGAGGCTCCGTACCGTCGCGTGGAAAACGGCAAGGTCACCGATATCATCGACTGGATGACGGCCGACGAAGAGGAAGACCACATCATCGCGCCGGCGAACACGCCGATCGACCCCAAGACGAATGAGTTCGTGACCACGGACGCAGAAGGCAAGCTCGTGCGCCCGCACACGATCGTCGCGCGTACTCGCGACTTCGACGGCTCGTTCGGCGCTCCGGCCGACGTCCCCGTCGACGACGTCGACTACATGGACGTGAGCCCGCGTCAGATGATCTCCGTCGCCGCCACGCTCATTCCGTTCCTCGAGCACGACGACGCCAAGCGTACCCTCATGGGCGCGAACATGCAGCGCCAGGCCGTGCCGCTCATCCACCCGGCCGCCCCGTATGTGGGCACGGGCATGGAGCGTCGCGCCGCGCTCGACTCCGGCGAGGTCACGCTTGCCAAGAACGACGGCGAGGTCGTATTCGCTGACGCCGCGAAGATCATCGTGAAGAGCGCCGAGGGCATGGACGAGTACCAGCTGCCGAAGTACCAGCGCTCCAACCAGTCCACGTGCATCAACCACCGCCCGCTCGTGAGCGTGGGCGACGAGGTCAAGGCTGGCGAGCCCATTGCCGACGGTCCCTCCACGGACCACGGCGAGCTCGCGCTCGGCCAGAACCTCACCGTCGCGTACATGAGCTGGGAAGGCTACAACTACGAGGACGCTATCGTGGTCTCTGAGCGCGTGGTTTCTGAAGACCTGCTCACCACGATCAGCATCTCGCGTCACGAAATCGATGCTCGCGACACGAAGCTCGGCCCCGAGGAGATCACCCGCGAGGTCCCGAACCTCTCTGAGGACATGCTCGCCAACCTCGACGAGGACGGCATCATCCGCATCGGTGCTGAGGTCGGCCCCGGCGACATCCTCGTGGGCAAGGTCACCCCGAAGGGTGAGAGCACCCAGACCGCCGAGGAGCGCCTGCTCAAGGCCATCTTCGGTGCCAAAGCCCACGACGTCCGCGACACCTCGCTCAAGATGCCGCATGGTGCCTACGGCCGCGTCATCGACGTGGTGCGCTTCAGCCGCGAGAACGGCGACGACCTCGCGCCCGGCGTGAACGAGCAGGTGCGCGTCTACGTGGCGCAGCGCCGCAAGATCCAGCAGGGCGACAAGATCGCCGGTCGCCACGGCAACAAGGGCGTCATCTCCGAGATCCTTCCCGTCGAGGACATGCCCTACATGGCCGACGGCACCCCGGTCGACGTCATCCTGAACCCGCTCGGCGTGCCTTCGCGTATGAACGTCGGCCAGCTGCTCGAGTGCCACCTCGGCTGGGCGGCAGCGTCCGGCTGGGATCCCGAGAACGCCGACTCCGACCGCTACGTGCCCGGCCCCTTCTTCGTCTCCACGCCCGTCTTCGACGGTGCCAAGGAGGACGAGATCGCCGAGGTCATCCGTCGCGCGAACAAGAACCTCGTCAACCTGGCACGCGAGCGCTACGGCGAGCACATGCGCCCCGAGTTCGTGACGCAGCTCGACGAGTCCGGCAAGACCACGCTCTACGACGGCCGCTCCGGCGAGGAGTTCCGCGAGCCCATCACCGTGGGCACGAGCTACATCTTGAAGCTCGGTCACATGGTCGACGACAAGATCCATGCGCGCTCGACCGGCCCCTACAGCCTCGTCACCCAGCAGCCGCTCGGCGGCAAGGCGCAGTTCGGTGGCCAGCGCTTCGGCGAGATGGAGGTGTGGGCGCTCTACGCCTACGGCGCCTCCAACGTGCTGCAGGAGATCCTCACCGTCAAGTCCGACGACACCGTGGGCCGCGTGAAGGCCTACGAGGCGATCGTGAAGGGCGAGAACATCCCGCAGGCTGGCCTCCCCGAGTCGTTTAAGGTGCTCGTGAAGGAGATCCGCTCGCTCGCGCTCGATATCGAGCCGCTGCACGAGGCGGAGCCCACGCAGGCGCCCGCCGAGCCGGAGGAGTCCGAGGAGGACGTCTTCGACCCGTTCGCCGACGACGCCGTGATCGATGAGGACGCGCTCGACGCCGTCGACTCCCTCATCGACGACTTTGCCGCCACCACCGCAGATAAGGAGTAAGTGACAGTGGCAGATTTCGAAGCTACCGATTTTGATGCGGTAAAGATCTCGCTTGCCAGCGCCGAGCAGATCCGTTCGTGGTCCTACGGCGAGGTCAAGAAGCCCGAGACCATCAACTACCGTACCTTGAAGCCCGAGAAGGACGGCTTGTTCTGCGAGAAGATCTTCGGTCCCGCGAAGGACTGGGAGTGCTCGTGCGGCAAGTACAAGGGCATCCGCTTTAAGGACATCGTCTGCGAGCGCTGCGGCGTCAAGGTGACGACCTCCAAGGTCCGCCGCGAGCGCATGGGCCATATCGAGCTCGCCGCTCCCGTGAGCCACATCTGGTTCTTTAAGAGCGCGTCGATTTCGCCCATGAGCCGCCTGCTCGACCTCAAGACGAAGGATCTGGAGAAGGTTCTCTACTTCGCGAGCTACATCATCACGCACGTCGACTACGAGGCCCGCGAGGCCGACGCCGACGACCTGCGCGAGGAGCTCGCCGCCGACCTCGAGGAGCTCGACGCCGAGTGCGCCCGCCAGATCGAGAGCTTGAAAGAGCAGGGCAACCCCGAGAACTTCGATGAGTTCAGCGACGAGGAGCCCCTCACGCAGGAGGAGATCGCCGCCGGGATCATCGACATCGAGGAGGAGACGAAGGACGAGAAGCAGCTCCGCACGGACGCCTTCGAGGCCTTCATGAAGCTCACCGAGCGCGAGCTCATCTCCGACGAGCCGCTCTTCCGCGAGATGAAGCGCTACTACAGCATGTACTTCTCGGGCGACATGGGCGCCGAGGCCATCCGCGAGCTGCTGCGCGCCGTCGACCTCAAGGCCGAGGCCGAGACGCTCAAGGCGATCATCGCCGACGAGGAGGGCCAGAAGCAGAAGCGCGACAAGGCCGTGAAGCGCCTCGTGATCGTCGACGCCTTCCTGAAGGGCGGCAACGACCCGGCGAACATGATTCTCGACGTCATCCCGGTCATCCCGCCGGATTTGCGCCCGATGGTCCAGCTCGACGGCGGCCGCTTCGCCGCGAGCGACCTGAACGACCTCTATCGTCGCGTCATCAACCGCAACAACCGCCTGAAGCGCCTGCTCGACCTCGACGCGCCTGCGATCATCGTGAACAACGAGAAGCGCATGCTGCAGGAGGCCGTGGACGCGCTCTTCGACAACGGCCGTCGTGGCCGCCCGGTTTCCGGCCGTGGCGGACGCCCGCTGAAGTCGCTCGCCGAAGCCCTCAAGGGCAAGCAGGGACGCTTCCGTCAGAACCTGCTCGGCAAGCGCGTCGACTACTCCGGCCGCTCGGTCATCGTTACCGACCCGAAGCTCAAGCTGCACCAGTGCGGTCTGCCCAAGACCATGGCGCTCGAGCTCTTCAAGCCCTTCGTCATGAAGCGCCTCGTGGAGCTCGGCAAGGTCGAGAACATCAAGGGTGCCAAGCGCGCCATCGACCGCAACGCCAGCTTCGTGTGGGACATCCTTGAAGAGGTCATCGACGGCCGCCTCGTGCTGCTCAACCGCGCACCGACGCTCCACCGCCTCTCGATCCAGGCATTCGAGCCCGTGCTCGTCGAGGGCAAGGCCATCCACCTGCATCCGCTCGTCTGCGAGCCCTTCAACGCGGACTTCGACGGCGACCAGATGTCGGTGCACGTGCCGCTGTCCTACCAGGCTCAGGCCGAGGCCCGCGTGCTCATGCTCTCCTCGAACAACCTGCGCTCGCCGGCGTCCGGCAAGCCCGTGAACACCCCGCGTCAGGACATGATCATCGGCGTGTACTACCTCACGCAGGAGCGTGACGGCCTGTCCGGCGAGGGTCACATCTTCGCGAGCTTCGACGACGCCCTCAACGCCTACGACGCCCGCGCCGAGATCGACCTTCAGGCCAAGATCCAGGTGCGCGTGAGCGCGGCGGACGCCAACGTGGTGAACGAGGACGGCACGCTCGCCTTCCGCGTGAACAACGGCGGCGAGCACCTCGACCTCGACGTGACGGGCTCCAAGACCGCCCGCTTCGAGACGACGATCGGCCGCATCATCTTCAACCGTCAGTGCCTGCCGCATGACTACGAGTTCATCAACTACAAGATGGTGAAGGGCGACGTGAGCCGTCTCACGAGCGACTGCTGCGACCGCTACGAGCAGGCCCAGGTCGCCGAGATCCTCGACAACATCAAGTACACCGGCTTCCACTACGCCACCCGCGCCGGCCTCACCCTTTCTGTGTGGGACGCGCTCATCCCGGAGGAGAAGCCCGAGATTCTCGCGAAGACCCAGGCGGATGTCGACCGCATCAACGCGAACTTCGAAGAGGGCTACGTCACCGAGCTCGAGCGTCACAACGAGGTCGTCAGCGCCTGGACGAGCGCGACCGACCAGGTGTCCAAGCTCATGCTCGACATGTTCGACGAAGAGAACCCGCTCTACATGATGGCCGACTCCGGCGCCCGTGGCTCCAAGACCCAGCTGCGCCAGCTCGGCGGCATGCGCGGCCTCATGGCCGACATGTCCGGTGACACCATCGACCTTCCCATTAAGGCGAACTTCCGCGAGGGTCTGCTGCCGCTCGAGTACTTCATCTCGACGTACGGCGCCCGTAAGGGCCTCGTCGACACCGCGTCGCACACCTCCGACTCCGGTTACCTCACGCGTCGTCTCGTCGACGTGGCGCAGGACGTTATCGTGCGCGAGGAGGACTGCGGCACCACCGAGGGCGTGACCTACCAGCTGCAGCTCGTCGAGAACGAGAACGACGAGCCCGAGCTCAACACCGACCTCATCGGCCGCTGCTTCGTGGAGGACGTCGTGGCGCCCTCCGGCGAGGTGCTCTTCCACAAGGACGGCTACATCGAGAGCAAGGCGGACCTGCAGAAGATGATCGACGCGGGTCTCACCTCGGTGAAGTTGAGGGCACTGCTTACCTGCCGCTCCAAGTACGGCGTGTGCCAGAAGTGCTACGGCTGGGACCTTTCGACCCGTCGTCCCGTCGCCATCGGCACCGCGGTGGGCATCATCGCCGCGCAGTCCATCGGCGAGCCCGGCACGCAGCTCACGATGCGTACCATCCACTCCGGCGGCGTTGCTGGCGTCGAGGACATCACGCAGGGTCTCCCGACTGTCTCGCGTATGTTCGACATCGTGGGCAACGTGAACGAGAAGATTCTCGGCCGCGAGGCTGAGCTTGCTTCGCACTCCGGCATGCTGTCGATTCGCACGGAAGGCTCGAAGTACGTCATCACCATCACCGACGTGGACGATCCCACGCGCGTCATCGACCGCAAGGAGATCACCTCCGGCGTACGCTTCATGCCGGGCTTCGGCGCGGGCGAGGAGTACGACCACGAGGTGCGCGCCGGCGACCAGATCACGCGCGGCTTCGTGAACTTCCGCAACCTCCGCAAGCTCACCGACATCGAGTCCACGATGCACACCTTCGTGCAGAACGTGAAGGAGGTCTACACCTCCCAGGGCGTCGACCTGAACGACAAGCACATCGAGGTGCTCGCGCGCCAGATGCTGCGCCGCGTGGCCGTGACGAACCCGGGTGATTCGAAGTACCTGCTCGGCGAGTACGTTGACCGCTACGAGTTCGCCGACGAGGTCGAGCGCGTCGCCCGTATGGGCGGCGTGGCACCCCTGGCCGAGCCGGTGATCCTGGGTACGCTCAAGGTTGCCTCGAACATCGATTCCTGGCTGTCCTCCGCGTCGTTCATCCGCACGGCCGGCGTCCTCACCCAGGCCTCGATCGAGGGCAAGGTCGACCACCTGCTCGACCTCAAGTCCAACGTCATTGTGGGCAAGAAGATTCCCGCCGGTACCGGCCTCAAGCCGTATTCGAACGCCACGCTCACGTATCGCACGCCCGAGGGCTACGTCGCCGTGGGCGACGGTGCATCGTCGGCCAGGAGCCAGAGCCTGCCCGACTGGGCGCCCGAGGAGCTCAAGGAGCTCGACGAGCAGCTGCCGCTGCAGTCCGACTGGGCTGGCTACGACGATTACAGCGGTGCCGACGGCTCGTTCACCCGCAACGGCCGCACCATCTCCGCCGACGACGCGAAGCTCTACCTCTTCGACGACCTCGGCGTGAGCCAGCGCTGGACGAACAAGTTCAGCGAGGTGGGCATCGAGACCGTGGGCGACCTCGTGGGCAAGAGCGAGGAAGACCTGCTTCGCATTGACGGCATCGGCGCGAAGGCGATCGAGGAGCTGCGCGACGGCCTGGAGAAGCACAACCTGCTCTTCATCCTTGATAACAACGATGACGTCGCCGACGAGGAAGACCTCTCGCAGCTGCTGCAGATGGTCTTCAGCCCGGACGGCCCGGACGACATTCTGCTCGGCACGAGTGCCCCGCGCCACCACTTCGACTCCGACGAAGAGATGATCGGCGCGCCGGCAGACAGCTCCGCGAGCAGCGCGGCGCCCGGTGTCATCAACGAGGACATGGCCTCCCTCGACGAGCTGCTGAATCAGCTCGTGGATGGCGACGCATCCGAGGATAGCGACTCCGAGGAGTAACGCATCTGCGTCGCCTATCATGGCTTGATTGAGCCCGCCTCCTTCCGGGGAGGCGGGCTCTTTGCAAAGCGGGGTGCCGTGGGATGCGCATGAAGCGAGCCGTGACTTGCCGCGTGCAAGGTTGTCCGCGCGTCGTGGTACCATCGAGCGCAAGCGAGATCATTGAGTAGGGAGACGCCTGCTATGCAGAAGACTGTGGGATATCGCATCAAGAACGTGCTGCTTGCGCTCTTGGTCTTTGTAATCATGATCGAGCTGCCCACGCTTACGAGTGGGATTGTGCTCGGGGTGGTTGAGGGCTTGGCGCGCGCGAACGGCGGAAGTCGAGCGGTTGCGGAGGCCTACCTTTTTCTTATAGATAACCTCAATCTGTTTTCCGCTGGCGTGTACGTGCTGTTCGGCATTCCCGTGCTCCTCTGGGTTGTGGTGCAGCGGCGTCGGGGGCGGCGTGCGGAACGAGCGCTTGCGGCGCAGACAGCACACGTGCCGCAGGTGGCGGCAACGGGCTTGCCGGCTCAGGCGCCCGCTGCTTCGATCCCGGCGGCGTTTCCAGCTCAAGCGCCTGGCGCACCGGGGCTCGCAGGGTATTATGAGCAGCAACCTGTCGTACCTCCCAGCGTGAGCCGGGGAAATGCTCTCGCCGGCCTCCCTGAGCAGATATCGTTCCGGGTTCGCGGCGTCGCGCGCAGCGCCTGGTTCGATGCTGCGTTCCTCGGCATCGGTATGCAGTTCGTCACGACGTTCATCATGATCCTCGTTATGGTGTTGCTCCCCGCTGCGATGGAGGAGTACGAGGAGCTCGTGGGCGATTCCGGCCTGTTGGATTACGGCATCATGTGGTTCATCTCGACGATCGTGCTTCCGCCGCTTGTCGAGGAGACGGGTTTCAGGGGTTTGGGACTCACGTATCTCAAGCGTGCCGGCGTGCCGTTCGTGGTCGCGAATGTGCTGCAGGCGCTCGCGTTCGGCCTGTTCCATGGGAACCTCGTGCAGGGCATCTATACCTTCGTGCTCGGATTGTTCATGGGCTATGTGGTGCATCGGAGCGGGTCGGTCGTGCCTGCGATGCTCATGCATGCGGTCTACAACCTTATGGGAACGCTCGGGTCGGATGTCCTGTACACCCTGGTGCCTTGGCTCCCGTTCTGGGTCGAGCTTGCGGTCGGTGCGGTGCTCTCACTTGGCGCGATGATTTCCCTGCACGACCGCGGGGGACGGCCTGCCGCCTCTTCGTAAATCGCATCGACAAGGGTTCCGCGAGGGGGGGCTCATGTACTGTGCATCGTGCAGGTCGGACTTACCGAGAACTGCTAACCAGATTCGCATGAAGCGCGACGTTCCTTCGACTGCAAAGAAGTGAAACATCGTGCTACGTGCTGCTACGCTCTAAAATATGGAGATTCCGCGAGATTCGTCCAAATTAAGGATACGCCCGGACGCGTGGTGTTTGACAAGCTATACCCGCGCGCGTAATGTACCGCCTTGCGTGTTTCGAAGGTGGATGCTGACGCCTCGATTCAAGCCGTTGCACCTAGTATACAAGCTGGAATCATCAGAAGAAGGAGTACGCTTTGCCTACAATTAACCAGCTGGTCCTT
>CASFXG010000058.1 GCA_949298635.1 uncultured Coriobacteriaceae bacterium | reverse complement strand
GTTGCCCCAGGCGCGGGTGGTTTGGCGGGTGCTGGCTCAATGCAGCCCGTGCGTGCTGCCGCAACTCAACCGGGGCCTGCTGCCGCGCCGTTTGCCGCCGCGGCCGTCACGCCCGCCGGAGCGACCGTGGCGGTGCCGACTGCGACACCCATTGCCCCAACGGCTCCGCCGACTGTACCCGCGCCAAAGTTGACGAGCAGGTACAGCCACCCTGGGCGGGTGTTCCACACCTGGCTCATGTCGTTTCCGTCGTTTCGCAAGCTGCGCACGAGCGTGCTCGGTGCGTTCAACAAGACCCCACCGGGGCTCATAACGTGGCTCTGCATCGCAACGTCGTACCTCACCCTCTATTTCGTGCAGCAGACGAGTGCGTTTCAGAACTTCGTCTACTTCTGCGTGGGCATGTGCTCGGATACCGAGCTGTTCGTGACCGGCCTGGTGGGCTTCATTTTTGGATGCAAGACAACGCGCGATGAGATGCGCTCCGGCAGGCCGGTGCTGCGCCGCCTCGTGAACGTCGTTTTGAACACGATTATCTGGATGCTCGTTGCGACCGTTGTGGGAGCTGTCGCATGCCTGCTCATCGGCGATACGGCGCCGTTTGGCGGGTTCTTTAAGAGCACATATGAATACCAGGGTATGGCGGCTTGCGTGCTGGGCGTGCGGTAGCCGGTCACTTCGATCCGAAGAGGAGGATTTCATGGCAACGTATGAATTTTCGTCCGATTCCATCAAGAACATGCTCGGGCGTTTTGCGAAGGCGGCGGATGGTGCCGTGAAGGGCGCGAAGGCGGCGCTACGCGAGGATGCGGAGCAAGAGCGCGTGAACGAGCGGGCTCGCAGGGAGGAGGAGCGCGCGGCGTTGGCGTGGCGGTGCAGGGAGGAGCCTGCAGCGACACGGCCGACGGCCGCCAAGCGCGCAGTTGGCACCACGCCCGTTGCTCCGGCAGCGGCGCGCATTGAAGCCAAGCCGGTGGAGGTCAAACCGGTAGCGCGTGCAGCGACCACCGCGCCTAGCCAGCCGGCGGCACACGCGGCGACCGCCGTGACTAACCAACCGGGGCACCGGGATCAGCGTGCGCCACTCCACCCTGCGCCATCACTCGAGTCCATGGTCAAAACCGCCTGTGCCTTCGAGCGCGAGCGCCTGAGCGAGGCTGCGCGCCGCGCCTACGACGAGCTGCGCAAAGGCATGTTTGGCTACCAGGAGCGCATCGAGGTGCTGGGCGCAACGGGAGAGGAGCTCCAGGAAGCATACGAAGCTCTGCGCTACGGCACGCCAGAAGCGCTCTGGCTCGACGGGTTCAGCCGTCGTCGCTCAGCGATTTCCGTGCGGAACTGGGATGTCTTTCCGGTGTATCGCATCTCGAAGGATGAGACGGCGCGTCTGCTGAAAGAGATGGCGGATCGCTCGGAGCCCCTGCTTACTGCCTTGCGCGCCTTGCCTTCCGATGAGCAACGCGTGCAGGCGGCGCATAACGCGCTCATTCTGAACTGCGACTACAGCGATACGGACGATCTCGTGGAGGCGACGGCCGCCGGCGCGCTCGTGAATGGCAAAGCGCTCTGCCTGGGTATTTCGCTCGCCTTCAAGTACCTTATGGATCGTCTGGACATTCCGTGCATCGTGGTGCGCGGTAACGCGAACGGCTCGGGCAAGATGGAGGATGCGGGACCGCACGCGTGGAACCTCGTGCAGGTGCAGGGAGGCTGGAGTCATGTGGACGTGACATACGATCTCTCCGGTTCGAGTGACAAGCGCCGCCCGTTCCTCACGTACCTGGGGCTTTCCGATGCGCAGATCGCGTCGACGCATACGTGGGACACGGATAAGTACCCGGCCGCGGCACGTTCATTCGACTGCTATCGTCGCAAAGGCCGCTTCGTGTGCAGCTGGGACGAGCTTGCCGGCCTTTTCGACCTCACGCTCGCTCGCGATCGCTTCTGCGCGTTTCAGCTGGATGAACGCCTCGCGCACACGGGTGCGACGGGCGAGCGTGTGCTTTCTGCTGAAGAGCTGCGTCGGAAGATCTTCGACCTCGCGGGCGCCTCGCTCGCCAGCTCCATGACCGGGAAGTTCCAGCTCTCTGTTACCGGCAGTAACTCCCGGCACGTCTACCACGTCGCCGTCGCGAGTGGGACTTTAGCACCAGGTCTCTGAGTCCCACCATGAGACTTCGGCACCGGGTCTCTGAGTCCTGGACGGCAGAAGTGGGACTATGAAACCCGGTGCCAAAGTCTCACTGCTATGGGACATTGGCACCAGGTCTTCATGTCCCGCAATGGACAATAACGCCCGGTGTCAATGTCTTACCCTGTCATCATCGCCACGCTCGCGTCTCATGCGAGGCCGCAGGCGCGGAGCACGCGGAGGGCGTTGTCGCAGGCGGGGACGGGTTTGTCGAGGAGGCTGCGCAGGTACGCAACATGTTCGGCGATGGTGTTGTCATCGGGAAGGGGATAGGTAATCGAGAGCCCGGCTCGTTCATCTTCGGAGAGGCCGAAGCCAACCCAGCGTAGCCAGGCGCCCGGCACGGTTCCGCCCATTTGAACGGTATGGTGCAACGACGCGCGCACAAGGGCATCGATGTAGTCGTTGATGTTCAACTCCGCTATGCGTGACGCCACTTCTGAGACGCTGCGAGGAGATCGCTTTTTTCCCGTGGCGCCGGCGTAGGCGTCAGCAATCATATCGACGTATTCGGCTCTTACGTTTTTGCCATCGCTTACGCTCCATGCGAGAAGGTATCCGGCCGTATGTTCGAGGAGATGGCGCGGGAGGCCGGGAACTACGCGCTCGTCGAGCAGCTCGAACACCGCTTCGATGAAGTGCGTCCACGTGGGGATGGACATCAGGAGGGCGATGGAGATGAAATTGGTATACACCTCGGTATCATCCGACTTCTCCAGTTCCACAACCGTATCGTGCGCGATGATTGCCATTGCAAGCGGCTCGTTGAGCAGTTGAAACGCCACTGGGTTGAGCTGTGCATCCACGAGGGGGAAGATGAGGCCTGCGAGCAGGGGATTGCTTCTCAGATCGGCGAGCAGTTTGCCGCAGGAGCGGGAGAGATCCTCGGTGTCTTGGTTGGTGAGGGCATGTATTGCTGATATCACCTCAGAAGGGGGCAGATTGCCGAAGCGCATGAGGGGTCTATCGGGCAGCAGCATATAGGTGTTGACGAAGTCCTCAGCGTCGAGGCGGGGTGCATGGGCAAGCAGCGAGCGCTCCTGGAAGAAGGCGATGAGTGCTCGTCTTGCAGCACGTTTCTCCTCGGGGCGCAGACGTTCGGAAAGTCCGTGCCAGAGCTGAGAGGGCGAAGCGCAGGGCATATCGTCGCGTAAGATGGCACCGATAGCGCATTCGATGTCGAAGGAGGCGATGTCCGCGCGGCCATCGGGGGTGTAGGTAACTCTGCTTTCGGGAGTCTCGACCCTAGCCATATCGAGGGTTGCGAGCGAGGCATCCACCTGGGTAAGGCGTTGCTCTGCCTCTCGTGCCGCCACGCGTGGCCGAATGTGCGGCGAGCGCCATCGTTCCCAGGCTTCCATGAAGGCGCGGCGCTCGGCGTGTGTTGTTGGCGCATCGGCGAACACGATGTCTTCAAAGTCTGTGCGCTGGGACGTGCAGATGAGATTTCCGTGGGGAATGTGACCCGCCGTCGAAAGGACGATCGTGTTCGTCCAGTTTCTGCCACGCGACGCTTCGCTTGGGTGCGCGAGGGCGTCGTGCGCCCAAGCGGTGTCTGCCAACTCGCGGGCAATGGCGATGATTGCTCGGTGGTAGGAAAGGGGCGCGCCGATGGCATCGACGATGAGGAGCGTCGGCGGGTGCGGTGCCGTGGGTGCCCGGTCCTCGCCCAAACCAATGTAGTGGAGCACGTCATGGTCTATGAACCGCTCGCTCTCTGGTTCCCTGCATACATTGCCGCCCACAAAGGACAGCGATTGCTCCATGAGATCCCACAACGACGGGGTGCGAATTACGCGCACCCTTTGTTCGGTGCTTTCGATGCTCTCTGGGCCGCCGGCAGATTGCGACGGTATTTCGGGATCATCGGGGCCTCCTACGATTGCGCGCCAGCTCACATAGGCGATGCGCGCGGATTCCGGCTCGTCGAAGGTACAGCCGAAGAAGGCTCGGCGGCGCTCGGTATTCGCCCATGCGAGCGCGGCGATCAAGCTCGAGCGGAGGATGTGCGCGACCGTGCCGCAGCGCGTCTCGATCGTGAGGAGCGGATGCTGTTCATCGAGCGTCACCGGTGCCTCGGCGAGCGATCGTACCTGCGCCGAGGCGTCGCCATGGCGTACAAGGCGAAACAGCGGCAGGGGAAAGCACTCGGTCGCGAGCCAGTCCACGTGGTTTGCGCGTTCGTTCTGCATGGTGCGCATAAGTGGCGGCAGTACGTTGGCGAGGTACAAGAGGGTAGCGTGATACCACCACCAATTCCATGGTTGATTGTTGGGATCAAGACTCGATCGCGCATCGCCCGCGGGAGAGGTAGTGGAGGTGGCGGAGATGACCATGGCGGGTATCCCTTACGTGGAACGGGAGTCGGTCGGGCGCTCCAGCGACACGGCACCGTCGGATTCCGAACCCGCGCGAGGTGCCTCGACGAGCGGAGCAAGTTCTACCAGGCGGGATTCCATGAGAAGCACGTTGTCGCCCCGCGAGCAGGGTGCGCTGAAATCGAACGTGTGCGATGCCGAGAACAGCGCTACAGCGCGGTCGTGCTGGCTCGCTGCGGTATCGGGATCGAGCACCAGCACCGCGAGATGAAGGTACAAGTCATTGTGCAGCGTGTCTAAGGGGGATGCGGCGTAGTGCATGTGCGCGGAGAGCAGGACAAGGACAGCAAGGAACGCGGCGTTCTCGCCGGTTGTGTTGATCGAGGTGGAAAGAAGTCCTTGGTATCGTTCTTTCACCCGATCGGATAGCTTGTCGGCGGCGTTTTCGCCAACCTCATCGTTTTGAAGCGTGCTGATGACATGTTGCGCTGCGAAAAACGCTTGTATGACCGCGTGTTCGAACACTACCTCGCCTTCGCGTATGGTGAGGATTCCACGCCTGGTGACCATGCGATCGACGAGCTGCTCGGTAAGCCGCTGGTTGTCTTCTTTGGAACCGCCTTCGGTGGGTACTTCGCCGCCTGCAACTGCACTACGGATAATGCTGCGGCACATCACCGCGCGCCTCGTGAACTCTTGGACGCTGCCGGCGGAATCGGTGCCGCTGCGAGCAAGGTCGTAGGCGAGGTGCGCGAGCACGGGGTCGTCGTAGGGATCGCGTTCGGGAAGTTTGGGCAGTAGCTCGGTGAGGGTGCGGAGCGCATCATACGCCGTCGTGTTCTTGGCATCGATGAGCGCGCGCACGAGCGCCGTTGCGACGAGAGGGTTTTCGAGCACGCTTCTAAAGCCGGGTGTGGCAGAGACACGTTCGTAGAGATCTTTGGCAAGAGCTGTCTGGTCGGTAGTGCTTTTGGGGCTCGAAGCTCCTTGTGCTGGCGATGCGTAGTGGCGTACGAGGTTCGTGACAAGCTTGAGCTGGCGCATGGAATCGAGCGGCAGGAGCTGTACCACGTTGTTGCGCACGACGTCTTCGAGCGCCCCCTCGCTGGCGGCGGCTAGGGGGCGGCTCGTGATGATGAGTCGTCTTATGTTCCAGGCGCGGGCAAGGTCGTCGAGGCACTCGACGTAGCGGTCGCGCACGGCAAGCGGCACCTCGTCGATAGAGTCGACGATAACGAGCGCGCGCGGCGAGGTGAGGAGCTGCTTGAAGAACGCCAGGGCCGCTTCTTCGTCGTCGTGCGCTGCCGCCATGAATGGATCTTGGAAGGTTGCGGGCGGCAACTGGTAAAAGAGTTGCTCGGCGAATTCCTCGGGTGTTGGCGGCTCGTCGCGCTTGAGAAGATCGAAGCCCTTGCCGGCGCGATCGGGCCTAGGTTGCGTGATGAGCACGGGGATGAACACTTCGATGCCCGCGACATGGTGGCTGTGCGATGCGATGGCGTTGAGGAGCGTGCCGTCATGCATGAGTCGCATCTGAGCGATGCCCGCTGCAAGACCCTTGACAAACGTGGTCTTGCCCATGCCCGATCCCGCTTGGATGAGCAGGCGCACCGCACCTTCCGCTTGCGCGGCGATGCAGGCGGGGTTGGCATCCGGAACCTCGCCGATCGTCTGCGCTCGTCTCTTGCCCTGCGAGACGTGCTTGAAAGCGGGTGAGACGTAGAGGTCGTTGTATGTGGCATTGCTCGCACTGGGGATGTCGCGCATATCGAGAGCATCTGCCCAGCCTGCGAGTTCGAAGAGGTAGGTTTTGAGGGCATTGTCGAATGCTGCGTCGACCGTTCCGCCCAGGCAGGCGATGAGCGCCTGGCCCATGGTCTTCGCATCGTCGAGTATGAGCCGCGCGATAGCAGCCGTCACGGCGGCGGCGATGCCGACGGGCTCCTGCGACCAGCGGCAGACGGTGGCGAGCCGGCTCGTCTCCTCGGGGGTGAAGAGGGGTGTGCTGGCGTCGATATTCTGCTCGCTGTCCGCTGTCGAAATGCGCGCGGTGAGAATGGCGTTGCGCATGGCGTTGCTTGCAGCGTTGTGGCCGAGCCGTTCTTCCACCTCGCGGGCGATCGCGTAGGGCAGGCAGACGGCCTCGTCGAGGGCGAGGCGACCCTTTTTGTCTGCACCGAGGCGGCGGTAGCGGAATATCGAGCGGAGACGCTGCACGCGGTATTGATAGTCCCAGAGGGCACGTTCGTCGAGCGCGCTGCCGAGGTCTTGCGGCTTATGGTGCTCGTAGTAGTCCAAGAAGACGGTGCGCTGCTTGGTGAGGAGCTGGGCAGGGGTGTCGCGACGCGGCGCTTCTTCGGCTGCCTGCGCACTCGTTCGATTCTTGCGCTGGTTCTGCTCGTCTCCTATCTTCTTGAGGCGTTCGGCAAGGTCGTGCTTGTCGACCTGGAGCTCGCCCAAGGGGCGCGTGCGCAGTACGAGTTCGCCGTCGGGGCCGATGCCGCGCTGGCACAGCTGGTCGTCGAGCTGGATGTTCTTGCCCTTGCGGGCACCGAGGAAGTTTCCGAAGCCGTAGAACCAGAGCCCCTCCGCGTCGTCACCGACGTAAGGCGCGCTGGGGATGCGGTCCGCGTCGGTTGTCGAGAGCATGCGACAGAGCTCGTCGAAGAGCTTGGGGCCTGTGAGCTGTCGCAGGCTCACCCGCTCGCCTGCCGGAACCGACGTACGCCTGAGCTGCTCATCGACTGCTGCATCGGTGCCCCAGAAATATGCGTCGAAGTCGCCACGGCGATAGTCGTTCCAGCTGTGAAACGCATAAGGCACGCGACGTGCGCGGTCGTCCTCGGCGGGGAAGCTCGCGCCGATGTGCCGGCTGATCCAGTCGGTGAGGTCTTGGGGAGCGATGACTTTCTCGGGACGCGCCGCCGCCAGCGGCTGCCACATGGCCTCGATGAGAGCAAATGCCTGCTGGTAGGTGCTGGCTTCCATAATCCCTCCAATCACTGTTACGTTTCCATTATAGGGAAGCTCATGGGGTCGGGTTCGTTTGATTCATACAGGGGTTGTGTGCGGGGGTTCGGTGAAATCATTCCGTGAGAAATCCCCGGCGATTTTTCGAGCTCGCCTGCCATCTCATCGCCCTCTATCTGCGCTGCCGGTTTTTTCGGCATGCTGCCGGGCTGCTCCCATGACCGCGCACGCCTCGCATGCCCGGTTCTCGGTACTGTTTGTACAAGAGATCGACACCGCGCGCGGCTGGCGCGGACGATGGAAAGGGGTGCGCGATGAAGCGACTGAGTAGATGTTTCGGGTTGGATCGAGATGCCACGCCCTTCGAACTCTTCAGCTGGATCGTGTTGGGGGACCTGCCCGAGAAGTTGCGTGTGCGCGTGGGGGACGATTTCGACCCGAGCGCGTTTGGCTGGGACGGCGTCCAGCCGGGGAAGGCCGCTGAGATGGCCGCAGCGTTCGAAAGAGGGGTTGCCAGCGGCCGGGGCGTGCGCCGCGAGGCCGCGGGCGAATCCGTGGAAGATACAGCGGTGGTTGCAAGCGTGCAGGCGGATGATCCCGCAGCGCTCGCGAGCGCGCAAGCGCCCGCGCCCATGCAGCTTCGCCCGCTCACGTTTGCGAGCCGCGAGTTCTGGATCCTCCACACCACGTTCGTGGCGAACGCCATCTGTTCGTTTGCCGTCGCGAGCTTCCTCGCGTGGAACATGGACTTCTTCCAGATGCTCATGGAGCCCGTCGTGCCCTCATGGCTACCCGATGCATTCGATGCCGCGATGAACGCGACCGTGTGGCTCACGACGGCGCTGGGTACCGTCGCAGCGTGGCGCATGTGGAATCGCCCCTCGTATTACTCGTTGCCGCGTGTCCTGGGAATCTCGCTTGTGGCGTTCGTGGCGGCGGAGCTTCTGGTGGTGGATGTGATCGTATACGGTTGCTATTTCGGATTTCTGTAATCGGGTCTTCGAAATGGCGTATTGGACGAAGGGGGCGAACTATGAAACGACTCGATGATTGGTTTGAGTTGTACGAGGACGTTATGGAAGGAGGCGCTCTGTTGGCGGATGAGGACGCCGAGCGCGCCGACGAGACGGGGATCGTTCTGGCATCCGAGCAGCCGGGCGAGGCGGACGAAGGCCAGGCGCGAGAGGAGCTTTCGCCTGAGGATGATTCCGAGCCGCCGTGTCGGTACACCTCCGAGAGCTCGGAGTTCTGGACGCGCGCGGCGTGCCTCATCGCGAACCTGGGCTGCGCATGGGCGGTGACGAGCCTGCTCGCGTGGGACGGGTTCTTCTTCCAGCGCCTGCTCTTCAGCCTGACGGTCGAAGACGGGCATCTGCTTGCCATCGCTCAGGGAGTGGGATATTTCGTGGGTGGCATGGCGGCGGTCGATCATGTGTATAGCCCGATGTATCGCTCGCTGCCGCGCGTCGTCCTGGCTGCGGCGGCGGGCTTTGCCGTGGCGGCGTTCGTTCTGGCTGGATATATCGCCTACGAGCTTGCCATGACGACGAACCTGGCGTATCCGGATGCTTGGGAGGGGTTCTTGTGGATGTAGGATGTCGAAATACCTCGGCGGTGCCGGTACATGCGGCGGAGCCACGCGGTGTGACGTTCGACGGTTACGTGTTCGACGAAGGTGCTCGGAATGCTCTGCGCGGGCGGCTGGCTGGATTCTTCAGCACGATTGCGCAGCTTGGCGAGGTGCTTGAGACGATTACGGGTTGCATCAAGCAGGGGGCGATTCCTGAAGGCGTGAGTCTTGAGCGTCTTGTGACGCGCGAGCGCTGTCTCGCGGCGGAGGCGCGTACGGATGCGGCGCACCTCGCGGCGATCGTCCTGGCAACGATCGATGCCCGAGGGGCGGAGGCGCATGTTCGCTCGGAGTGCCAGCAACTATTGCGGGACCAACTTGGTCGCATCGCGGCATATCGCCCGAGCAAATTCGCTCAGATTTCGGTGGTAAAGGACGCGCGCGACCTCCGGCGACTGGCGGAGGTTGGCAAGATCGCGGAGCACCTGGCATTTCGTCGTACCACGCGCACGCTCGATATGTTCGGCATTGATGTGGATGAGGACGAAGGGGCGGCTCGTGCGCTCATGGTCGCGGATGCATTTCGTTATGCCCCGCAGCGGGATGCGGATAGTTGTGCCGCCGACGGCTCTGGGTTGCCATATCTTACTGGTGCCGTGGAAGGGGTTGCCACGGCGCTGAGCTGTGCCGACGGGGTGGTCGTGGATGTTTCGGCATTCCGGCTTGTAGGCGAGCCGTATCTGTTCGCGCTTGCGCCCCTAGACGGTGACCAGGGGCTTACGCTTGTGCCTAAGACGCGCTTTTGGCAGGCGCTGCGCGATTTGTGGGAGGTGGATGTCGACCTTTCGGACGAGGTCGCGCAGCTGCTTTTGGCGACGCCGCTTCTTTGCAACGACGGTAAGGCGCTCGTTCCCACAGCGGTGCTCGATGCCGCGGGGATTATGGTGCAAGAACGCTCGTTCACGCTCATCGGTGTAGGCGACCGCCTAGAGCTGCAACGTAATCGACCTGTAGTGCGCAGCACGTTAACACTTTGGGGACGGGGTCAAAAGTGTTGAATTCAACACTTTTGACCCCGTCCCCAAAGTGTTAAAGCGGCGCGCACTGAAGTGTGGGTTAGAGCGCTCTACGGGCGAGCTCGAGGCAGCCCATGATGCCCTGCTTGCCGTCGAGTGAGTTACGCACGATGTAGTGCTCGAGGTCGTCCATCTCGGGCGTCACGATGTAGCCGCCGAGCGCTTCGACCGCCTTGGGGCGCGCGAGTTCGACGATGGGCGTGTGGTCGGCCACGCCGCCGCCGATGATGATTTTCTGCGGCGAGTAGCACAGGATGTAGATGGCGAGCGCCTGCCCCAGATAACCGGCGAGGATATCCATGGCCTCGGGGTCTTCGGCCATATCGCCGCCACTCTTCCCCCAGCGCTTCTTGATGCCGGCGCCCGAGATGAGGCCTTCCAGGCAGCTGGCGTGGAACGGGCAGGAGCTATCGGTCGCGATGGGGTCGCGCGGGTCGGGCTTCATGGGGACGTGCCCTGCTTCGGGGTGCATCATGCCGTGTACGAGCGCTCCGCCCGAGAGCACGCCCGCGCCCACGCCGGTGCCGATGGTAAGGTAGAGCACCGTGTCGAGCCCCTGAGCGCAGCCGAAGGTCGCCTCGCCCAAGCAGGCGACATTGACGTCGGTGTCGTAGCCGCAGGGGATGCCGAGGGGCTTTTGCAGCGAGCCCAAAAGGTCAAAGTCGCTCCAGTGGGGCTTGGGGGTCTTCAAAATCTGCCCGTAGCGCGGCGAGGACGGGTTCACGGCGGTGGGGCCGAATGCGCCGATACCGAGCGCGGCGATGCCTCTGCTTTGGAACCATGCTGCGCAGGCAGCTGCCGTTTCCTCAGGCGCCGTGGTGGGAATCTGCTCGGATTCCACGACGGTGCCATCGGCGTAGCCCGTCGCGCAGACCATCTTCGTGCCGCCGGCTTCGAGCGCACCCAAAAGAACGTTTTCCATGTTTGCTCGGCTCCTTCCTCGCTTCAGGGCCCTTTCACCTACTATAGTAGGGTAGCTTTACGACCGATATGCACATATGCTCGTATTATGTGACTCATTTGGGACGGGTTTGGATGAGTCATTCGCTTGAGCCACCCTTCGGGATGTTGGGCGGAAAGGGGAGACCATGGCCGCGACGATCGCCATCATCGGCGCGCTCGAGAAGGAAGTGCGCGGGATACGTGACGCACTGGAAGATGCGTTTGTCGAAGAAACCGCCGGCATCTGCATCGCGGGCGGACGCTATGCCGGCCATGACGTGGTCGCGACGACTGCCGGCATGGGCACGGTGAACGTCGCTGCTGCGACGCAACTGCTCATCAGCGTGTACCGCGCGGACACCGTGATCTTCTCGGGCATCGCCGGTGGCCTCAACCCGGCGCTGCATATCGACGACATTGTTATCGGCGAGCGCCTGCGCTACACGGATACCGACACCGCGCTCATCGCGGAGTCTGCGCCCGGGCTCGAGGAGTTCGCCTCCACGCCCGCCCTCGTCGACCTCGCCGAGCAGGTGCTCCTCGCTCGCGGCTACCATGACATTGGGGACAGTCCCCAATGTCATGACAAAAGGGACAGGCTTGGCCGCGGCGAGCCTGGTTGCGATGCGCCTGGTTACCTGCGCGGAACCATCGCCACGGGCAACCGCTTCGTGACGGGCGCGGAGATGCGCGCTGCGGTGGTCGAAGCTACGCAGGCCGACTGCGCGGAGATGGAGGGAGCTGCGGTAGCGCACATCGCGGCGAAAAACGGTGTCGCTTGCCTCGTGTTGCGCGCCATCTCCGATAACTGCGACGAGGCGTACGACGCCTTCTGCGAGCGCGATTTCGACCTGGACGGTTACGCGCGCCGTGCGAGCGAGATCGCGCTCGAGATCGTCTCGCGCCTCGATTGATACTATCCAGACGGCTGTTTTTTCGCATTTCCGCATTTTGACAGGGGTTTCATCATGGCAGATTCCATCAACTACCAACTCGCGCATTTTGTGGCGAGCTATGGCAAGGCGTCGCAGATTCCGCCTTCGACGTGCCCCGAGGTGAGCTTCGTCGGCCGTTCGAACGTGGGCAAGTCCTCCATCATGAACAAGATCTTCGGCCGCAAGGGTTTGGTGAAGGTTTCGAGCACGCCGGGCAAGACGAGCAATGTGAACTTCTTCGAGGCAGACGGCGTGCATTTCGTCGACCTACCCGGGTACGGCTTCGCACGGCGCTCTAAGGCAGAGCGCGACCGCTGGGCGCAGCTCATCGGTGATTTCTTCGACCTCGAGCGCAGCTTCAACCTGGTGGTTTCGCTCGTGGATATCCGCCACGACCCGAGCGCGCTCGACCATCAGATGATCGCGTTTTTGCAGGAAAGCGAGCTGCCCTTCGTGGTGGCGCTCACCAAGGCGGACAAGCTCAGCCGCGGCAAGCAGAACCAGCAGCTTGCAGCGATTAAAAAGCAGCTCAACGTGCCTGCGGAAGACATCATCGTGACGAGCTCCGAGACCGGGCAGGGTATCGACGAGCTCAAGCGCCGCATCGAGGCCGCTTGCCTGTAGTGGGACGTTAGCACCAGGTGCTGGAGTCCCACCGGGGGTGGGATGGGCCTGCCGCCGGTTGAGGGCGTCCGCCCGCCGCATGGTGCGGTTGTGGTACGCTCGTAATGGCTGAAGTTTGCAGCCAAAGAGTCCAAATATACGGACGTTCAAGGGGAGCACGTGGCCACACCATTGGATTTCAGCGGCAAGGAGCAACTGTACCGTCAGCTGTACGACATCCTGTTCCAAGACATCATCAGCGGCGTGTACGCCGTGGGTGACCTCATTCCATCGGAATCCGAGCTCATGGAGCAGTACGGCGTTTCGCGCGCGACGGCGCGGCGGGCGATGGAGATGCTCTCCGACAACGGCATGATCAGCAAACGCCGCGGCATCGGGTCGGAGGTCATCGCGAGCCGCCCGAAGTCCGACCTCACCCACGTGACGAGTTTCTTGAAGAAAAGCAGCGACGACCGGGTCATCGCACAGAAACGCCTCGTCGACGCAGTGGTCATTCCTGCAAGCGGTGAGATTGCCCAAGCGCTCCGCCTTGACGAGGGCGCGGATGTGTACCGTCTGCGTCGCGTGCGCTATAGCGGGGAGCGTCCGTTGTACCTCGAGATCAACTACTTTGAGCGCGCGTTTCTGCCCGACGCCATCAACCGCGACTTCTCGCGCGAGTCGCTGCGCGCCTATATTAGCGATGAGCTACATGTGCGCTGGCGCCAGGCTACGCAGGAGATTCGCGCGATCGTGGCCGACGAAGAGCTTGCCTATCTGCTGAAGATCGAGGTGGGGGAGCCGCTGCTCTTTAGTAAGCGCATCTCCTTCGACACGCAGGGCATGCCGCGCGAGTTCGTGACAACGTACTACCGGGCCGACCATTACCATATCGAGGTCGAGCTGGACGCATAGGAACGCGACGTTGCCGGCAAGTGTTTCGCACGCCGCGCATGCCCGGAAAGCCGCTTTTTCTGCCTCAACTCAGCTCCTTACCAAAACCTTGCAAATTCCCTCTAGTCAAATGTACGTATATTCGTATAATCAAACCGACAACACAGTATGCACGAGAAAGAGGTCGGTATGGCTCAGCCTGTGATCGGAACGCCGTGGAAGAAACTGGGCGCGCCTGTGCCGGACGCCGCGCTCGAGGGCGTGGAGAAGTATTGGCGGTGCGCGAACTACCTCGCTGTCGGCCAGATCTATCTGCGCAGCAACCCGCTCATGCGCAAAGATTTCGTGGACGAGAAAACCGGCGAGGCGCGTGACTTCGGCCGCGCGGACGTGAAGCACCGCCTCGTGGGACACTGGGGCACCACGCCGGGCATCAACTTCCTCATGGGGCACACGAACCGTCTCATCGCCGATCACCAGCAGAACGCCATCTTCCTCATGGGTCCCGGCCACGGCGGCCCAGCGGGAACTGCCCAGAGCCTCCTCGATGGCACCTACCGCGAGCGCTACCCCGAGATCACCGACGATGAGGTCGGGCTGCAGACGTTCTTCCGCCGCTTCTCTTATCCCGGCGGTATCCCGAGCCACTTCGCGCCCGAGACGCCCGGTTCTATCCACGAGGGCGGCGAGCTGGGCTATACGCTCTCCCATGCTTACGGCGCGGTGCTCGACAACCCGAGCCTGCTTGCCGTGGCCGTGGTGGGCGACGGCGAGGCGGAGACCGGTCCCTTGGCTACGGGCTGGCAGGCGAACAAGCTCGTCAACCCGGCGACGGACGGCATCGTTCTGCCGATTCTCCACCTCAACGGCTACAAGATCGCGAACCCCACGATTCTCGCGCGCATCTCGGACGAGGAACTCGAGCAGTTCTTCCGCGGCATGGGTTATAACCCGCATGTGTTCGTTGCCGGCTTTGACGATGAGAGCCATGCCTCGATCCACCGCCGTTTCGCCGAGCTCCTGGAGCAGGTGTTCGACGAGATTTGCGACATCAAGGCATGTGCGCAGGCGCAGGTGGACGCCGGCGGCGAGGCGAGGCGCCCCGTCTACCCCATGATTGTGTTCCGCACGCCCAAGGGCTGGACGTGCCCCAAGCACATCGACGGCAAGAAGACCGAGGATTCGTGGCGTGCGCACCAGGTGCCGCTCGCCTCGGCGAAGGACACGCACGAGCACTTCCGCGTGCTGCGCGGCTGGCTGCGCTCCTATGCACCGGAGGAACTCTTCACGCCCGAGGGCCAAATCCGTCCCGAAGTGACCGCGTTCATGCCGGAAGGCGATCTGCGCCTGGGCGCGAACCCCAACGCCAACGGAGGCACGGTGCGTCGGGAGCTCACGCTGCCAGACATCCATGCGCATGAGGTGCCGGTCGCCGAGCACGGCCACGGCTGGGGGCAGACCGAGGCGGCGCGCGTCTTCGGCGCCTACACGGCCGACGTGCTCGCGCAGAACCTCGACGACTTCCGCATTTTCGGCCCGGACGAGACCGCGTCGAACCGCCTGCAGGCCGCCTACGACGTGACGCGCAAGCAGTGGGAGGGCGGCTTTTACGCGGACGAGGCAAACGACCAGCTCCTCGCCAGCCAGGGCAAGGTTATCGAGCAGCTGTCCGAGCACCAGTGCGAGGGCATGCTCGAGGCATACGTGCTCACCGGCCGCCATGGCGTGTGGTCGAGCTATGAGAGCTTCATCCATGTGGTGGACTCCATGGTCAACCAGCACTGCAAGTGGCTCGAAGCGACCGTGCGCGAGATTCCGTGGCGCGCGCCCATCGCGGGGCTGAACATCTTACTCTCGAGCCACTGCTGGCGCCAGGATCACAACGGGTTCTCGCACCAGGACCCTGGCTTCATCGACCTGTTGCTCAACAAGGCGAACGACACGCATGTGGTGAACGCCTACTACCCGGCGGATGCCAACATGGCCCTCGCGGTGGCGCAGCGCGTGTACCAGTCCACGAACTGCGTGAACGCCATCTTCTGCGGCAAGCAGCCTGCGCCGACGTTCAGCACGGTGGACGAGGCCGTGGCGGAGCTCGACGAGGGCCTTGCCGTGTGGCGCTGGGCGTGTACGGCGGATTCGCTCGCCGATGCGGACCTGGTGGTGGCGACCTGCGGCGACGTGCCCACGCTCGAGGCGCTTGCCGCGACCGACATGCTGCGCGGGCTCGGCATCAAGGCGTGGTTCGTGAACGTGGTCGATCTGCTCAAGATCCAGAATGCGTGCGAGAACGACCGTGCCATCAGCGACGAGCGC
This sequence comes from uncultured Coriobacteriaceae bacterium, assembly GCA_949298635.1. Classification (GTDB taxonomy): domain Bacteria; phylum Actinomycetota; class Coriobacteriia; order Coriobacteriales; family Coriobacteriaceae; genus Enorma. The sequence continues at coordinate 5,965 of CASFXG010000058.1, read as the reverse complement.
TTTGCCGAGTTCTTCGGCACGGGCGAGAAGCCGGTGCTCTTCTGCTTCCATGCCTATGCGGGCACCATCCGCCGCTTGGTGTGGGATCGTCCCGGTCACGATGCCTGGCGCGTGCACGGCTACGAGGAGAAGGGCTCCACGACCACGCCGTTCGACATGCTGCGGCTGAACAACATGGATCGCTGGGAGCTCGCGGCCGACGCGTTGCGGCTGGTGGGCGCCGCGCGCGGCGATGCGGGTTCGTTCGCTGAGCAGATCGCCGCGTGGGAGGCCTTCCGCGAGGAGGCGTTCCAGTTCGCGGTCGATGAGGGCTTCGATCACCCGGCGTTTACCGATTGGGTATGGCTCGAGGCGGCAGGGCAGGGCGATGCCGACGGCGCGCTCTCCGCAACGCAGCTGACTGCCGGCGACAACGAATAGGGGCACCAATACGGCGGAGATGTCGCCTGTCCTAGCTGACAAGGCGACGTCTCTGCTCCGCGTCCGCCAGAAGACTCATTTGGGGACGGGGACAAAACGCGTCACCCTGATAATTTCAAGTACCTGGTACCGAAATTATCAGGGTGACGCGTTTTGTACCCGTCCCCAAATGAGTCATTCTCGTGCTGCTTTCCGCTTGAAGCGGCAAACGGTTCAGGTGGAACTTGCGCAATCCTCCCCGTAGGATACTAATCAAGAAGAAACTGCAACACATGCAGCTTCGCAAACGGGAAGGAGGTGCGCCATGCAGACGACCGATGCGGTTCGCTATCTTGCAGAACATCCTGGCGTGACCCCTTCAGAAGCTGCCGAGGCGCTCGGCATAAGCGTTCGAACCCTGCGCAGCCATGTAAAGCAGGCGAACGACGACCTCGCGGGCGTGGTCTCCATCGACCTTGTCCGGAACCGAGGCTATTCGGTCGAAATCCAAGACCGCAGCACTTTCGATGCGTATCTAACAGATATAGAGGAACAGCAGCGCGACGGCATTCCCCAGACCCGCGAAGAACGCGTCGCATATTTGCTCAACGACCTGCTATCTCGCAGTACTTGGATCACGCTCGATGAACTTTCAGAGATGCTGTTTGCATCGCGAAGTGTCCTTACGGACGATCTCAAGCAGGTGGAACGCACACTCGAGGCGTATGGGCTTTCGCTTGTGCGCCGGCCTCACTATGGTATCCGCGTTGAAGGATCAGAGTTGGCGCGGCGCCTGTGCCTTGCGGCGTCGATGATGCATGGTGAGTTTAAGGAAGCGGTTGCGAAGCGTGGCGCGTGCGACGAAGACGATGCAGCGCTTTCCGAATTCCCCGACCAGCGACACCTCTTGCAGGTTATCGCGGATACCGTGGACAGCGCGATCACGGGTCACGATTTCCATATCAACGCCGTTGCCTATCAGAACCTGCTCGTGCACATTGCCGTGGCGCTTACCCGCATTCGCTCGGGGCACTATATGCCTGCGGAAACCGAGCATGTGGAGAAGATTAAAGCTTCGCGCGAATGGACGGTTGCGCAGGACATTGCCTCCAAGATCGGTGCTGCCGCAGGGGTCGAATTGCCGCAGGAAGAAGTTGCCTACCTGGCCATTCATCTGGCGGGAAAGCAGACGCTGTGGTCGCCTTCCGACGCCGAGGAAAACCTGATTATCTCGGACGAGGTCTGGGATGTGGTAGGTGAGATGCTCGACCGTATCTGGCGGGTATTCCATATCGATTTCAGAGCTGATCTCGAGCTACGCATGAACCTCGCCCGGCATATCGTGCCGCTTGCCGTGCGTCTGCAGTATCACTTGCAGATCGACAACCCCATCCTCGCCGACATCAAAGCGCGCTACTTGCTCGCATGGTCGCTTGCAGTGGAGGCGGACGAGGTGCTGCGCGTTCATTACGGCGCGGTTCCTTCTGAAGCGGAAACCGGCTACATGGCACTTGCCTTCGCCCTCGCGCTTGAACGCCAGAAGACCGCACCCGGAAAGAAGAATATCCTCGTGGTGTGCGCCACCGGTGCCGGTTCCGCGCGCCTGCTCGAATATCGCTGCCGCCGTGAGTTCGGCGAATATGTCGATAAGATCGTGACCTGCGATGTCATGCATCTCGATCAGATGGATCTTGCCGGCATCGATTACGTATTCACGACGGTGCCTCTTGGACGTGTCCTGCCGGTGCCGGTGCGCGAGGTTGCCTACTTCTTCGACGACGTGGAGATTGCTGGCATGCGCGAGCTCTTGCGTCATGGTGTGCCCACGGGTCTGCTCGCGCGCACGTTCGACGAGCGGCTGTTCTTCCCACATCTCCCGTGTTCCACGAAAGACAGCGTGCTCCAAGAGCTGTGCGAGCAGATCCGAAGGGCGCGCACGGTCGATGCACGCTTGGAAGAGCTCGTGCGCGAGCGCGAGCGCGTGACGGCGACGTCCTTCGGTAACAACGTCGCGATGCCGCATCCGCTGGAGCCGGTGAGCGACGAGACGTTCATTGCGGTCGCGCTGCTTGACAAGCCGGTCGTTTGGGATGAGCGCGGCACAACGGTGCAGGCGGTGTTTTTCATCTCGTTTGCACGGAACGCCGGGCGAGAGCTCGACCGCCTATTCAGCATCTTGGCGGAGTTCTTCATGGACGAAGTGGCTGTGGCGCGCCTCGTGCGCGAGCAGAGCTGGGAATGTCTGGTGAAGATTGCGAACGAGCTTGAAGAGGCGGCACCGCCTGCATCCTCTACATAGCATTTCCTGCGGGGACGCCCGCATCTTCATACCCGGTGCGGTGCACCATGCCGGGTAACGGAACGGTTCGATATAGAGAGGAGTTGGTCATATGGGAGAAGATGCCCTTACTGGTAGCGAAGCGATTTCGTTCGGGCTCATCGCAGCAGCTGGTCAGGCGCGGAGCCTTGCCTTCGAAGCGCTCAAGGCGGCGCGCGAGCACGACTTTGCCCGTGCGGATGAGCTGCTCGAACAGTCGCGCGCGACAGGCCTCGAAGCTCACGAACAGCAGACGAAGCTGCTGGTGAAGGAGGCTAACGGCGACCACACGCCCGTGGACGTGATGCTCGTGCACGCGCAGGATCACCTTATGACCGCGATGCTTGCACAGGAGCTCATCGAGGAGCTCGTGTATTTGCACAAGGAGAAGGCGGATCGCGACGCGTGAGGTGTCGTGTGAACTAGAAACCTAGAAACAACCAACTGGGAAGGGAAGGGGCTTTATGAAAGTCTTGCTGGTTTGTGCTGCCGGCATGTCGACAAGCATCCTCATGAAGAAACTCGAGAAGTATGCCGCCGATAACGGGATTGAGTTCAGCATCAGCGCTACGGGCTGGACGAACGCAAAGGATGCCTGCGACGGCGTCGATTGCGTGCTTATGGGGCCACAGGTCGCCTATCAGAAGGCGAACGTCGAGACTATGGTCGGTGACATCCCCGTCGCTGTGATTTCGCCGCAGGACTACGGCATGGGGAATTGCAAGAGTGTCTTTGCCCTCATTGATGAGCTTTTAAGAAAGTAGGTGCACACGTATGGCAAACCTAAATAAATTGTACGAAAACCCCGTCATGCAGAAGCTGCAGGCGCTGGGTGGGAAGTTCCAGTCCAACAACTCGCTCAACGCGATCAGCAACGGCATGATGGGCACGATGTCCCTCATTCTCGCTGGTTCCATTTTCACCATCATCGCAACGCTCTTGAGTCTCACCGGTGTCTTGCAGACGACCGATCCGGTGTACCAGTGGCTTCAGCTTCCGTATAACATGACATTGGGGCTCGTCTCGGTCGCCGTGGCATTCGGCATCGCCTATTCATATTCGAAATCCCTTGGTGTTGGTAAGGAGCTCGCCAACGGCTTCGTTTCCATGTTCCTGTTCCTTATGGTGGCGAGTCCCGCACGCTCCGTCGTGCTCGAGGACGGTTCGACGCTGACGGTGCTCGACACCTCGTTCCTCGGTGCCACTGGTTTGTTTACTGCCATCATCATGGCGCTCGTAGTTGTGCGCATCATCAAGTTCTGCATCGATCACCACGTGACCATCAAGATGCCCGATTCCGTCCCGCCGTTTCTGGGCGATTCGTTTGCTGCGCTGGTACCGCTTGTCATCAACATCGTTTTGTGGTGCGGTTTGAATACTCTGTGCCAGAGCTTCCTCGGTGCGAGCATCCCCGCGCTCATCATCGGCCTGCTCTCCGTGTCTTGGGCTTTATCTGCATGCTGCTGTGGAGCATGGGCATTCACGGGACTGCCATCACCAACGCCATCGTGTTCCCCGTGCTCATGGGTGCCTACCAGGTCAACGCGGAGCTGGTGGCATCCGGTGCTGCGCCGGTGTTCAGCGCTGTCATGCTCTTCGGCGCTCTTACGACCGTTGGCGGTACGGGCAACGTCCTGCCGTTGGCGGTCTGCTGCTTGCGCTCGAAGTCCGCACAGCTGCGTGCGGTCGGCAAGGCTGGTATCGTGCCGGCGATCTTTAACATCTCTGAGCCCATGCTGTTCGGTGCCCCGATTATGTACAATCCGATCCTCGCCATCCCGTTTATCCTCAACGGCCTCATTACCATGTTGATCATCTATCTGGGTTATATGATCGGCTTCTTCCAGCCGGGATACGTGCTGATCATGACTGCCTTGCCGGTGTTCATGCAAGAAGTCCTTGGTTCCATGGCGTGGCAGAACATTTTCATTCCCATCATTGCCTTAGTCGTGGGTTATTTGGTCTACCTGCCGTTTGTGCGCATCTACGACAAGCAGTGCCTGGAGAACGAGCAGGCGGAGGCGGCATCCGCAGGCAAGTAGGTTCATTTTCTCGGCGCCGGGGGTCTACCTCCTGGCGCCGTTTTTGGATAACGGCGAAAGGTCGGTGCATATGGGCACGTCATTTCCGAAAGGGTTTTACTGGGGCGGTGCCACGGCGGCGAACCAATGTGAGGGCGGTTGGAACGAGGATGGCCGCGGGCCGATTCCGCTCGACATGACGCTCAGCGGGAACAAGGCGACGCCGCGTTTTACCACGATGCGGCTGCCGGATGGGCGCGTGGTCAAGGTTGCGCCATTTGCCCCCGAGCCCGAAGGCGCGAAGCGCGTGGTCGTCGATGGCGAGTACTATCCCAGCCACGACGCCATCGATGCGTATCATCGATACAAAGAGGACATAGCGCTTTTTGCCGAGATGGGGTTTAAGATGCTTAGGATGTCGATTAGCTGGTCGCGCATCTTCCCTAAGGGCATCGAGGAGGAGCCGAACCGCGCGGGAATCGAGTTCTATCGCTCGGTGTTTCAAGAACTTCGAGCGCACGGCATCGAGCCGCTTGTGACGATCTGCCATTACGATACTCCGCTCTACATTGAAGAAGAGCTCGGCGGCTGGTCGAATCACGAGGTGATTAAGCTGTTCGATCGCTTTGTGCAGACGATTTTCACCGAATATCGCGACTTGGTAACGTATTGGCTTACGTTCAACGAGATTAACAGCCAGCTCGTTGCCAAGACGTTCGCGCCCGATTATGCACAAGGCATGATGCAGCAAAGTTACCAAGCCCTGCATAACCAATTCGTTGCCAGCGCTCGCGCGGTGCGCATGGCACACCAAATCAATCCCGCATATCAAGTCGGATGCATGATCTGCTCGTTCTGCGACTATCCGCTCACCTGCGATCCATGCGATGTCCTGGCCTGCCAGCAGAAGGCGCAGAACATGTTCTGGTATTGCGGCGACGTCATGGTGCGGGGCTCGTATCCATCGTTTGCCCAGAGGGTCTGGAACGATGATCAAGTTGAGATCCAATGGGGTGACGGCGATGCCGAAGATCTCAAGCTTGGAACTGTCGATTTCTTCTCGTTCTCCTATTACTCGACATCGTGCGTTACCACTCATGAGGGAGTAGAGAAAGATGGCGCGGCAAATATGTCGCTCGGTGTGAAGAACCCGTATCTCGAGTATTCCGAGTACGGTTGGTCGATGGATCCTATCGGCCTGCGCTACCTGCTCAACGAGATTTATGGG
>CASFXG010000057.1 GCA_949298635.1 uncultured Coriobacteriaceae bacterium | reverse complement strand
GGCGATCGGGCGGGGGAAGCGCCGCGGGTAGGCTTGTCGTTCGTTGCCGCGCGCGGGAGCCTCCTGCGAGGTGCCCTCACGTCTTCGCGCATTCATGCGCCCCCGCGGGTAGAATCGCTCCAGATATACCCTCTCGAGGAGGTGCCCATGGACCTCTCGCGCATAGACGCCCGCCTGCTCTCGCGCCCCGGCGCAACCAAGGCCCTCCACGAGAAGTGGGGCTGGATGGTCTACTGGGTTGACGGCAGGCAGTTCGCCTGCGAGTTCACGGCCTCGCCCGATGCCAAGCCGCCCTACGCGGGGCGCCACCTGCTGTCGCTCAAGTGCGACCCCGACCGCATCCTGGAGCTGCGCGCAGAGCACCCGGGCACGGTGCTGCCCGGCTACTACTCCGACGGGCGCACGTGGATTTCGATTGATCTCGACGCTGACCTACCCGAGGAACTCGTGCTCGAACTGTGCGACATGAGCTACGGCCTCGTCTTCTCCAAGTTGCCCAAGCGCGTACGGCGGGAGGTTTCTGACGCGTAGCGGCACGGCCTGCGCATGGCGATGGGACGGTTGCCTGCAATGGGCGAGAGGACCCGTACAAGAGGCGCCCCGATGATTATGCTCGCCTGCGCCGAGAGGGCGGGGTGAAGAGCGTCGTGCAGCCAGGATTCGCTCTCGCTTCAAATGGAGGCGCGCACGCTCATTTCTTCATAAACGAGTTTTGGCTCCCCAGGTTATATGGACAAATGTCTCTGCACCTATGACAGGATATGCGCCAAATCTGTCTTTCCCGATCTTCTCCAAATGCATAATTCCAACAAGCCTGCTGCTCTACCTCTGCGCCGTCCAAGGCGTTGATGGGGCAAACGTCCACGCATAGATTGCAGCCGTTGCAGATGGGCTCCTTCATCTCGTCAGGCTCGAGCTCTTAGCCACATAGCACGGCGCCCAGCCAGACCATGCTTCCGTATTCTGGCGTTATGAGCAGCGAGTGCCTCCCTATTGTTCCCAGTCCGGCGGCTTGGGCTATGTGCTTTTGCGAAACTATGGAGCGATATCTGCCTGTACACTCATCCCATTGGCTTTCGTTCGTAGGAACGGGGACACACGTCACCTGATGCCGTTCCAGCTCAATGCAGAAATCCAAGGCCATTGCATCCAGTTTGCGTGTAATGGCATTTCTCACCATCGTATAGGGGACGTCTGATTTGCTGTTCAGCGCGCCAACTGGAAATCTGCATCCAAACGAGATCGCCGACTTGCACGCTGGAAACACATCGAGGGGATGATAGCCCTTCGACGCGTTGGCAAGCCTATCCATACTCGCGATGCCGCACAAATCTGCGCCGAGCGCAGACAAGATTTCCTTTACCCGTTTGCTGTCTATCATACTGTTGCTCCGTAACCGTCACCTTGTCTTTGCCTGTTCCATATCATATAGCAGATGCTGCGGGCGGACTCGCTTTGAGCTTTTGTCATGATGGCGAATGTCGATTTCGGCTTCTGCCATAAATTGGTTGATACCGATTTCGGTTTCCGCCATAATAAGGTGAATGCCGATTTCGGTATCCGCCAGAATCGAGGTCGAGGATGTATCGCAACGCCATGATAAAGCTCCTCGCTTGGAGCGACAGCCCCCATCGCAAGCCGCTCATTGTCAACGGTGCCCGTCAGGTGGGAAAGACATGGCTCGTCCTTACTTTTGGGGCGAATCACTACGATTCCGTCGCCCACGTCGTGTTCTTGGAGAACGAGGATATGAAACGGGCTTTCGCGGGAAGCCTCGATGCGGATCGCTTGCTTACCATCATCGGCGCGGCGACGGGAACCAATCCCCGTGACGGTAGAACGCTCGTGTTTCTCGACGAGATTCAGGAGTGCCCGCGTGCCATCACCGCTTTGAAGATGTTCTGCGAGCAGCGGCCAGACGTGCCTGTTGTCGCAGCGGGATCTCTCCTCGGCGTGGCTCTCAACCGGGAACGTAAGAAAGATGGGGACGGCACGTCGTGGCCCGTCGGGAAGGTCGATTACCTCGACCTGCATCCGCTCTCGTTCGACGAGTTCGTGCGCGAAATCGGCAACTCTGCACTTGCAGACGCGGTTTCCCAGGGTGACGCCGATCTCATCAGCGTCTTCTCCGAGCGTCTGACTGATCTTTTGCGCATCTACTACTACGTGGGAGGAATGCCCGAGGCGGTGTGCCGCTACAGCGAGACCGGGGATTTTGCGGCGGCACGGGCGGTGCAGCAGACGCTGCTTGCGGATTACGAGCATGACTTCTCGAAGCACGTCGAGAGCGCTCTCGAGGTGGAACGCATCCGTCAGACCTGGCATTCGGTGCCCGTTCAGCTTGCGCGGGAGAGCGACCTTCGCCGGTTCAGCTATGCATCCGTCCGAGAAGGCGGACGCGGGCGGGACTATCGAGATGCTGTCGCATGGCTTGTCGATGCTGGCCTGGTTACTAAGATTCCGCGTGTGACCAAACCGGGGATCCCGCTCAAAGGGTATGCCGACGAGATGTACTTCAAGCTCTACCTGCTTGACATCGGACTTCTGGGCGCGGCGACGGGGCTCGAGCCCCGCGTGCTCGTGGAGGGGAACCGGCTCTTCACCGAGTACAAGGGCGTTTACGCCGAGCAGTTCGTGTGTCAGCAGCTCGTGGCGGGCGGTGCGGTGCCGTACTACTGGTCGGCGGACGGCAAGAAGAAGAAGGGCGAGGTCGACTTCCTGCTCGAGGTTGCGGGGTGCCCCGTCCCTGTTGAGGTCAAGGCAGACGAGAACATCGCCGGGGGAAGCCTCGCCGCATTCGTGCGGGACTATGGGCTCGGGCGTGCTGCGCGCTTCTCGCTGCGCGGGCTGAAGAAAGAGGACTGGCTGGTAAACGTGCCGCTCTACGCCGCCAATGCCTTTCCGGACATTCTTGAGCGGCCGAATACAAGCCACAATATGCCACTACGGACATAATGGGGGCGCAGTTTGGATATGTGCGATTGCTCCGCCGGCGTTCAGGGTTGCCGACGGTTCCGGACGAAGGAGTCCTAGGATTCTGCTGAGTGCGGAGATACGCCGGCGCCCTGAACCGCGCCGACCAACACAGTTTGAGTTGTTGGAAGCCTGCCTCATCGCGCATATCTGAACTGCGCCACCATTTTTACAGGCGACTATTGAAAAACGACCGGCGGCAAGGCGGGTCGCGCTTTCGCTCTCCAATCGAATCAACGCGTGGGACATATCTCCCGGCCTTATCGTCTCATGTGGGCTTACTGCTTAATTCGCTGTATCATCCGTGGTTCGCATACATTGGAGTCACAGAAGTCATGTCGAAAAACCTCCGCGGTGTTTTTACCTTCTTTTTCACGAGGCGGGAATAATCAACACTGCGCGTTCGTCCGCGAGTCCGCGGCGCCGCGCATGCATTCTTGGATCTGGGATTCGTTCAGAAGACGTCATTTCGGCTTGTCTTCTCCAAGCTGTCCAAGCGCGTGCGGCGACAGCTCACTGGCGAGTAGCCGCGCAACAACCTGTTGCTTGCTGGCCGCGTTGCGCTCGGGGACAATGGGCGAGAAGAACCCGAGCGAAAGGAACTTCCGATGATCATGCTTAAGGATGCCCTCGCCCGCCTGCGTCGGGAGCGTGGGCTCACCCAAGAGGAGCTGGCGCACCGCCTCTACATCACCCGCCAGGCCGTGAGCCGCTGGGAGACGGGAGCCACCGAGCCCAGCATCGATATGCTCAAGCTCATCGCTCGTGAGTTGGACGTCCCCGTGACGGAGCTCCTCGACATGCCCGAGCACTACTGCCAGAGCTGCGGCATGATGTTCACCGCTCCCGGTCAGCACGGTCATGAGGCGGACGGTTCCGAGGCCGAGGATTTCTGTCGCTGGTGCTACGAGAACGGCGCTTACACGTACGAGACTTCGATGGACGAGATGATCGAAGACTGCGCGCCGCGCATGGCCGAGGCGATGGGTTGGACTGTGGACGAGGCGGCGTCGCTTCTGGGCGCGGTGCTGCCGACGCTTCGCCGCTGGCGTGAGGTCGCCGAGAACGAGAAGGCCTACGGCGAGGAGACCCGCGCGGCTTACGGCGACGAGGTGGTGGATGCCTCAAACAAGAAATACCTGGCGATGGGCGAGGCGGCGCACCTGCAGGCGGAAGAGCTGGCGGTCGCCATCAACGAGCAGCTGCGCCGTGCGATGGAGGCTGGTGACCCCGCCGGCCCCGAGGCGCGCAAGCTCGTGGCGATGCATGGCCGCTGGCTGCGCATGTACTGGCCGGATGGTACCTACACGCCCGAGGCGCACAAGGGTCTGGCGGACGGCTATGTTGCCGACGAGCGGTTCCAAGCCTATTACGAAAAGGTAGCGCCCGGTGCCACGCAGTTCCTGCGCGACGCGATCTATGCGTGCGTGTAAGAAGGTAACCGCTGCTAGATTTTAAGTTTTGTAGCGTCGGACGCCATTCACGATGCAGATTTATCCGTTTGCAAGGTACGTAACGGATAAATCTGCATCATAAAGAGGCGAGATGAGCCAGCGTCTCTTGACCGCCGATTGGTTTTGCTATGCGGTGATTAGCCAGTAGACTATGCGGTGATTAACAAGTAGACTATGCGGTGATTAACTAGTAGACTATGCGGTAATCGATCAGTATACGGCAATCGTATGGGAGGGCGGGACAGCATGATTGAACGTGAAATGGCAGCAAAGCTACTCGAGCTCGCCGGACAGTATCCCATTGTGTCGATTACCGGTCCCAGACAGAGCGGGAAAAGCACTCTTGCTAAGAGCTCTTTCCCAGGATATGAGTATCTATCGTTCGAGAATCCCGATATTCGGAGCTCGTTTGAGGATGATCCGGTGACGTTTCTCAGGCGGCATGATTCTCATGTCATTTTTGACGAGGCGCAACGCGTTCCGGAACTCTTCTCGTATCTGCAGGGGATTGTCGACGAGTCGAATCAGCCCGGACAGTTTGTCATCACGGGTTCTCAGAACTTCCTACTCATGAAATCCGTCAGTCAGTCGCTCGCGGGCAGGGTCGCGCTGTTCACCCTCCTCCCGCTTTCCCAGTTCGAGCTTGTCGAATCGGGCAAGATGTCATCAGACCTACAAGAGTGGCTGTTCAGAGGCGGGTATCCGCGTCTATACGATTCCGTTCGCGACCCGCAGGATTTCTTTGGTGATTACGTGCAGACGTATCTCGAACGTGATGTCCGCGCCGAGTTGGGCGTGAGAAATCTTGCCGGTTTCCGAGACTTCCTGCAGCTCTGTGCGCTGCGATGCGGGGAACTACTCAATGTGAGCTCGCTGGCCGCCGATTGCGGCATTTCGCCTACCACGGCTCGCGAGTGGCTTTCTATCCTCCAGGCGAGTCACATCGTGTTCTTGTTGCGTCCGTACTTCTCGAACCTCACGAAACGGCTCGTGAAGTCGCCGAAGCTCTATTTCTACGATACTGGGTTGGCGGCATATCTCATGGGGATCGAATCTGCCGATGACCTGTATAAGGATGAGTCGATGGGGCAGCTCTTTGAATGTGCGGTCATTGCCGAAGTGTCGAAGCGCCTGTACGCGTGCAAAAAGACACCACGCCTCTCGTTCTGGCGAGACGATCATAAGCAGGAAATCGATCTTCTCATCGAGCGGGGCCGAAACATTGCCCGAGCGGTTGAGTGCAAGTCATCCGCGACGTATCGCAGCCGCTACTTCGAAACGCTCAACCGTATCGCCGAGGAGCGTTTGGGGCTCAATGCCGCGCAGCAGGCGGTGGTGTATGGCGGAGAAGAGTGCCTCTCTACGCGGATGGGGGAGCTTGTTGCGTGGGCGGAGATGGGACGCCTGCTTTCGTAGCGGGGCGTAAAACCCTCCGTGTAAATTTACCCCAGGGGTTATTTTACATCGGCGCCTGGTTCGGCAGCGCGTCACGGCGCCGCGTGGGCTCAGCCGCCTGCGTCGCGGTCGAGCGCAAGGGTACCTGAGGCAGACAAAGCCCAAAGTGATAATTTCAGTACCTGGTACTGAAATTATCATGAAGAGGGGGAGTGCCCGTGTTTCTTGCATGCCGAACCCCCTGGGGATTCTTTATCTGGCGTTCCTATCTTTGGGATTTGTTCCCTCGGTCTTGGAATCGGAGGGCTTCATAACGCCCTTGCCAGACCTCAAGTGCGATGCCATTTGACGCGCTGCTTAAGCGATTCCCATAAGCAGGCAGACAAGCATTGCCGCGAACATGATTGTGAACACGAGATTGCTCCACCCGCCGAAGAGAATGCACCGCGCTGGCTGTGGCGCGCGCATCCACACGAGACCTAAAAAGCTCGTCACGATGGGCGTGAAGACGACGAACCAGGCCGGGAAGGCAGTTTGCCCCAGCGTGATGGCGGCGGCGAGCAGGATGAAACCGGCGTACATGGGAGTCGTCGCCAGACGCATGATGAGCATAATGTTGGCGGATACCTCCTCGTAGAGGTTCTCATGTCCCGCTTTAGCGATGATGGAGAGGTAGACGTACTGCGCGTGGTAGGCGCCGCCGCAGATGAGTGCGAAGGCAAGGAGTGCTGCCGCAAGCCAGACGAGCCAGGCGAGGTCGCTGCGCGCCATAAGGGGAAGCGCCAGAAAACCGAGCACGTAGAGGAAGGCTGCGACGGGCCCCAGCGCCCCTCCCACGCGCACGCGCGCAGCGGGAATGTCTCTCATGATGTACATATAGGGCTTGAGCGTGCCGTCCATGTCGTAGGCGCCGGGGGTGAAGTAGAGCAGCATGTCTCCGGCGAACATGAGCAGCGATCCGATAAGGCCGAGGGTGGTGAGCGCAAGGGTGAACGGCATGATTCTCCTATCGAGATCGTATGTTGGTGGGGTAGTACGTATCGCCGTGCCAATTTGATCCAAGACGAATCAATTTGAAACCGAGCGCCATGAAGGCGAATCCGCCGAAGATGAGAATGGCTTCAGCGCCCACTGTGAGGCATGCATGAGCAAAAGCACCGCAGGCGATTGCCCCGATGCCGACAACGCCTGCCATGGTGCCGGACATTCTCATATGTCTCTTCATGTTCATGTTGCTTTACCTTGCTTCGGTTCACGATGTCGTCGATTTTGGCGGGGAAGATCCCGAGTTGGCGAACGATTGCCACGTGATTCTCAAAAGATAACCATGGTTAACTCTTTTGTATAACAAAGATGCCGAGAGGTCAATAGCCCCGACCCCATTGACTCTTCGCGCGTATGCGACGGTAAGTCATCGTTAGTGTTGGTGATGTCTAATATTGACCAATGTTCAATCACGGTGTACGATTCCTCCCAAGGAGGTGGCGGTGGTGACCAAGACCGTGATGAATCCCGAGGAGCGCAGGCGCGAGCTTCTCGCGTGCGCCATGAAGCTTTTCGCAGAAGAGGGTTACGACAACGTGTCCGTGCGCGCTGTAGCGCGTGCAGCTGGTGTGGCTCCGGGTCTCGCCTACCACTACTTCGACTCCAAGGAGAAGATGTTCGCCGAGGCCATCGAGGATTACGCACGCCGCTGCGCCGAAAGCATCTGCGAGTTGCTGGACGACAATAATCTCTCGTTGGACGAGAAGCTCGAGCAAGCTCTTGAGCTCGGCGCGAGCGATGATTATCCGCATGCGGCGTACTTTCATGCAGAGGGCCACGGTGCCCTACACGACCGGCTTTCGCTTGCCATATGCGAGGCGGTGCGGCCGCACCTGCGCGCCGCGCTCGAGGACGACGCCGCCTCGCGTGGCGCGACGGCGCCCGACACCGATGAGCTCGCCGCGATCATGACGTACGGCGCGGTGGGCCTCGCCTCGGGTCCGGGCATGCCGGACGAGGCGGCCATCAAAGCTGCCCGCCGCTACCTTTGCGCACTTCTTGCCGAGTTCCGCTCGGCGGGCACCGCGGACTAGGGATCCTGCCCCGGAGGTTGCCGGGGCTCTTTTCGGCCGATTGTATTGAACAATGTTTAACAGAAAGGACGCAAGATGGACAACAGGATGGACGAGAAGAGCGCCGAGTTGCTGCGCTCCCGCTCCCGCGCCGCCTTCGATGCGCAGGCACCGACTTACGACACCGGGATGGAAGGCGAGCACGCACGCCGGCTCTACCCAGATGTGCTCGCGGAGGTGAGGCGCGCCGTGGCCGGGAGGCTCGCCCCGCGCCTGCTCGACCTGGGCTGCGGCACAGGCGCTCTCGCCGCGCTGGTGCTCGAGGAGCTCCCGGGCGCGCGCCTCAGTTGTGTGGACCTGTCACCGAGGATGGCCGAGGCTGCGAGGACGCGTCTGGGCGAGAGAGCCGACATTCTCCTCTGCGACGCCGAACGCCTGCCTTTTCGCGACGGCTCGTTCGACGCCGCTTGGTGCAATGACTCCTTCCACCACTACCCGGATCCGGAGCGCGCGGCCTTCCAAGCATGGCGCGTGCTCGCGCCCGGCGGCACCTTTATCATCGGCGACGCGTGGCAGCCGGCACCGGCCCGTGCGATCATGAACGCGTGGATGCCTCACTCGAAGGAGGGCGACGTCCGCATCTACTCCGAGGCCGAGCTGCGTCGCATCCTCGGCACCTGGTTCAGCAACGTGTCCTGGCGCCGCGTGGGCTCGACCGCCTGTATCGCGGTCGCGCGCAAGGGCGCCTGATGTTTTATGTCGAAAAACCCCTGGGGTATTTTTACGTGGCCGAGTGACGTGCATCTCGCCATGCCCGCGGCGATACGCCTGTCGCTGAGGTGAAGGCGTGGCAGAACGCCGAGATGCTTGGATAGCCTGTGAGTTCGGCGACCTCGGCAATGCTGAGGCGTTCGTCTTCGAGGAGACGGCAGGCTCGCTCCAGCCTGAGCTGCCTGCCGTACGCCCCCACACTTTGGCCTGTTTCGAGCTTGAACGCCTCGCAGAGCCGCGAGCGGCTCACATAGAGCTCCTTCGCGAGTTCGTTGACGGACGGGGGAGCGCAGCCTGCTTCGATGGCGGTTGAAATGAGCTCCCGCGCACAGCTTTCCAATGTCATCGCATGATCGTCGTCGCCCGCATGCACGTCCTCTGCGAGCGATGACATCAAGGCGGCGACAATCGAGAACAGCCCGAGCTCTCCCCCAGATTTGAGCGGTGCGCGTTCAGGCACGGCGTCGAGTGCTTGCCGGATAGCGCGTGCGGCGGCTCTGGACCATTTCTTGCCGAATGCCGCAAAAAGGTCGCCGAACTCACCGGGATAGCGGTAATCGAGATCGTCGAAGAAGTCCGGCAGCA
The DNA here is from genome assembly GCA_949298635.1 of uncultured Coriobacteriaceae bacterium. GTDB lineage: Bacteria > Actinomycetota > Coriobacteriia > Coriobacteriales > Coriobacteriaceae > Enorma. Next base: position 1,182 of record CASFXG010000057.1, on the reverse strand, counting down.
TGATGATGGAGCGGGAGCGGTACGAGCGACCAGCCAACAAGTGGCTGGAGAGGGAGCGAGGGAGAGGTTCTACGAAGGTGGCGATTTCATCCTGCGCCCTGTGCCTCGGAATCTCGCGCTCGATCACCCTCACGGGCAGACCACAGTCTCGCGAGCAGGTTATCGCGTCGACGCCGAGCGTGCAGGCGCACGCATACGGACCCAGGGATCCTTCGAAGAGCTGCATGTCGCGGCGCGGGGTGACATCGTGACACAGTATGAGGCAACCGGGGGCGGGCATACAGAGCCACATGGCTCCGTCTGCCACGCCGTCTGCCGCCGCGCCCGTCCATATGCTGCCTTGCCGCTCGAGCTGTATACCAAGTTGCTCTACCTGCGGTTTGAAGAGCGCGACGAGCTCGCGCGGGATGTCTCCCATGTTTGCCATTTTGAGGAAGCGTCCTCCGTTCTTGCCGATTCGTCTCATATGAGTTAACCATATCTAACAGTTTACTCAAATCATGATACGTTTCGGCGGAATGCCAATCAAGGCACAAAGTAAGGGAGGATGACATGTCTGAATCGCAAGCAACTAAGGCGGGCGACGCCCGCGGCAAGGGCGCCGTGAGCCGTCTGCTCGCCTTCGCCGGCCCACGACGCGCGCTCACGTACCTGGGCTGCGCGCTCTCGGCCGTCTCGATGCTCGTGAGCTTTGGCCCGTACGTCTGCATCTGGCTCGTAGCGCGCGACCTCATCGCCGTGGCCCCCGACTGGGGCGCGGCCACTGGCATCGCCGCATACGGATGGTGGGCGTTCGGCCTTGCGGCCGCGAGCATCCTCATCTACTTCGCCGGCCTCATGTGCACGCACCTCGCGGCCTTCCGCTGCGCGTCCAACATGCGTAAACGCACCACGGACCACCTCATGCACGTGAGTCTCGGCTACTTCGATACGCACGCAAGCGGCGCGCTTCGCCGCGTCGTGGACGGCTGCGCCGCCGAGACCGAAGGGCTTCTCGCCCATAAGCTCCCTGACACCGCAGGTAGCATCGCCATGATCATCGGCATGCTGGTGCTGTTCTTCGTTTTTGACTGGCGACTCGGTCTCGCGTGCCTTGTCGCGGTGATCATCTCGCTCGGCTGCATGTTCTACATGATGGGCGGGCGCGGCATGGACTTCATGACGCGCTACATGGAGTCGCTC
>CASFXG010000056.1 GCA_949298635.1 uncultured Coriobacteriaceae bacterium | reverse complement strand
GGTCAAACGTGTTGAATTCAACACTTTGGGGACAGGTTGGCACGTGTGGACGTCACTTTGGGGACGGGTACGTTCGTGTCGTTTTCGACACTTTGGGGACGGGTACGTTCGTGTCAAAAACGACACGAACGTACCCGTCCCCAAAGTGACGCCAAAGCGACGCGTGTGCTAGCACCCCGGACCTTGGACGAACCACAGGAGATCGGACTCGCAGGGTGCGAGCGTGTCATCGAGGTGCAGGCACGCGATGGCTCCGGGCGAGAAGCTCAAGGTGGCGCCGCAGAGGCGTTCGGTCACGCGCTCCATGAAGGGGATGTGCCCGACGGCGATGACGCATTCTGTATCGGTTGCGCGGAGCGCGTCGAGAAAGGCATCGGCGTCCTGTTCAAAAAGGCAGGGGAACGCGTCAATCGGGCGCTGTCCGATGGCCTCCGCTACCGCCTGCGCCGTCTGCTGCGCGCGGAGTGCGGGGCTTGCCCAGATGACGGCACGGGAGCACGCCTTTTCGTCTACAAGGCTGAAGGAACGGGCGAAGCCGCCTGGTGCGCGAAGCGCCGTCTGACCGTCGGGTGTGAGGGATCGCTCTTCATCGGGCATGCCGGGCAGCGCGCGTTCAGCACGGCCGTGTCGAACGAGGATGAGGGTGCGAGCGTTGCTCATGGGATCTCCTTCCGACATAGAACGGTTGCGACGTAAAGTGTGCATCTTACTGCGGCGCGTGGGCAGGCAGCGCCCCTTCGGTCTCAAGCCGATGACGCGTTACGAGAACTCGACGATAGCGTAAGGCTGGTCGTCTGCCGAGCAGAGAGCAATGACGCTGCGCCCCTCCTCGCGCGCGATCTTGGGGTAGATGGTATCGCCCAGAACGGCGGCGCGCTTGTAGTCCACGCGCACGCGGGCGGGCTCGATGTCGCGCGGCAGCAGCTCGAGCGCCATCTGCACGTACTGGCCGTTGTTGACGTGCTCGTTCGTATCGATCTGGTGGCGGAGCACCGTGATGGGGTCGAGCGCGTCGAGGGCATCGGGCATGCGGACACGCCGGTCCTCCTCGGGCATGGGCAGGGGGTCGTGCACGCCGTAGACGTCGGTATCCTCGGGCGCGGGGCGCGTCGGGCGGCCCTTTTCAAGGTCGAGGAGCGCCCAGCTTGAGTTCGCCTTCGCGAGGATCTCGCCCGTCGCGTCCTTGAGGAAGAAGTAGCGCGTCGCCGTGAGGCCCTTGAAGGAGCTCGCGAACGTACCTACCGTGATGGGCTCGGCGAGGCGCGGATAGCGTTCAACGACGATTTGCCAGTGCGTGAGCACCCAGGCGCGGCGGTGCTCCTTGAGCCAGAGCATGCCTACGCCGAGCGCTTCCGATTGAAACGTGCTGCAATCCTGGAAGTAGTCGATGAGCTTGGGCAGTGTGAGCAGGCCGCGGTGGTCGACCTCGCTATAGCGGACGTGCGCGTCGAACTGGAAGATCGCGTTCGAAGCCGATGGTTCCATAATGCTCCCCTCGGTATAATCGTTTGCTGAAAGAGAGGATAGCACGCGTTACTTCAAGGCGGGCAGCACGTTTGGACTGGCGCATGTGGAATGGGCATCGTCATGCTGGATGTGGTGGACTGGAACCTGTCCCCAACGTGTCGAAAACGACACAAACGTACCCGTCCCCAAAGTGTCGCGCGCCAACCTGTCCCAAAAGTGTTGTTTTCAACACTTTTGACCCCGTCCCCAAAGTGTTGAAGGGAGGAGTGGGGTGGAGCTGGATATTCTGCGGGCGCTTCAGGAGCTGCATACGCCGATGCTCGACGCGCTCATGGTGGGCGTCACCGCACTTGGCGACCACTCGCTCGCGTGGCTCGTATTGGGGTGTGCGCTCATCGTCCCGCGGCGCACGCGGCGCGCGGGGGCGGCGATTCTCGTCGCGCTCGCGTTCTGCACGCTCGTCGTCGACCTCGCCTTAAAGCCGCTCGTGGCGCGTCCACGGCCGTTCATGCTCGATGGGGGCGTCGAACTCCTCATTCCCAAACCGGGCGGATGGTCGTTTCCCTCGGGGCATTCGGCAAAGTCCTTTGCGGCGGCGACCGCGCTCGCGGCGAGCCTTCCCGCGGGCAGCCGTCGCTTCGCTGTGCCTGCCGTTTTGCTCGCGACCCTCATCGCCTGCTCGCGGCTCTACCTCTTCGTCCACTTTCCCACCGATGTGCTTGCGGGTGCGGCGATCGGCACGGTGCTTGGCGTCGCCGCAGCGCGGATTCTCCGCATGCTGCCCTGCTCCTCGCGAGGCGCGTAGCCCCACGAGCCCCACGAGCCCCATGAGCCCTATGCGCGCGGGGAGAACATGTTCTTGAGCGAGAATTCGGCCTGCACGGTGCGCAGCATGAGGTCGGCGTCGGCGAGGCCGAGGTGGCGTTCCTTTTCGCCTGCGGAAAGCGTGCCGCGACGTCGCGCCCAGTTCTCCAGGCTCGCCGGAGCGCTCTCGCGCGGCAGGGCGGCGACCTCACCGTCGAGCCGGCGGCAGATATCGCGCGAGTCCACGACCACGATTTCGCCCGCGCGCCGCGCCTCGGCATAGCCGTTGAGATGCAGGCGGAACCACGAGTCCTCGAACGACGCGTTATGCGCCATGATGGGGTAGTGCTTCATGAGGTCGAGCAGCGCCGCCTGCGCCTCCGTATCCGTGCGGAAGGGGCGCTTCCCCTCCAAGTCGCTCCAGGTGATGCCGTGGATCTGTGTGAGCGGCACGCCGGCGGTGCGATACGGCTCCTCGGGCAGGCCGTAGAAGCGCTCGCCGCCCGCGAACGGCTCGGCGTCCGCCGTGAGCTCCATGAGCTCGAGTCCCATGTTGATGATGTAGCCGCGCTCTGGGGCGGTGCCGGTTGTCTCGATGTCGATGCCGACGATGGTGCCGCGTACCTGCGCGCTCACGTAGGCCACGGCGAACGCGTCGCGGTCGCCTGCCACTTCGCGTTCCACCTCTTCGGCGGGGCGCTGCTGCAGGGCGGCGATGCCTTGGCAGATGTCGGCGTCGGAAAGACCGCGCGCCAGCGCGACGGAGTTCACGTTGCGGAGCTTCGCTTCGCCAATCTGGTCACAGAGGCCGCGGTTGCGATCGGCGAGCTGGCGGACGATGTCGAACGAGAATCCCGGATCATCGCTTGCCGCATAGGCGTCGAGCAGCGCGCGGAGCGCCTCCTCATTTTTCTGGCGTTCAGATTGCAGCGCGCCCTCGCCGCCGAAGAGCAAAGGCATCGAAGGCTGCATCGTGTAATCGAGGGCCTGCTCTACATTCATGGAAACACCTCTCACATGCTGGTATCGCTTGCCACATGGAACCAACGTGGATACCATGGCGAAATCACGTCGAAGCGCAACGGCGTCCGCGGGGAGGGTATGAACATCCCGTGTGTCGTCGCCTTCCACGCCGAACCGCCGCGTCATTGCGCTGCACCGGAATCGGCGTCGACCTGTATCCTAGCACGCCCGCCGCTCGCTTTGCCGCGCGCGACGAAAGCGATATGAAAGAAAGGGAGCCCGGCTCCATGGATCTCTTGTTCCACCTGTTCGAACATGCGCTCGAGGACACGCTGCCGCTCGTGCCGTTCCTCTTCGTCACATACCTAGCGCTCGAGGCACTCGAGCATGCAGCGGGCGACCGCGCGGGCGCCCTGGTGCGTCGCGCCGGCGCGGCAGGCCCTGGTATCGGCGCCTTGCTGGGCGTCATACCGCAGTGCGGCTTCTCGGCTATGGCGGCGACGCTCTATGCGGGGCGCGTCATCACCTTGGGGACGCTTGCCGCGGTGTTCCTCTCCACATCCGACGAGATGTTGCCCCTGCTCGTGGCGGAGCGCATCAAAGCTGGCGAGCTCGCGTCGATTCTTATCGGGAAGGCCCTGGCCGCGCTCGCGACCGGCATGCTGCTCGACGCCCTGCTGCGCCTCATTCGGCGAAACGCCCGCATCCATACTGCGCTGCGGGGCATCGCGTGCGGCCGCGGCGGCGAGGCGGATCTCGTTGAAGAGATGGCGTCGGCAGGCGAGGGTGTCGGGCGCATCCATCGCCTATGTGAGCAGGATCGATGCGGCTGCGATGATGGGCATGCCGAAGATGCGCAGGCCGAGGCATTTGATGGTGCTGAGGGACATACCCACGCGCATGCATGCGCGGGCACGAACGAGGGCGATCATACTCACGTGCAGCACGATGAACGCGATGCCCACGGCGGACACGATCACCACCACGACCACCATGGCGGCGCCTGGTCGATCGTCCGCAGCGCGCTCTCGCATACCGTGCAGGTGACGGCCTTCATCTTCATCACCACCTTTGTGCTGGTGTTCGTTCTCGAGACCGTGGGGGAGGATGCGCTCGCGGCGCTGCTCTCCGCAAACGAGGGCGTGGCGGTGTTCGTCGCCGCTCTCGTGGGGCTCATTCCCAACTGTGCCGCGAGCGTGGTCATCACCCAGCTCTATCTCGAAGGGGTGCTGGACTTCGGCCCGCTCATGGCGGGCACGCTCGTCGCCGCGGGCGCGGGCTACCTCGTGCTGTTCCGCGCGAACCGCAACCTGCGCGAGAACCTCGCCATCCTGGCGCTGCTCCTTGCCGCCGGCGTGCTGTGGGGTTTGTTCTTCTCGCTTTGGTAGCGATGCGTCACAATGATGCCAGCAATCAGCCTGGTTTTTCTCGTTTGAAGGAGGGGCGATGAGGCGGCATGATCGCGGTGGGGCGCACAAGTGGAAGCGCCGGCTCGCCGTGGCGGCGGTGTTTGCGGCGGCCGCCGTTGCCGTTGCATGCGCCCTGGTGCTCATCGCGACCGGGTACGTCGGCATCACCTCGGCTGTACGACCGCCCGACCGCTACGGAACTGCAGCGCCCGCCTATCAATCGCCCAGCGACCGCGATGGCGATGGCATCGACGACCAGACGGACATCCTCGAGAACGCACTCGCTTATGTGCAGACGCGGCCTCGCTACCGCAGCGCGTACTATGCGGGCGGCTATCCGGACGACGGGCGCGGCGTCTGCACGGATATTGTCGCGTTCGCGCTGCACGGTGCCGGTTTCGATCTGCGCGAGCTCATGGACGAGGACATCGCGGCACATCCCGAGGTGTATGGCATCGAGGTGCGCGACGTGAACATCGACTTTCGCCGCGTGGTGAACATACGGGTCTACCTCGAGCGGCATGCTGAGTCGCTCACCTGCGATACGACCGATAGCGCCGCATGGCAGGGTGGGGACATCGTGGTCTATGATGGGCATATTGGCATCGTGAGCGACCGCCGGAACGCGCAGGGCGTGCCCTACCTCATCCACCACGCAGGGCCGTTCCAGCTCGCCTACGAGGAAAACGCGCTCGAGAGTTACGGCGAGGTCATCGGCCACTACCGCATGAAGTGAGAATTTCAGTACCTGGTACTGAACGTATCATTTTGAGATGCGGTGGATGAAGAGGCCGCTTCTGAGCTTCGGCTCGAACCAGGTGGACTTCGGCGGCATGAGGAGCCCGGCGTCGGCGACGTCGAGCAGCTGGTCGATACCGGTCGCATGGAGCGAGAACGCGACACCGTCTGCGCCGGCGCGTTCCTCGAGCTCGCCCGTTCCCCGGATACCGCCCACGAACGAGATGCGCGGATCCTCCCGCACATCCCCGATTCCCAAGATGGGTGAGAGCACGCGCTCCTGTAGCACGCTCGCATCGAGCCGCTCCACTGCGTCGCCGGCTGCAACCTCTGCCGCGAGCGCTTCGCCCAGGCTGAGCTTCCACCAGCGGCCTTCGGCAAACATGCCGAACACCCCCGGCTGCTCGGGTTCCACGGCGCACGGAGATTGTTCGGCTACAAAACCCGCCGCTTCGATCTTGGCCACGAGCTCCGCTGTTGTGAGCCCTGCACGGTCTGCCACCACGCGGTTGTAGGGCAGGATGGTGAGCTGGCTTGCCGGGAAGAGCACCGAGAGGAAGAAGTTGAACGGCTCGGTGCCGGTGTAGGTTCCGTCGTCGCGTGCCGTCTCGCGAAGCTCCTGCGCCACGCGCACGGCCGATGCGGTGCGGTGGTGCCCGTCGGCGATGTAGGCGCAGGGGATGCGCTCGAACATGGCGTGGATGGCCTCGATGGCCTCCGGTCGTGCGACCTCCCAGACGGTCTGGCGCACGCCGGCGTCGTCGGTGAAGGCATAGAGTGGCGAGCCCTCCTTCGCCGCACCGATGATGATGTCGAGCACGGGCTCGTCGCGGTACGTGAGGAAGATCGGTCCCGTCTGGCAGCCGAGCGCGCGCATGTGGTCAACGCGGTCTTGCTCCTTCTCGGCGCGCGTGAGCTCATGGCGCTTGATGGTGCCGTTTTCGTATTCATCGACGGCGCACACGCCCACGAGGCCCGTCTGCACGTGTCCCTGCCACGCGAGCTCGTAGATGTAGTAGGCGCGGTTGCGATCCTCGATGAACGTGCCGTCTTCCATGTGCTCACGCAAGAGTGCCGCGCCGCGCTCGTACACCTCGGGCGCGTACATATCCTGCTCAGGCGGGAACTGGGTTTCCGGCCGGTCGATGTTCAAAAACGAACGCGGGCGGTCTTGGACATAGGCGGCCGCCTCGGCGCGGTCGAAGACGTCGTAGGGGAGGGCGGCGACCTCGGCGGCGTGCTCGGGGACGGGGCGGATGCAGGGGAAGGGCAGGACGCGCATGAGTGCTCCTTGGAACGCGGACGGAGGGACGGTGCTTCTCGCGACGTCGACATGTTCCGCCATTTTTTCGTCCTGAAAGCCAAAAAGCGGCGGAAAATGTCAACGTCGCGGGGCGGGTTGGGCTGTCGCTGTCCCGCGATGGCGCGGGGTGTTGTGTGGACAGTCTACTTAATCACGCGGACGCGGTACATCGAGGGGATCTGCTTGAGCTCCTCGATGGTCGAGGCATCGAGGTGCTCGTCGGTGTCGAACATGGTGTAGGCGTTCTCGCCGGCGCTCTCGTTCACCATGCGCTGCACGTTGGCGTTATCGTCGGCGAGGATGCGCGTGATCTGGCCGATCATGTTCGGCACGTTGGCGTGCAGGCAGGCGATGCGGCTCGCGGCGCGCGCCTTGCCCATGGAGCAGCTGGGGTAGTTCACGGAATGCGCGATGTTGCCGTTTTCCAGGTAGTCCTTGAGCTCGGAGATCGCCATGTCCGCGCAGTTCGCCTCGGCTTCCTCCGTGCCGGCGCCGGAGTGCGTGGTGACGAACGTGTTGGGCATGAGCACGGTCTTGGGTGTGGCGAAATCCGTGGCGAACCAGGAGAGCTGACCTGCGTGGAGTGCGGCGTCGACGGCGTCTTCGTCGATGATGCTCTCGCGGGCGAAGTTGATGAGCACGGCACCCGGCGCGAGGAGTGCAAGCTGTTCCTCGCCGATCATATGGATGGTATCTGCCTTCGAGGGCACGTGTAACGTGAGGTAGTCGCAGTTGCGGCACAGGTCTTCGAGCGTGCCCACGCGCTGGACGTCGCGCGAGAGCTCCCAGGCATGCTCGACCGAGATGAACGGGTCGTAGCCGTAGACATCCATACCCAGGTAGACGCAGGCGTTCGCGACCTTGGAGCCCACGTTGCCGAGGCCGACCACGCCCACGCGCTTGTCGCGGAGCTCGTGGCCGACGAACGCCTTCTTCACATGTTCGGCGTTCGTGAGGATGTCGGGGTCGCTGGCGTTCTCACGCACCCACTCCATCGACTGCACGACGCCGCGGCTCGCGAGCACCATCATGCAGAGCACCATCTCTTTAACGGCGTTCGCGTTCGCGCCAGGTGAGTTGAACACCACCACACCGCGGTGCGCGTACTCGTCGACGGGAATGTTGTTCACCCCGGCGCCGCAGCGCGCGATGGCGCGGATGCTCGCGGGCAGCTCGTAGCCGTGCAGGTCCGTCGAGCGCATGAGGATGGCGTCGGCCGCCGCGGCCTCCTCGACGAACTCGTAGCCTGAGCCGAACGTGACCTGGCCGTCTTTGGTGATGTCATCGATGATTTTGATCTTGCGCATGGTGTGCTCCTTGCGGTGTTTCGTGCGCTTCTCCCCGCTTCAGGTGGTTTGGCGCAGGGCGCGAACTCCCCTGCTCAAACAGTCCTCGCCGCTGCGCGGCTGCGGAACTCGCGATGGAGTTCGCGCCCTGCGCCTGCTCATACCGTAGGCCTTAGCAGGGAATAAAGGGGTGCTTGGCTCATCTTACTCGATTTGATGTTTGGACTCGAATTCCTCCATATAGGCGACGAGGGCTTGGACGTCCTCGAGGGAGACGGCGTTGTAGATGCTCGCGCGCATGCCTCCGACGGCACGGTGGCCTTTGACGCCTTCGATGCCCCGCTCGCGCGCACCGGCGACGAATGCGGTATCGAGCTCGGGTGTGCTGCAGCGGAACGTGACGTTCGCGATGGAGCGCGAACCGGGTTCTGCGAAGGGGTGGAAGATGCTGCTGCGGTCGAGCACGTCGTAGAGGAGCTCGGCTTTCTCGCGGTTGCGTGCCTCCATACCGGCGAGCCCGCCGTGGTCTTCGACCCATTTGAATACCTTTCCGCACAGGTAGATGCCGAAGGTATTGGGGGTGTTCAGCATGGAGCCGGCGTTTGCCTGCTGGCGATAGTCGAGGTACGTGGGGCAGCAGGGGAGCGTGGGGCCTTGCGCGAGGAGCTCGTCGCGCACGATGACGACGGTGACGCCCGCGGGTCCGGCGTTCTTCTGCGCGCCGGCATAGACGAGCCCGTAGCGCTCGATGTCGAGCGACGTGGAAAGAAAGCAGCTCGAGACGTCTGCGACGAGCGGTACCTCGCCGCAGTGCGGAAGCTCGTGGTACATGGTGCCATAGACGGTGTTGTTCTGGCAGATATGGATGTAGTCGAGGTCGCCTGCCGCCGCCCGCTGCTCGATGGGCGCGGGGTCCGGGATGCGCGAAAAGCCTGCGTCCTCGCCTGTGGCGAGTACTTCGACCTCGCCGTAGCGTGTTGCCTCTTGCTGTGCTTTCTTAGAAAAGAGACCCGTGACCACGTACCCTGCGTGGCCGCGGTGCATGAGGTTCAGCGGCACGCCGGCGAACTGCAGCGTGGCGCCGCCTTGCAGGAAGAGCACACGATACGTTTGGGGAATGCCCACGACGCGGCGGAGTGTGGCCTCGGCATCGTCGATGACCGCTTGGAATGTCGAAGATCGATGGCTCATCTCCAAAATCGACATGCCGGATCCGCGGAAATCGACGAGTTCGTCTGCCGCCTCGCGCAGGACGCTCTCGGGGAGCGCCGCCGGGCCGGCGGAGAAGTTGTGCACGCGGGCCATCATACCTCCCTGGATGTTCGATGGGTCATCGGGCGTGGCGGTTGGGACAGTCGCCCGCCGCCGAGGTTCGATAACTCTACCATAGCGCTGCGTGCGGACTAGGATGTTGCGACTAGTTAACCCGAGTGAAATAGTGGGATTAAACAAGGGCGGTCGTTCCCCGGCAATCTTACGGTACAGCGGCATTCGGATGAGCGTCGCGGCAGCTGTGCCGTCGGGCGGGTACAATGGGAGCAGCCATACGTCGTCGAGGGGGTGGAGCATGGCGATCTACGTGCTTTCCGATGTCCATGGGCATAAGGCCGCGCTCGATGAGGCGCTGTGCCTCGCCTCGCCCGGCGATGCCGATGAGATCTATGTCCTCGGCGACATGGTCGACCGAGGTCCTGAGCCCCTCGGCGTGATCCAGCTCGTGCGGTCGCTGCCCAATGCGCACGTGCTCATGGGCAACCACGAGCGCATGCTCGTCGACATCTTGCGCGAGACCGGCGATATGGATAGCTTCACCTGGGCACTGAATGGCGGCGTCGCCACGGCGCTCGGCCTCGATGCGCTCGACAAGGACGAGTTGGCCGAGCTCGTGGACTGGGTGGAGGCGTTGCCGCTCTTCGACGTGGTCGATACCGCGACGCGCCGCTACATCCTCGTGCACGCGGGTATCGACGCACTCGAGGCGCGCGCCTATCTCGCCACGGCAGGCATCGACGTCTTCGATGGTCGCGGTGCGGCCGAGGCGTCGCGCGAGGACCTGCTCAACATGCTTGCCCACCAAGACCCCGAGACGCTTCTGTGGACGCGCGAGGAGTTCTGGGGATCCCCGACGGGTCTTGTGGGCGCCGACGGTACGGGGCCGGTCGTCATCGCGGGGCATACGCCTACGATCGTGCTCGCGCGCTATGCCGAGCTCGAACAGGATGCGTGCGTGGATGCCGAAGGCCGCGGTTGCGTGGTTCCCGTGGGTGCCTGCGACGATACCGGCGGCGTGGCGGATCGCATCGACATCGACTGCTCCGCTGCAGCCGGCGCCCCGCGCGGACGCGTGGGCATCGTGCGTCTCGACGACGGTGCCACCTGGTACGCCTCTATCAAAGAGGGCGAATAGCAACACTTTGTGGGCGGGCGTCACTTTGGGGGCGGGTACGTTCGTGCCGGGGGCGGCGCGGCGTCACTTTGGGGACGGGTACGTTTGTGACGTTTTCGTCACTTTGGGGACGGGTACGTTCGTGTCGAAAAC
>CASFXG010000055.1 GCA_949298635.1 uncultured Coriobacteriaceae bacterium | reverse complement strand
CGAAAACGTCACAAACGTACCCGTCCCCAAAGTGACGCCGCGCCGCCCCCAAGGCGACATCCAGCCTGAGGTGTGAGACCGGATTTCTTGGCGGTGCGCTACGAGAGGAACGGGTTGCGCTCGCGGGCGATGGCGTGGCGGATGCGGATGTACTCCAGCACGAGCAACACGAGCAAGAGCGTCATCGAAGCGAGGTAGCTCGCCACGGCGCCGGTGAGGCCGATGAGGTTCACCAGCAGCAGCGACGAGAGCGTCACGGCGGCGAACGCCACGAGGTAGAGGCGCATCACGGCACCCTGGCGGCGCAGCACGGTGACGATCGCATACAGGAAGTCGATCGCTGCGATGACGCCGCCCGCCACGACCATGAGATAGCTGAGCAGGCGGAACTGCTCGAAATCCACGCCGTACAGAAAGCCGGTGAGCGGGATGCCGATCGTTCCCATGAAGATGCCAACAACGGCCGTCACCACGATGATGATCGCCATCATCGCGAGCAGGATGAGGTCGAAGCGCCGGCGCTTCTTGGGGTTCGCCCAGATACCCGCAAGTCGCACGAGCTGCGGTTTGTAGATGAAGCCGATGATGATCTGGATGCTCTGGGAGGGGAAGTAGAGCGCGTTGAAGTAGAGCTGGTTCTCGTAGGGCAGCGCGCCTTCCATCACGAGCTTCGGCATGGTCTCGATGAGGTTGAAGAGGAAGAGCGCCGCGAAGAGCGGGAAGCACTGGCGGAAGAGATCGGTGACCTCCTCGAGCCGCCAGCGGCGCGACTTCTCGGTTTCGAGCAGCGCGAGCGGAACCGTCACAAGCACAAGCGAGGCAGCGGCGGCGATGCCCATGCCTACCGAGGCGAAGGCGATGTTGCGCGTCACGAACAGGAGCACCGTAAACACGAGGAACACCGCCGCGGAGCGAAGCGTCTGCGAGATGCCTGCGAGGTAGAGCTTGTCGGCCTGCTGCAGTCGTCCTTCGTACACGTCCGCCGCGCCGTCGACGAGCTTGAAGAGGTACACGCCGAAGCAGATCGTCGCCATATAGGGCTGGTAGTCGCGGATCGTGCAGTACAGAACGCCCAGCACGAGCGCCATGGCCGTCGATGCCCAGCGCTGGATCTGATAGGACGAGAACGCGTGCCCCTCGTCGATGTCCGAAACCTGGAAGTTACGCACGCCATAGTTTGCGGCGTACATGAGCAGCATGCCCGTGGAGAACGCCATGGAGAACATGCCCGCCTGCTCCGTGCCGGCAAGCTGCGAGGCCACGATGGAGAGAATCGGCAGCGACATGCCCCAGATCGTGGTGCCGAGCGTGTTCCATACGTAGTCGCGCCGCGCGCTGTGCGACTCGTATTCCTCTTCCTGCTCGCTGAGCGATCCCTGGTAGATGGCGCCAAGCAGACGGGTCCACCACTGGTTCACGAGGCGGGCGAGGAAGGGTTGGCGTGCGCGTCGGGCGTGGCTGCTCTGCGTGGATGTCGCCACGGCGCGTCCGGATGGCGCGGATGCGGCGCGGCCACGGCGTTCGGCAAGCTTGTCGCGCAGGATGTCGATGGGGTTCAAGAGCACGGTGCTCCTATCATGTTCCAGTGTCATTCCATGGTCTTTGTGCCATGGCGTTCCTTGCGAACGTTCATTATAATCAGTTCCAGTTGCGAATTTGCGAACATGCCGTGTTTGCGGCGACGTTCGAACATGGGTTGTAATCGAGGGCGCGGCTTTGTCGCTCGAGGCTCGCGCCCGCGTACAGAAAGGTGTGGAGCGCATGATCGAAACCATACTTTTGGAGAACGGTATCAACTGCGATATCGACCGCGTGCACGTGGACTGGTGCCCGGCAAAGCTCATCGAGCATTCCGTGTCGCACCACGAGGCGTACCTGACCTCGACGGGGTCGCTTTCCGTCTCGACCGGTGCCTTCACCGGCCGCAGCCCCGAGAACCGCTACATCGTGGATGCCGGTGAGGCCGATGAGCAGGTGAATTGGAATAGCAAGACGAATAAGCCGGTCGACGAGGAGACCTACAAGCGCGTGCGCAAGAACGTGACGCGCTACATGTCGCAGCGCCGTCACCTGTTTGTGGTTCGCGGCTTCGCTGGTGCGGACCGTCAGTACGCCCGCAAGGTCATGGTCATCTGCGAGCGCGCGCACCAGGCGCTCTTCATCCAGAACATGCTCGTGCGTCCCACGAAGGACGAGCTCGACATGTTCGGCCGCCCGGACATCACCGTGTTCGCGGCGCCCACCTACGTGTGCTCGCGCGACCGCGACGGTCTTGAGCCCGCGGCGGTCATCCTCGACATGAACCGCAAGCAGATCGTCGTCGCCGGTACCGGCTACTGCGGCGAGATCAAGAAGGCCATCTTCACGATGATGAACTACCTCCTGCCGCTCGAGGACGGCGTGCTGCCCATGCACTGCAGCGCCAACGTCGATCCCGCCACCGGCAAGACGTGCATCCTCTTCGGCCTTTCCGGCACCGGCAAGACGACGCTCTCCGCCGACCCCGCGCGCCTGCTCATCGGCGACGACGAGCACGGCTGGAGCCCGCGCGGCGTCTTCAACATCGAGGGTGGCTGCTACGCGAAGACCATCGACCTCACGCGCGAACGTGAGCCAGACATCTTCGATGCCATCCGCTTCGGCAGCGTGAGCGAGAACGTCAAGCTCGACCGTAAGACGCGCGCCGCCGTGTATTCCGACAGTTCCATCACCGAAAACGGCCGCGCCGCCTATCCGCTCGAGCACATCGAGCGCGTGGTGGAGTCCGGCACCGGCGAGGTCCCGAGCGTGGTGCTCTTTCTCACCGCCGACGCCTACGGCGTCCTGCCGCCCATCTCGCGCCTCTCCCGTGAGCAAGCCATGTTCCACTTCCTTACGGGCTACACGGCGAAGGTCGCCGGCACCGAGCTCGGCGTGAAGGAGCCGCAGCCCACGTTCTCGGCACTCTTCGGCGAGCCGTTCATGCCGCTCGATCACATGGCCTACGCCTACCTGCTGGGCGAGAAGATTACGCAGAACGACACCCATGTCTACCTGGTGAACACCGGCTGGACGGGCGGTCCGTACGGTATCGGTCACCGCATCGCGCTCTACCACACGCGCGCGCTCGTGAAGGCCGCGCAGGACGGTTCGCTCGACATCGCGGGCTACGTGCACAACGATGTGTTCGACGTCGAGGTTCCGCGTGACTGCCCCGGCGTCCCGCGCGAGCTGCTCGATCCGCGCGGCACGTGGGAGGACCCGGAGGCTTACGACAAGGCTGCTGCCGAGCTCGCCGCTAAGTTCAAGGAGAACTTCGAGAAGCGCTATCCTGGTGTCGACCTCAAGAGCATGACCCGCGAGCGCTAATGGGTTCGTTGGGAGGTTCGTTAGGGACGTGTTCCTTCCAACCCCTTTTGAGTTGAGTGGGGCGGTGGCCGATGATGGTCGCCGCCCCCTTTCCTATCACGGTACTTTTTTGACGCGGCGTCGCCTCGCCGCTATGATGAACTCGATAGTGGCTCCATCCCCGGATGGGGCAGCGCGAACGCGTGCATGCCAGCGTCGTAGGGCGAAGAAGACGGCTGGCGGCGCGCGTTTTTTGTTTATGATGGGTATCGGACGATAGATACCGGGTGACGAGAAAGGCGGCTGGTATGAAGAGATTCGTGACTGAGTCATCGTTTTGGGAGCTGTTTCCGCAGGCGGCGATCGGTATCGTGGTCGCGGAGGGCATGAAGGCCGCAGATGAGGTCTCCGCCGAAGAAGCGGCCGAGATCGAGCGCCTGCTCGACCGGGCGAATATCCTTGCCGAGCGTCACCTCACGAGCGACACTATCTCGGAGAACGCGCCAGTGAAGGCATGGCGCGAGGCGTATCGCGCATTCAAGACGAAGAAGGGCGCGCGCTGCTCGATCGAGAATCTGCTGAAGCGCGTGCTCAAGGGCAATCCCGTGGGGCACATCACGCCCGCGGTCGACATCTACAACGCCATCTCGCTCAAGTACGCGCTGCCTGTGGGCGGCGAGGACATCGATGCCTTCGAGGGCGACCTGCGCTTGGGGCTCACCGAGGGCGGGGACGCGTTCCTTCCGCTCGGCGAGAACGAGCACGACGACCCGACGCTTCCCGGCGAGCTCTGCTACTGCGACGACGCGGGCGCGGTGTGCCGTTGCTGGAACTGGCGCGACGGCGTGCGGACGGCGCTCACGGACGACTCGAAGAACGCTTTTCTGATCATCGAGTGCGTTGAGCCGGAGCGCGTGGAAGACTGCCAGGCGGCAATCGATGAACTTGCGGAGCTCGTGGAGCACTATCTCGGCGCTACCATTAAGACCAAGGAGCTCATCACGTCCGAACACCGCGAGGCCGTCATCGCAGCGTGAGACTTTACCACCGGGTCTTAACGTCCCACCGCCAAGGCCCTAAGGCTCGGTGCCATAGTCTCGCCAGTGGGATTTTAAGACCTGGTGCCAAAGTCTCAAATAGATAGGAGGGGAACGTGGAGCGCGACGGGTTCTTCGAGCGCGTGTATGAGGTCGTGGAGCAGATTCCGGAAGGGATGGTCGCGACGTATGGCCAGGTAGCGAAGCTCGTGGGGGAGCCGCGCAAGGCGCGCTACGTGGGATTTGCCCTGCATGTGAACCCGCGTCCCGGCGAGATTCCCTGCCATCGTGTGGTCTTCGCGGATGGGCGCATCTGCGAGGGCTTCGCATTCGGCGGAGCGGGCGTGCAACGGCGGCTGCTCGAGGACGAAGGCGTGTCGTTTCGCGACGAGGACCACGTGGATTTACGCGCCTGCCGCTGGCCTGCCGGGATGTAACATTACCCCAGCGACTTTTTTACATTGCATCGGTAGGCGCCGTCTTCTCCGCGTTCTTTTCTCCGCGATGTAAAAAGGTCGCTGGGGTAATGTTACATTCAACATTCGGAAGGGAAATGCCATGGCAAACGTACCGTTTTGCACCTGCACCGACAAGGCATGTCCGAACAATCCGTGCAACCACAATTCCGGCTGCACTCCGTGCATCGCGAAGTGCCTGAAGCAGCACGAGATTCCCACTTGCTTCTTCAAGGACATCTCGCTCGACCTCAAGCCGGGTGACGAGCAGGATTGGACGTACCGCGGCTTCGCCGAGCACGTCCGTGCGCATGTAAAATAACCCCAGGGGTTTTTTAACATTTCCTAACGCAGAGGCTCGAGCACGCGCTCTACGAGCTCGGGGAAGGCGCCGTCCCAACCGGTGGTCTCGAGCACAAGGCCGCAATGGGGGCGCACGTCGTCCGATACGTTCGCCACGCCTACACCCAGCCCGGCAGCCTGAATCATCTCGAGGTCGTTCGCCGCGTCGCCCACGCCGATGGTCTCGGCAACGGGGATGCCCAGAAGCTCCGCGAGGTGCACGAGGCCCGTCCCCTTGTCTACGCCGGTGGGGACGAATTCGACATAGCGATTTGAGGAGTACGTAATCGCGACCTTGTCGGGGTCGAGGGTGGGCGCAAGCTCTTCGCCTATCCGATGGCAGCGCTCGAAATCGATATCCATGAAGATGATCTTCATGAGCTCGTCGTCGCCAACGAAATCATCGAGACTGCTTACCGAGTCGTCGAGCTCGATGCACCCCGGGAAACCCTTCAGGTATTCCTGCTCTTCCGGCGGAAGGAACTGCACATAGGTCTCGCCGCTCGTGGTATAGAGGTGCAGCGCCTGGCGATGCTCGACGCCCCATGCGTAGAGGCGCTCGATCGAGGCACGGTCTCCGCTGGTGGCGAGCAGCGGTTCTGGATCGCCGTAGCGATTGATGAACGCGCCGTTGTACGAGATGACGTAGGTGCCCTCCATGAGCGACTGGTCGACATCGGCGAAGTTATCCATGATGGACTGGTACGGCCGGCCCGAACTCGGCACAAAGAGCACGCCAAGTTCTCGCATGCGTGCCAGCGCCTGCAGATTCGGCGCCGGGATCTGGTGCCGATGGTCGAGGAACGTTTCATCCATATCCGAAGCAACGACCTTGTACATCTTTCAACCTCTTACTTTCTTGGCGTAGTACGTCTCATTCGCCCCCGTCTTCTGCCGCCCGCCGGGCATTTCCTCCACCACGAGTTCCGCAGCGAGCGCAGCGAGCGAGGACTGTGTGAAGTGGGGGAGGATATGCCCGGCGGGCGGCAGAAGACGGGGACGGGGAGTCGCTAGTACACCATTCCCATGGCTTCGCGCACCTCGGCAAGCGTCGCCTCGGCGATTTCGTTCGCCCGGCGATTACCCTCGTGGAGCACGTCCTTCACGTAATCCAGGTCGTTCTCGAACTGGTGCCGGCGCTCGCGGATGGGCTCGAAGTAGCTGTTCACAGCCTCGGTCACGTACTTCTTGAGCGCGCCGGATCCGCCCATGCCGATCTCTTCGGCAATCTCCACCTCGGTGCGGCCGGTGCAGATGGCAGCCGTCGAAAGCAGGCCGGAGACGCCGGGCCGCGCCTCGGGGTCGAACGTGATCATGCGCTCGGAGTCGGTCTGGCTCTTCTTGATGCGCTTTGCCGTCTCCTCCGGCGTCATGGAGATCGAGATGGCGTTGCCGTAGCTCTTGCTCATCTTGCGGCCGTCGAGTCCGGGCAAAAGCGGCGTCGAGGAGAGCAGGGCGTCGACCTCGGGGAACACGTGGCCGTAGCGGTTGTTGAATTTGCGCGCGATGAGGCGCGTGAGCTCGATGTGCGGCAGCTGGTCGCGGCCGACGGGCACGACGTTGCCCTTGCAGAAGAGGATGTCGCAGGCCTGGTGCACGGGGTAGGTGAGGAGAAGCCCGGTGAGTTCGTGGCCGCTCGCCTCCATCTCCGCCTTGACGGTGGGGTTGCGCTGCAGCTCCGCCTCGGAGACGAGCGAAAGGAACGGCAGCATGAGCTGGTTGGCGGCGGGCACGGCGGAGTGTGCGTAGATCATGGTCTTCGCGGGGTCGATGCCGCAGGCAAGGTAGTCCATGACCATGTTGTACACGTTGTCTTGGATGTGCTCGGTCGTGTCGCGGTCCGTGATGACCTGGTAGTCCGCGATGAGGACGTTCGTCTTCACGCCCATGTTCTGCAACTCGACGCGCCCCTTGAGCGTGCCGAAATAGTGCCCCAGGTGCAGGCGTCCCGTGGGGCGGTCGCCGGTGAGCATCGTGTATGCTTCCGGATGCACGGCGAGGTCGGCACTGATCTGGTTGCTGCGCTCGAGCGCGGCCTCATAGCTGCGGACGTTCGGCATGGGTCACCTTTCGTATCGTGTCGAGGTGCGGGCGTGCGGATGTGCGCATGCGCTGGCGCGGTTTCCACGCAGCAGGATGCTCTCGGTGCGGCGAGCACCCGGGCATCCGTCTTCCGCCCCCGGCTAGTCCTTCTTGATGCGGTCGATGGTATTATCGCGCAATTGCTCCTCGATGTGCTGCACGGTTTCCCGACGCTCTTCGCGTCGTTCAGCGCGCTGGCGCTTTTCTGCCCGTGTTTCCTCAGCAAACGCCGGATCCTCGGGGGTCACGATCTCGTCGCGGTGCGTTTCGGGGTTGTAATGATGCCGAAGGACCGGCTCGAACAGGTGCAGGCGCATCGCAAAGACCGCAGAGCCGCCCAGCAGGACGAGGAAGATTACGATGCGGAACTCCATGCTCACTTGGTTGATGAGCACGGCGCCGAGTGCAAGCAGAATGCACCACGCGTAGATGAGCAGCACCGCCTGACGCTGGTCGTAGCCCTCTTGGATGAGCCGGTGCTGGATATGTCCCTTGTCGGCCTGGCCGATGCTCACATGCGCGCGCGTGCGACGAATGATGGCGGCGAACGTATCCAAGATGGGTACGCCCGCCACGATGAGCGGGATGATGAGCGAGGTAAGGGCGGCCGTGCGGCTCACGGAGAGCAGTGATACCGTACCGAGCGCGAAGCCGAGCAGCAGCGACCCGGAGTCGCCCAAGAAAACGCTCGCAGGGTGGAAGTTGTAGCGCAGAAACGCGAGGCAGCCGCCGAACAGCGCAATGGAAAGCGCGGCGGCGTCCGTGCGGCCGGCGAGCACGGCGAGGCTGAACATCGCGAGCCCCGCGATCGCCGTGATGCCCGTGGCGAGTCCGTCGAGGCCGTCGATGAGGTTGATGATGTTCGTGTACGCCACAAGGTAGATGACGGTGATGGGGTAGGCGAACCATCCGAGGTCGATGTTGCCCGGGCCCATGGGGTTCGAAATGGCGCCGATGGTGAGGCCGCCCGCCGCGGCGAGCACGGCAGCGAGCACCTGGCCGGCGAGCTTCGCGCGCGGGCTGAGGGAGTAGACGTCGTCGATGGCACCGGTCGCGACGATGACGCAGAACGCCACGGCGAGGAGGTAGTAGTTGACGCTGAGGCTCGGATGCGAGATGAGCGCCGACGGCCAGCCCCAGATCCAGGTGCCCGCGACCTGTACCGCAAGGGCGACGATGAGCCCGACGAAGATGGCGAGTCCGCCCATGCGAGGGATGGGCACCTTGTTGATGCGGCGCTTGGAAGGGTAGTCCACAGCATCAAGGCGCACGGCAAGGCGCTTCACGCCGGGAACGAGCGCGAAGGTGGTCGCGAACGCGGCTGCCGCGATGCATATGTAGGGAACAAGCGAATCCATGGCGGCGTGACCAGCAAAGCTTCGTGGACGATATCTACGATGGCGCCGGGGCGCAATCTGGTACATGATACCTAAAAAGCGCGGATAATTTGGTGGCGGACACCATATCATCATGCGATTGTAAGAGGATGCACGGAACCGCCCGGAGGGCGCGTAAAATTACCCCAGGGGTTATTTTACATCTGGTGCAACGTATGTTGCTCGGAGTGAGAAGCTGCAGATGTAAAATAACCCCTGGGGTAATTTTACGCGCTCCCGGGGCGCTTCACGCCGGGCGCTCGTGCCGGGTGTCCCAAAACGCACCTGTCCCCAATTGGGTCACGCATTGGTTCTCAGCGGATCGAGGCATAAAAAGACCGCACCCTGCTTCACGAAAATGAACCCACCTCTACAAGGTGGGTGCCCTCATCGGCTCTTCCAGCTTCCTTAACAACGAAGGATGCCTGTACTGGGCTCGACTGTGTGGGCTCCCTAAAAAAACGTGACGGTTCACCCAGTTGTTCCGCAGGGTGCGGGACACCTATTATGTTAGCCCGCCGTCCACCGAATACCAGTCTTGACTTATCGGGCTCCGTGGGTCATGATGAGCGCGATCACGTGTGTTTTTCACCGAATTATTCCGCTTCATAATTGCCCGTTGACAGTTCAGCGGAGCTTGGTAGAATAGTTCACTGCTTGGGGACGTAGCTCAGTTGGGAGAGCGCTGCCGTCGCATGGCAGAGGCCGAGGGTTCGACTCCCTTCGTCTCCACCCACTCAAGCATAAGGCCCGCTTAGGCGGGCTTTTTTCATATGTCGGACTTTTCGGCGGTGCGTTATGGAGCATGGGCTGCTCACACAGAATTCCCTCGCAGCGTGCGAGCTGTGCCCTCGCCGGTGCGGCGCTGCCCGAGCGGCGGGGAAGACGGGCGTATGCGGTGCCGGGTCCGCGCTCAAGCTCGCCCGTGCCGCCCTCCACTTCTGGGAAGAGCCGCCCATCTCGGGCGAGGCGGGCTCGGGCACAGTTTTCTTCAGCGGCTGTCCGCTCAAATGCGTGTACTGTCAGAATCACGAGATCTCGACCGGCAATTTCGGCATCGAGGTGTCCGAGGAACGCCTTGTCGTAATTATGCTCGAGCTCCAGGAGCAAGGTGCGCTCAATATCAACCTCGTGACCGCGACGCATTATGCGCATCTGTTGCCTGATGCGCTTGCCGAAGCGCGGGCACGCGGGCTTACCATTCCCATCGTCTACAACACGAGTGGGTACGAGCGCATCGAGGCCGTTCGTGAGCTGGGCGATCTGGTGGATATCTGGCTCACGGACTTCAAGTACGCAGATGCCGGCTTGGGACGCGCGCTTTCGCACGTCCCGGACTATCCCGAGGTCGCAGAAGCGGCGCTTGCCGAGATGGTCGCTACCGTCGCACGTCGCGGCGGGCAGGAGGCGCGCGCGGACGGCACGTGGACGCGCGGCATCATCGTGCGTCATCTCGTGCTGCCGGGGCATGCGGACGATTCGTGCCAGGTGCTCGACGCCATCTGGCGCATTGCAGGCGACGTGCCCATTTCCGTCATGAACCAGTACACGCCGAACGCCGCCATGCGCGCGGCCGGCGGAGAGCTCGACCGCGCCGTGACGGAAGAGGAGTACGAGCGTGTGCTCGACCACGCCGATGACCTTGGCTTCTCGCAGATGTTTTGGCAAGAAGGGGGAGCGGTGGACGAGAGCTTCACCCCACCCTTCGACACGACCGGCGTGCTTGTTCGAGTAGACGCGTAGGCGCTCGCGCCCCCCCTGCGGCTGAAGGCGTTGTCGAAGGATGCCGGGCGCGCGGTGTTTCAACATGTGCTTCGAACGCCCCGGGAGGTTGCCGTACGGGGTATACTGCTACGCAGCATGTACGAAGAAAGGCGGTCATATGTCCGACCAGCTCGATACACCCCTGACCGATGAGGAGCGTGCGGAGCTCGAGGCGCTCCGTGCCGAAAAGGCCCGTCGTGAGCGTGCGGAGCTCGAGGCGCTCCGTGCCGAGCAAGAGGCGGCGGAAGCGGCT
>CASFXG010000054.1 GCA_949298635.1 uncultured Coriobacteriaceae bacterium | reverse complement strand
ACGCCCTCGCATTCCCCCACCTGCGCGGCGAGCCCGAAGACGCAGGGAAGCCCCCGGCGTTCCCCTGAGCGATTCCGCAGGCGCGGCCGCCGCCCGCGGGAACCGCCGGAGGCGGTTTCCCGGGCGGCGGCCATGCGCCGAGGACAAGCGAAGGGGAAAGCCGGGGGCTTCCCGGTTGGAGTCAAAGGCTCAGCTAAGCCTTAGTACATGCCGCCACCTTGCGCACCGGCGGTAGCGGCGGCGATGGCGTCCTCGAGCGCGGTGTTCTTCGGCACGTCCGTCACGGTCGCCTCGGTGATGAGGATGAGCGAGGCCACGGAAGCAGCGTTCTGCAGCGTGGTGCGGGTGACCTTGACCGGGTCGAGCACGCCCATCTCGATCATGTTGCCCCACTCGCCATTCGCGGAGTTCAGACCCTCGCCCGCGGGCAGCGTGGCGACCTTGTCGACCACGACGGCGCCCTCGAAGCCAGCGTTCTTCGCGATGGTCGCCACCGGCGCGGTGAGCGCCTTCTTGACGATATCGACGCCGATCTTCTCCTCGGGGTCATCGATCTCGACGGAGTCGAGCGCGGGAATGGCGTCCATGAAGGCCACGCCGCCGCCGGCGACGATGCCCTCCTCGACGGCCGCGCGGGTCGCCTGCAGGGCGTCCTCGACACGGTGCTTGATCTCCTTGAGCTCGGTCTCGGTCGCAGCACCGACCTTGATCACGGCAACGCCGCCGGAGAGCTTGGCGAGGCGCTCCTGAAGCTTCTCACGGTCGAAATCGGAATCGGTGTGCTCGAGCTCGGCCTTGATCTGAGCGACGCGGGCCTCGATGGCCTCCTTGGTGCCGCCACCGTCGACGATCGTGGTGTTGTCCTTCGTGACGGTGATGGACTTCGCGGTGCCGAGCATGTCGGGCGTGATGTCGGCAACCTTGATGCCCAGCTCATCGAGGGCAGCCTGGCCACCGGTGAGGGCGGCGATATCCTCGAGCATGCGCTTGCGGCGGTCACCGTAACCCGGTGCCTTCACCGCGACGACCTGGAGCGCGCCGCGGATCTTGTTGAGCACGAGCGTGGGCAGCGCCTCGCCGTCGATGTCCTCGGCGATGATGAGCAGGCCCTTGCCGGAGCGCTGGACGGCCTCGAGAACAGGCATGATGTCCTGGACATTGGAGACCTTCTGATCCGTGATGAGGATGTAGGGATCGCGGAGCGTGGCCTCCATGCGGTCGTTATCGGTGACGAAGTACGCAGAGACGTAGCCCTTGTCGAACTGCATGCCCTCGACGGTGTCGATCGTGATGTCGAACGTCTGCGAATCCTCGACGGTGATGACGCCGTCCTTGCCCACGACGTCCATGGCGTCGGAGATCTTCTCGCCGACCTTCGGGTCGCCGGCGGAGATGGTGCCGACGGACGCGATCTGCTCCTTGGTCTCGACGGGCTGCGCCTGCTCCTTCATCTCGGCCACGGCGGCGTTCACGGCCTTCTCGATGCCGCGACGGATAGCGAGCGGGTTGGCGCCGGCGGCCACGTTGCGCAGGCCGTCGTTCACGATGGCCTGAGCGAGCAGGGTCGCGGTGGTGGTGCCGTCACCGACGGTGTCGTTCGTCTTGGTGGCGACCTCCTTCACGAGCTGGGCACCCATGTTCTCGATGGGATCCTCGAGCTCGACCTCCTTAGCGACAGAGACGCCGTCGTTGGTGATGGTCGGCGCGCCGAAGGAACGCTGCAGAGCGACGTAGCGACCCTTGGGACCCATGGTGACGGTCACGGCGTCAGCAAGCTTGTTGACGCCCTTGGCGAGCTTGGCGCGCGCCGTGGTATCGAAGGTGATGTCCTTAGCCATTTGTTCTTCCTCCAACTAGATAAGCTGCATGTGGATTACACGAGCGCAGGTACTACTCGACAACGGCGTAGATGTCGTCGGCACGCATGAGCAGGTAATCCTCGCCGTCGATCTTGACCTCGTTGCCACCGAACTTGCCATAGATCACGGTGTCGCCGACCTTGACGTCGATGGGCATGCGCTCGCCCTTGTCGTTGAGCTTGCCGGCGCCCACGGCGACGACCTCGCCGCGCTGCGGCTTCTCCTGCGCGTTGCTCGCGATGTACAGGCCGGTCGCGGTCTTCTGCTCCGCGGGCTCCGGCTTGATCAGGACGCGATCACCAAGCGGCTTCAAACTCATAGAAGGTTCCTCCTTCGTCGGTTGCGCGGGCGCGGCGGCGCTCGCTGCACCAATCCGTTACGTACGCAGTGAATAGTACCCAGCCGCGCGGACTTATACAACTCGGTAGCAAAAAATCTTATTAAATGACACTTAGATTTTATGAGTGAGGATGGTTGTGCAGGCGTGCGGGACGGCCCGTGCGGCGTGTAAAACCACCCCAGCGACTTTTTTCAGGGCATGTGGAACGACCCCAGCAGCCCGTGCGGGCATGTAAAATTACCCCAGGGGTTTTTTGACATGGCCCGGCAGCTCTATTGAGGAGCCCAGTTCTCAGGCCATGTCAAAAAACCCCTGGGGTAATTTTACATCCCGCACGGGCCGCCAAAGCCCCTCGCGTTAGTGCTACCCCTCGAACACGCGGCGGCCACCCACGTAGGTCGCAAGCGCGCGTGTGGCCTGGATGTCATCCGCCTCACACACAGTAAGGTCGCGATCGAGCACGACGAAATCGGCGAGCTTGCCAGCCTCGAGGCTCCCGAGCTCGCACTCCCGTCCCGCGGCGCACGCGCTTCCGAGTGTGTAGTTCCTGAGCGCCTGCGCCATGGGGATGCGCTCCTCGGGCAGCCAGCCGCCCGCAGGCTCGTGCGTCGCGGGATCTTGCCGAGTCACCGCTGTGTAGAGCACGTTCATCGACGTCACGGGCGTGATGGGGGAATCCGTGCCGAACGCCTGCGTAACGCCCAGGCGCTCGTACGTCGCGAACGGCCACATGATCCGCGACCGCTCCAACCCGAGGTCGCGCTCCGGGCCGCCCGGGTCGAGCGTGATGTGGCACGGCTGAGACGACGCGACCACGCTCAGCTCCGCAAGGCGTGACAGGTCGCCGGGCAACAGATTCTCCAAGTGCTCGAGCGTGTTCCTCCCCTGCTTGGGCGCTCCGAAACGCGCCTGCGCCTCTTCGAAGATATCGAGCGACGCATGAATGGCGCCGTCGCCGATAGTGTGGATGCGCACGGCGTGCCCGCGCTCAGCCGCCGCCAGCACGAGCTCGCGCATGCGCTCCGCACTCACCGTAAGATGCCCGCGGTCACCCGGGTAGCGCGCGTTCGTATACGGCTCGGTGAGGTACGCCGTATGCTGGCTCGACACGCCGTCGAAGAACTGCTTGAACCCCGGTGCCTTGATGAGCGTGCTCGCAGTGGGCGCACCATAGCGCTCCTGCATGCGCTCCAAACGCGTCTGGTCGTCGAGGAGCGTGGGGAACAGATGCGCACGCAGCGTGAGCGCGCCACGCGCGTCGAGCGCCTCATAGATGTCTTCGCGAATGAAATCGCAACCCGGCAGCGGCATGAGCGACATGTCGCAGATCGACGTGATGCCCTGCGCCGCCATGCGCGCCATCTGCTCGGTGTAGGCGCGTTCGAAATCCTCTTGGGTGAGCCATTCGAGCAGGCGCGGCTGAAGCTCCATGGCCGCCGCCTCGCGGATGATGCCCGTGAGCTCACCGTTCTCGTCGCGGTCGTAGATGCCGCCCGCAGGAGGCTCAGAATCGCGGTGCACGCCGAGCGCCTCGAGGGCGCACGAGTTCAGCCAGAGCGTATGGCCGTCGCCGGAACACATTGCGCAGGGTCTGTCCGGAAACGCCTCGTCGAGCGAGCGCTTCGTGGGCGGCACGGGCGGATCCCAGGGATAGTCGCGCCAACCTTGCGTGACGACCCACGCATGCGGGGGCAACGTCGCCGCAAACTCGCGCGTGCGCGCCACGAGCTCAGCCTCGCTCTCGCCCATATGCATGAGCACGTAGGGCGAGTTGTAGACGGCCGTGTGGAAGAAGTGCAGGTGGGCGTCGTGGAATCCCGGGCAAATGAAACGGTCGCCGAAATCCAGAACCGGTGTGCCGGCCGGACATGCAGCGATGACGTCATCCGGTGCGCCGATGCGCGCGATGCGGCCGAATCCTTCGGCGTTTGAAGCGCCCGCGGGGAGCTCGACCGCAAACGCAAGTTCACGCGACTCGTCGACGCCGCGCTCTGCCGTGAACACGCGCTTCGACCGGACGATGAACACGTTGCCCATGGTTCCTCCTCATGCGTCATTTGGGGACGGGTACGAAACGTTTCCTTTTGCACAATTTGGGGACAGGCCTTGAACCTTGCGCCCGGCTACACTATAAACCTGCCCCCAGTGCGACAAAAGGTAACGTCTTGTGCCCGTCCCCAAATGACGCATCCTGCTAGGATGAACGGTAGCAGCTAAGAAAACTACGCCGCGTGCGAGGAGGAACCATGGGCAGCGAAGCGACGAAGCGCATCCAGCAGCTCGGCCATGCAGCGGAGCCGTACATCATCGAGCAGCGGCGATACTTCCACCAGCACCCGGAGCTCAGCCTCCAGGAGTTCAAGACGACCGAAGCCATCGCCCGCGAGCTCGACGGCATGGGCATCCCCTATGCGCGCCCCACTGCCACGGGACTCATCGCCACGCTCGCCGGCACCGCGCCCGACGCGTACCTGCCCGACGGCAGCCCGCGCCGCCGGCTGCTCATCCGCGCGGATATCGACGCACTCGCCGTCACGGAGCGCACGGGCGAGCCGTTCGCCAGCGAAAACGAAGGCGTCATGCACGCCTGCGGCCACGACTGCCACATCGCTATGCAGCTCGGGTGCCTCCGCATCCTCTCGCAGATGCGCGATGCCCTCCATGGCGAGGTACGCGCCGTGTTCCAACCCTCCGAGGAAAACGGCGGCGGGTCCGCCCTCATGATCGACGCGGGTGCATGCGAGGGCGTGGATGGCGCATATGCCGCGCATATCTGGAGCGAGGTCGCCGCAGGCACCATTTCCTGCGAGCCGGGGCCGCGCATGGCGAACACGGATTGGTTCCGCGTGGACATCCGCGGCACCTCCTGCCACGGCGCCATGCCGCAGCGCGGCGCTGACGCCATCATCGCCGCAGCCGAGATCGTGAACAACCTGTAGACCATCGTGAGCCGCGACCTCAGCCCGTACGAGCCCGCCGTGGTGACCGTGGGCGAGCTGCATGGCGGCACCGCGCGCAACGTCATCGCGGGCACCGCCTACCTCACGGGCACGGTGCGCACGTACAGCGCAGCCGCGCACGAAGCCATGCCGAAGCTCATCGAGCGCATCGCCATCCACACCGCCCAAGCCCTGGGCGCCGAGGCCGAGCTCACCGAGTACACCGTCGCACACGGCGCCGTAGTGAACGACGAAGCCGCATCCGAGCGCTGTCGGCGCGCGATTGTCGAGGTGCTGGGGGCGGAGGCGGTGGGGCGCTACCGGGGAACGCTCTCGGGCGAGGACTTCTCGCGCTACTTGGAGCTCGTGCCCGGCGTGCTCGCCTTCGTGGGCACGCGCAACCCCGCAATCGGCGCGACGTTCGCCCAGCACTCCTGCTTCTACAAGGTGGACGAGAGCGTGCTTGCGAAGGGCGCCATGCTGGCCGCACAGTATGCGGTGGATTTCTTGGCCGAATGACGGGCGGCGCACAACACGTAAAATAACCCCAGGGGTTTTTTAACATTGCACAAGAAACGGGCGAGCAGCCGAAGCCACTCGCCCGCGCAATGTTAAAAAACCCCTGGGGTTATTTTACATGGCTAGTCCCTGCGACCGAAGATGGCCAAAAGACGGATGAACACGTTGATGATGTCGAGGTAGAGCTCGATGGCATACCACAGCGCGTTGCTGAGCGTGGGCACCGCAGTGGAAGCGCGATGCACGTCGTAACCGATGAAGCCGCAGAAGAGCAGGATGACGACGATGTCCGTCGCGGATTGCTGGACGCCCATGAGCGCGAGCACGAGCTCGACCACGATGATCGCCAGAAGCCCCGTGAAGAGCACGCCCTGGATGCGCTCGAAGAACTGCGGGAACATGATGCCGGCGGCGCCGAACACGATCATGATGCCGGCGGTTGCGGAGAACGCGAGCGAGATCGTCTCCATGCTATACGACATAAGCGCGAGCGCCGTGGTGAAGCCAAACGTCAGGGTGAAGAGGGCGTAGCCGATGAGCCCCAACGTGAGGTTCTCCTTGGCGCGGCCGATGCTCATGGCGATGATGCCGCCGATGCTGCCCACGAAGGTTCCGATCATGAACATCGTGGAATTGCGCATGATGAAGAGCAGGAATTCGTACGTTCCGGCGATGTGGGAGCACGCCGCCATGATGACGAACGAAAGCACCACGAACCCGGTGAGCACGATGTTGTACAGACGGCGTGAGATAACCTGGGGAGCAGGACCCTGCTGGTAGATCGGGCTGCCGTACGGATCGTACTGCTGGCTCTGATACCGCTCGACTTCGTTCATAGTTTCCTCCGATCGGTGAACCGGGCATCCGTGCGGCTCCCGGCCAAGTTCCGTTCAGTGTACCCAAGTATACGGCCTTTCTTGCATGCGCGCCGCGAGATTAATGGGTTGGTTGGGGATGGGTTGGTTGGGAACGTGTTCCTCTCAACCCATTCCCTTCAACACAGTCGCCTCGCGCGACAGTAACCCATCCGCCTCGCGCGACAGCTGCGCTCTTACTGTGCAAAAAGCGCAGAAAGCTTCAATAAGAGCCCTCGAGAGCCGCCTTATTGAAGCTTTCTACACGTTTTGCACAGTAAGCGTGCGCGCTTAGCTCAGCTCGAGCATACCGGTGTAGAGCTGGTAGTAGCGACCGCGCTGGGCGATGAGCTCATCATGGCTGCCGCGCTCCACCACGCGCCCATGCTCGAGCACGATGATCGCGTCGGCGTCGCGCACGGTGGAGAGCCGATGCGCGATCACGAACGTCGTGCGGCCGCGCATGAGCTGATCCATGCCGCGCCCGATAAGCATCTCGGTGCGCGTATCGATACTCGAGGTCGCCTCGTCCAGAATGAGCACCGGCGGATCCGCCACGGCGGCGCGCGCGATAGCCAGCAGCTGCCGCTGGCCCTGGGAAAGGTTCGCGCCGTCCGAGGTCACCATGGTGTCGTAGCCCTGCGGCAGGCGGCGGATGAAGCTGTCGGCGTTCGCGATCTTCGCCGCCGCGCGCACCTCTTCGTCGGTGGCCTCGAGGCGACCGAAGCGAATGTTGTCGGCGATGGTGCCCGTGAACAGGTGCGTATCCTGCAGCACGATGCCGAGCGAACGGCGCAGATCGTCCTTTGCGATGTTCTTCACGTTGATGCCGTCGTAGGTTATCTCGCCTTCCTGCACGTCGTAAAAGCGGTTAATGAGGTTCGTGATCGTCGTCTTGCCGGCGCCGGTGGAGCCCACGAATGCGATCTTCTGCCCGGGCTTCGCAAAAAGGTTGATCTGGTGCAGCACCTCGTGGCCCGCCTCGTAGCCGAATGTCACATCGTGGAAGCGCACGTCGCCGCGAAGTGGCAGGAGCCCCGTAGCGACCACGGTGCCGTCCGCGCCGAGTGCTGCATCTTGCACCTGGGCACCCATGTCCTCGGCGGCAGCGTGCCGCTGCGCTGTGGCATCGCCCTCGTTCTTCGCGAGCGGCACGAGCGCGCCCCAGGCACCCACGCCATACCCTGCTGGAATCTTCCACGCCCACGCGTCCTCTCCCGTGCGCACGAGCGTCACGCGGCCGCGATCAACCTCAGGTTCCTCGTGCATGACGGCGAAGACGCGCTCCGCGCCGGCAAGGGCAGAGAGCAGGAAGTTCGACTGCTGTGTAAACTGGTTGATGGGCATGGCCGTTTGGCGCACGAACACCAGGTAGCTCGCGAGCACGCCCACGTCGGTCTGGCCGGTGAGCGCCATCCAGCCGCCGAGCACCGCCACAATCGCGTAGTTCATATAGCTGATGGACACGACCGCCGGGATCATCGACGCGGCATACGACTGCGCGCTCGTGCCCGCCACGCGCAGGCGTTCGTTCTTCTCGCGGAAAGAGAATACGTTAGCGTGCTCGCGGTTGAAAACCTTCACGACCTTCTGACCGGTGACCATCTCTTCGATGTAGCCGTCGAGCTCGCCCAGCACACCCTGTTGCCGCTGGTAGAACGACCGGCTCTTCTTCGTGGAGTACGAGATGTAGGCGAACATGCACACGTAGCCCACGACCACGATGAGCGAGAGCTGCCAGTTGAGCACGAAGATCATGATGAGCGTGCCCACGATCTGGATGAACGACTGGATCACCATCGCGAAGCTGTTGTTCATCGCCTCTGCCACAGTATCGACGTCGTTCGTAAAGTAGCTCATCACGTCGCCGCGGTTATGGTTGTCGAAATAGCGCAGCGGCAACGTTTGGATGTGGGCGAAGAGGTCGCGGCGGATGTCGACGAGCACCTTCTGCGCCGCATGCACCATGAGCTGGGTGTAGCCGAACGCCGCGAGCACGCCCACGCCGTAGATGCAGGCCGTGAGCACGATCCCGCCGATGAACGAGTCGTACGAGCCCAGCGCGAGCGCGTCGACCACCGGTCGGATCATGTAGGTGCCCAGCAGGTTCGCCACGGCAGATGTCGCCACGAGCAGGGCGACCGCGCCAAAGATGAGCTTGTGGCGGCCGAGATACGAGAGCAGCTCGCGCACGGTGGCGGCAAGGTTCTTCGGCTTGTTACCGGGAGCTGCCATCAGCGCTCACCCCCTTCCGCTAGTGGGACTCTGGCACCAGGTCTTGTAGTCCCACACGCTGCCTGCGAGACCCCGACAACAGGAGACGCGTTTCTGCCCGTCGTCTGCGAATCGTAGATCTCCTGGTAGATGCTATCGGTCGCAAGCAGTTCCTCGTGCGTGCCCCGAGCATGGACGCGGCCGTCATCGAGCACGATGATCTGGTCCGCATCTTGCACGGAGCCCACGCGCTGCGCGATGATGATCTTTGTCACGCCTTCAAGCGCCGCGAGGTTCTGCCGGATCGCGGCGTCCGTCGCCGTGTCGACCGCACTCGTGGAATCGTCGAAGATGATGACCTTCGGATGCTTGAGCAACGCGCGGGCGATGCACAGGCGCTGCTTCTGCCCACCCGAGACGTTCACGCCGCCCTGGCCGAGGTCGTAGTCGAGACCGCCGGGCAGCCGGTCGAGGAACTCATCCACGCGCGCCTGCCGGCACGCCTCGAGCAGCTCTTCCTCGGTCGCCTTGTTGTTCCCCCACAGAAGGTTCTCGCGCACCGTGCCGCTGAAGAGCACGTTTTTCTGCAACACGATGGCGACGGCGTCGCGAAGCTTCGCGAGGTCGTATTCGCGCACATCGTGCCCGCCCACGAGCACCGCGCCCTCGGTCACGTCGTAGAGCCGCGGGATGAGCTGCACGAGCGTGGTCTTGCCCGAGCCGGTCCCGCCCAAGATGCCCACAGTCGAGCCGGCGGGGATGTCGAGGCTCACATGCTCGAGCACGCGCTCACGGGCGTCCGCGCGATACTTGAATGAGACGTCGCGGAATGCGACCGACCCGTCGGCGACCTCGGTGCGCGCGCCTGCGGGCGAAGAGAGGTCCACAGACTCGTCGAGCACCTCGCAGATGCGGCGCACGCTCGCGAGCGAACGGGTGAGCAGCAGGAAAACGTTCGAAATCATGATGAGCGAATTCAGAATCTGCAGCACGTAGGAGAGAAAACCCGTGAGCTCGCCCACCTCGAGCGTCTCGCCCAAGATCATCTGGCCTCCGAACCACATGATGAGCGTCGTCGCGGTGTACATCGACACGTAGAGCACGGGCATGTTGAGCACGGCAAAGCGGAACGTATGCTCGCTCGTCGCGGCGAGCCCCTGGTTAACGCGACGGAACTGCTCGCATTCGTAGTCGCCGCGCACATACGCCTTCACGGCACGCACCGCGGTGAGCATCTCCTGCACCACGTCGTTGAGCTTGTCGACCGTACCCTGCAGCACGCCGTAGAGCGGCCCCACGTGGCGCACGATAAAGACCATCGCGAGCGCCATGATGGGTGTGACGGCGCAGAACACGAGCGCGAGCTCGGTGTTGAGATAGAACGCGAGGGCGAAGCCTATCACGAGCATCACCGGCCCGCGCACCATGGGGCGAAAGCCCGCGTTGAGCGCATTCTGGATGACCGTGACGTCGGTGGTCATGCGCGTGACGAGCGAAGAAGTCTCGAAGTGGTCGAGGTTCGCGAAGCTGTACTCCTGTACGCGCTCGTATTCGGCCGCGCGCAGCCGCGCACCCAGGCCGTATGCCGCGCGGGCGGCGAAGCGGGCGTACAGAAGCCCCGTGACGAGGGCGAGCAGCGCGCAGACGGCCATGTAGACGCCCTGGCGGAAGATGAAATCGAGGTCGCGGTTCGCCACGCCCACGTCGATGATGTCGGCCATGAGGATGGGGATGATCATCTCAAAGCCGCTCTCCACCACCACGAGCAGCACGCCCATGAGAGCGTCGCGGCGGTACCGGCCGAGGTAGCTCAGAATGCGCTTGATCTCGGTCATCGGGCATCGCCCCGCTTGGCCGACTCGCTCCGTTCGGCGGCAAGCTTGCTGCCGTAGGCGCGGAGGTTGCGGTGCACGCGCTCAAGGTAGTCGGCGAGCGCCGCGCGCTCCTTGTCCGAGAAGCCCTCGAGCATGGCGCTCTCCTCCTCGACGCAGGCGGCGTCCCACGCGTTTACGGCCGCGATACCCTGCTCGGTGAGGGCGATGGTCTTGGAGCGGCGGTCGGTG
>CASFXG010000053.1 GCA_949298635.1 uncultured Coriobacteriaceae bacterium | reverse complement strand
CTGCCGCCCTCGACATCCTCGCCGAGCCCGAGGTGCCCGTTCGCACCGCGGCACCCGCCTCGCAGCCCGCGGCCTTCAACCAGAATCCTTCGCGTGCCAACGCGATCGCGGAAGGCCGCCGCGCGAACCGCATGCATGCGCATGTGAACGAGCTCATCGAGCAGGAGCTCGGCCAGATTGCCTCGCCCGCCGTGCGCCGTTCGAGCCGCGAGTATCTGCGCGTCATCCAGGGCGGCACGGCTTCCATGCCTGCGCTGCAGGCGGAGGCGTAGCGTCTGTTGCCGGATCAGACCCGCATCGCACCGGCGCAAATCCGCGCGCCATGGTTCGTCGCCATGGTGCTCATGACGCTCTTCATCTGGGGAAACTCCCTCGTTCCGGGGAGCGAGAGCGGCAGCTTGAGCCTGTCTGTCGTGCAGGCGGTGCGCCACGCGCTCGAGATGCTCGGCATGCCGAACGACTGGGTCACGAACTTTCTTGTGCGCAAAGCGGCGCATTTCACCGAGTACGCCGTGCTCGGCGTGCTTGGGACGAACGCATTCGGCCTCTGTCGTCGCGTGCAGCCCTGGCAGGTGCTCGCCGTGTGCCTTGTTTTGGTGCTCACGCCATCGATCGATGAGACAATCCAGCTCTTCGTGAGCGGCCGCTCCGGCCAGCTGTCGGACGTGTTGCTCGATTGCTGCGGCGGTGCGACCGGCGCGCTCCTCGCATGTAAAATAACCCCAGGGGTTTTTTAACATTACGTTCCACGTGCCCCCTCTGTTTGGGGAATCTATCTTCGTAATGTAAAAAACCCCTGGGGTTATTTTACATGCAACCATCTTCAGTAACTCAAAAATGCGCCACTCGCCGAAAATACTCTGGACAAGTCGCGGTAGAATAAGGGTGCATGTCAGCTCCGGCTGGCCATGTTGTCATGGCTCGTCGGAAAAGGCACAACAGAGAGGAGAGGCATGCAGTACTCAGCAGAAGTGGAGAACATGTGCCCCGTCGCCAAGGGTGCATACCACGGCCCTGCGCCCATCCCGGAGGAGGGCCAGTGGATCCAGGCTAAGGAGATCAAGGACATCTCCGGCCTCACGCACGGTGTTGGCTGGTGCGCCCCGCAGCAGGGCGCGTGCAAGCTCACGCTCAACGTCAAGGAGGGCGTCATCGAGGAGTGCCTCGTCGAGACCCTCGGCTGCTCGGGCATGACCCACTCCGCAGCCATGGCCTCCGAGATTCTTCCCGGTAAGACCATTCTTGAGGCGCTCAACACCGACCTCGTGTGCGACGCCATCAACGTCGCCATGCGCGAGCTGTTCCTCCAGATCGTGTACGGCCGCAGCCAGACCGCGTTCTCCGAGGGTGGCCTGCCCGTGGGCGCTTCCCTCGACGACCTCGGCAAGGGTCTGCGTTCGCAGATCGGCACCATGTTCGGCACCAAGGCCAAGGGCGCTCGTTACCTCGAGCTCTCCCAGGGCTATGTCACCCGCATGGCGCTCAACGACAAGAACGAGATCATCGCGTTCGAGTTCCTGAACCTCGGCAAGTTCACCGACGCTCTCAAGAAGGGCGTTTCCCCCGAGGATGCCATCAAGGGCGCCATGGGCCACTACGGCCAGTGGGACGCCGCTGCCAAGTACATCGATCCGCGTACGGACGAGGAGACGCACACCGTCGAGTCCGTGTTCCCGGTTCACGAGTAGAAGGGGAGGGAAGAAACCATGGCTATCAGCTTCGAAGGTTACGAGCGCCGCATCGACAAGATCAACGCGTGCCTCGCCGAGAACGGCATCTCCTCCCTCGAGGAGGCTCTGCAGATCTGCCAGGACAAGGGCATCGACCCGCGCGAGATCGTGGCCGACGTCCAGTCCATCGCGTTCGAGAACGCCAAGTGGGCTTACACCCTCGGTTGCGCGCTCGCCATCAAGAAGGGCGCTGCGAGCGCTTCCGAGGCCGCCGCGATCATCGGTGAGGGCCTCCAGGCCTTCTGCGTGCCCGGCTCCGTCGCCGAGGACCGCAAGGTCGGTCTTGGCCACGGCAACCTGGGCGCCATGCTCCTTGGTGACGACACCGAGTGCTTCGCGTTCCTGGCCGGCCACGAGTCCTTCGCCGCTGCGGAGGGCGCCATCGGCATCGCGATGAACGCCAACAAGGCTCGCAAGAAGCCGCTGCGCGTCATCCTGAACGGCCTTGGCAAGGACGCCGCCCAGATCATCGCCCGCATTAACGGCTTCACCTATGTGAAGACCCAGTTCGACTACTTCACGGGCGAGCTCAAGATCGTCGAGAAGATCCCGTACTCCGATGGCCCGCGCTCCGAGGTCAACTGCTACGGCGCCGACGACGTCCGCGAGGGCGTTGCCATCATGTGGCACGAGAACGTCGACATCTCGATCACCGGTAACTCCACCAACCCCACGCGCTTCCAGCATCCGGTCGCCGGCACGTACTTCAAGGAGCGCGTGCTCGCCGGCAAGAAGTACTTCTCCGTGGCCTCCGGTGGCGGCACCGGCCGTACCCTGCACCCGGACAACATGGCTGCCGGCCCCGCCTCCTACGGCATGACCGACACCATGGGCCGCATGCACTCGAGCGCCCAGTTCGCCGGCTCCTCCTCGGTGCCCGCGCACGTGGA
Source organism: uncultured Coriobacteriaceae bacterium (assembly GCA_949298635.1). GTDB lineage: Bacteria > Actinomycetota > Coriobacteriia > Coriobacteriales > Coriobacteriaceae > Enorma. Next base: position 11,344 of record CASFXG010000053.1, on the reverse strand, counting down.
CATGATGGGCCTCATCGGCATGGGCAACAACCCCATGGTCGGCTGCACCGTTGCGTGCGCCGTCGCGGTGAACGCCGCCCTCAACGAGTAGCGTGAACTTGTAAAAATACCCTAGGGGTTTTGTTACATAGCGCATAGGACTGCCGCTCAGGATCAACCTGGGCGGCAGTCATGTCAAATTACCCCAGGGGTTTTTCGACATTCCAAAAAAGATGAAATTCCCCCTTGCGCGCTGTCGATTTCACTGCCATAATAGTCAAGCGCTTTGGCGCGGGGAAACACGGTGGGTGTAGCTCAGTTGGCTAGAGCGCGGAAACACGGTGGGTGTAGCTCAGTTGGCTAGAGCGCCGGGTTGTGGTCCCGGAGGTCCAGGGTTCGAGCCCCTGTACCCACCCCACGTTTCTTTGATAATTGGACCGGTAGCTCAGCTGGTAGAGCAGGGGACTCTTAATCCCAAGGTCCAGGGTTCGAACCCCTGCCGGTCCACCATTCAAATTCAAGGCTCCTCCGGGAGCTTTTTTCATATTGAAAGATGTAAAATAACCCCAGGGGTTTTTCGACATAGATGTAAAATTACCCCAGGGGTTTTTCGACATAGCCTCAGGGGTTTTGACATTTCGACATTTCAATCTTGGAGGAACTATGCCCAGCGCACCGCGTACTGTTTCAGAATCCGGCCTGTACCACGTCGTCGCGCGTGGAAACGGCAAGCAGCTCATCTTCAACGATGATGCGGATCGCAGCGCGTTCCTAACGTACCTGGAGCGTTTCGCGCAAGCGGACGATATCCAGGTCATCGCTTGGTGCCTCATGGACAATCACGTCCACCTCGTTGTGGAAGATCAATCTCAGCGCCTCAGTCTCGCTGTAGGCAGCCTGCTCGGCGCCTATGCCAAGTATTTCAACCAGAAGACGGGCCATGTCGGCAGCGTATTTCAGCAGCGATTCTTCAGCGAAGCCATCAATACGGACGACTACCTGCTTGCTACGGTTCGCTATGTGCACGTTAATCCGGCAAAAGCGGGGATGTGCCCAGCGTCAGAATACCGCTGGAGCAGCTATCGCGAGTATACGGAGGGATCCGGCGACGGCATCTGCTCGACTGCGCTCGTGCTGGACATGCTTCAGAGGCCGAACGGCTTTGTTGAACTCTGCAAGGGCGGACAGCCGGGGGACATCGGCTTCGAGGGCGTGATCAAGCTTTCGGGTGAAGAGGCGCTCGAGATGGCGGGCAGGATCGTCGAATCGTTTGGCTGCCCCGATGTTTCGGCCGTAAAAACCCTGCCGCATGCGCAACGCAACGAGATCATTGCGGCGCTGCGCGGAAACGGCCTTACGATCAAGCAGGTCGAGCGACTGACGGGCATCGGCAGCGGCATCATCGCCCGTGCTCGCGCCAAATAATGTCGAAAAACCCCTGGGGTAATTCGACAGTGTGTTGATGGATGTCGGATGTCGAAAAACCCCTGGGGTAATTCGACACATTGGTGGATGCCGAATGTCGAAAAACCCCTGGGGTAATTCGACACATTGGTGGATGCCGAATGTCGAAAAACCCCTGGGGTTATTTTACATGGGATGTCGAAAAACCCCTGGGGTTATTTTACATGCCTAGTTTTCTGTGAGCATGCCGTCGAGGGTGCGCCAGGCGAGTTCGGCGCACTTCACGCGGGCAGGCATGTGCGAGATGTCGCGCAGCTGCGCGGCTTCGTCCAGATCCTCGTAATCTTCGTCAGAAAGCTCCTCGCCGCGGATCATCGCGAGGAAGAGTCCAGACAGGCGTTTTGCCTCCTCAACGGTCTCGCCGGTGATGAGATCGGCCATGATGTCGGCGCTCGCCTGCGAGATCGCGCAGCCGTGCCCGGTGAAGCTCGCCTCCTCGATCACGTCGTTCTCCACGCGCAGCTGCAGCGTGAGTTCGTCGCCGCAGCTCGGGTTGATGCCGTCGTGCGTGTGGGTGGGGGAGTCCATCTCGTACTTGTAGTCCGGGTGCGAGTTGTGCTCCATGAACGTGGTTGAGGTATAGAGATTAGCCATTGTTGTTCTCCTGAACTTGCTGACACCAGCCATTGGGGACGGGGGATATTGGCTGGTCGGCATCGCAGACACGCACCAGCCAATATCCCCCGTCCCCTTTGGCTGGTAGGGTCGTTTAGGCGTGGAAGGTGGACCAGACGCCGGTGAGTCCATCGATGAAGCGGTCGACGTCCTCGGCGTCGTTGTAGAAGGCCAGGCTCGCGCGGCAGCACGCGAGGTTTTCAACGCCGAGCCACGTGAGCAGCGGCTGGGCGCAGTGGTGTCCGGCGCGGATGCACACCCCGCTCATGTCGAGGATGCTCGCCACGTCGTGCGGGTGGATGCCGCGGACGTTGAAGCTGATGACGCCGTGGTGCGCGGCGGCCTCGGAAGGGCCGATGACGTCGATATACGGCAGCTCCGCCAGGCGCACCATGGTGTAGGCGACGAGTGCCGCCTCGCGTGAGGCGACCTCCTCGTAGCCTACCGTCTCGGTGAGATAGGTGAGCGCCGCGCCCGTCGCATAGATGCCCGCGGCGTCCTGGGTTCCGGCCTCGAACTTCTCGGGCACAGGCGCCCACACGGCGTCCTGTTCGGTTACGGAATCGATCATCTCGCCGCCGGTGAGCATGGGCGGCATCTGTTCGAGCAGATCGTGGCGTCCCCAGAGCACGCCGATGCCCATGGATCCCAGCGCCTTGTGCGCAGAGAAGGCGAAGAAATCCGCCCCGAGCTCATGTACGTCAATCGCCATGTGCGGCGCGGACTGCGCTCCGTCCACCACGAGGTAGCCGCCGTGGGCGTGCACCGCGTCGGCGAGCGCGCGGACGGGATTCTCCACGCCGAGCACGTTCGACACGTGTGCGCAGGCGACGATCTTCGTGCGCGGACCCACCTTGGCGGCGATCTCCTCGCGCGTTATGCGGCCCTCGGCATCCGGGTAGAGGTAGACGAGCGTTGCGCTCGCCGCGCGGCACGCTTGCTGCCAGGGGATGAGGTTCGAATGATGCTCCATGATGGTGATGGCGACCTCGTCGCCCGGCTCGAGCACGCACGGGGCAAACGATTTTGCCACGAGGTTGAGCGACTCGCTCGCGTTCCGAGTGAAGATGATGTCGGACGCCTGCGCGCGTCCGCGCTCGTCGACGGCGCCCAGCAGCCGTGCGACCTGTGCGCGCACCTCGGCGATCGCCTCGGTGGCTTCCACGGAAAGCGAGTAGAGCCCGCGCAGCGGGTTCGCGTTCATCGTCTCGTAGAAGCGCCGCTGCGCATCGAGTACGCACGCGGGGCGCTGCGCGGTGGCGCCGCTGTCCAGGAAGGCGATCTCTGGCTTAGTCGCCAGCAGGGGAAAATCCGCCTTGTAGGGATTCTGCCGAATATCGGCGGCTGCGGCGGTTGCAGCCGCGCTGCCAGCGCCGGTCTCCATGTTCGTCATGCGACGTCCTCCTCGAGGTCTTCGTCTTCGAAATACTCGAAATCTGCCGCCAGAGCGCTGCCCAAGCGCATCACATTGCGCCTCATCGCATCGTCCGGCGCGGAAAGCGCGGCGTCCTCGAGCTTCGCGGTGATGAAGAGCGCCTCGGCGGCCTCTTCGGAAAGCCCGCGACAGCCCAGGTAGAAGAGCTGTTCAGGACGCACGTGTCCGATCGTGGCGCCGTGGTTGCCCGCTACGTCGTCCTCGTCGCACAAGATCACAGGCACGGTCTTGTTGTCCACGCCCTTGCTCGCGAGCAGCACGGTCTCGCGTTCGGTGCCCTCGGAGCCCTTGCATCCGTGCACGAGGTCAATCGTGCCACGCAGTACCTTCTTTGCGCGTCCGGTGAGCACGCCGTTCGCATCCATGTTCGAGACCGTCTTGCGGCCGCGCTGGCGGATGACGTAGTTGAAGTCGCGCGTCTCCGCCGCGCTCGCGAGGTAGCGCGTGTCGATATCCATGCGGGCGGTGTCCCCGCGCAGGTCTGCGGCAAGGCCGGTCGCGGTGTGCGCGCCGCCGAGCACCACGTGGCGCACGGTCACGCGAGCGCCCTCGTCGAGCACATAGCCGGAATCGTCGAGCACCGTGAAGGCGTCGCTCGCGGTGATGTAGACGGTGACGTTCACGCGCGCGTTCGCGCCGGCGAAGACGCGCAGCTCGGAGCCGATGAGGCCGAGGACTTCGCTTGCGGCGCTTTGCGCAGGGCGGATGTCCTCGGCAACGCCGTCGAGCGAGATCATGAGGTCGAAGGTTGAGCCTGCGCCCGCGACGACGTCGACGCTCGCCGCCGAGGCACCGCCCTGCTCGCCGGTGATGCGGACGGTCGCCTGGCTTTCGGCACCTGCCTCCGTCGCGAGTGTGATTGCGCCGCCGGCGATGAATCCCAGGTAGGCGCGGGCGTCGGCACCGATGCCCGTCTCGAAGGCGCGGGCGACATCGCCGGCATCCTCCTCGAGTGCGGCGCGGCGCTGATAGCGCGAGAGCGCCGGCGTGTCGAGGTCGGCGATGTCCTCGGCCGCGAGCTTGGCAGCACGTATGCTTGCGCGGCCATCTGCCGTGCCAGATTTCGCGCCGCGCCCACCGTGTGCCGCGTCGAGCCGCTCCTGCAGCTCCGTAACAGCGCCCTCGAAGGTTGCCGTGGTATCGAGCAGCGCGTCCTCTGCCTCGATCTCCGTGCCGCCTACGCGCTCGAGTCCTTGGGGGATCTCGATCGCGGTGTCGTTCATGCGCAGCCAACGCCACGTAGGCGCGGGCATGGCGCTCATATGCTGCATCGTGAGTGCGTCCATCAGCATTTACTCCAAACGTGACTCAAAACGACCCCGTCCCCAAATGGGTCAAATGACTCAAAACGACCCCGTCCCCAAATGGGTCATCCGATTGCGCCTTCCATCTCGAGCTTGATGAGGTTGTTCATCTCGACGGCGTATTCGAGCGGCAGCTCTTTGGCAATCGGGTTCGCGAAGCCGTTCACGATCATCGCGCGCGCCTCCTCCTCCGGGATGCCGCGGCTCATGAGGTAGAACACCTTGTCGTCGCCGATGCGCCCGATCGTGGCCTCGTGGCCGATGTCGACGTTCTTGGCGCGCACGTCCATGGCGGGGATGGTGTCGGAACGGGACTCGTCGTCGAGCATGAGCGAGGCGCAGCTCACGCTCACGCGCGCGCCCTCGGCTTTCGGCGTCACCACCACGGAGCTGCGGAAGGTCTGGATGCCACCGCCCTTGGAGATGCCCTTCGTCTCGACGGTCGCGCTCGTGTCGGGCGCGTTCAGCACCACCTTGCAACCGGTGTCGAGGTTCTGCCCCGCGCCGGCAAACGTGATGCCCGTGAAGCTCGAGCGGCTCTTGCGGCCGTCGAGCACGCTCATGGGGTAGAGGTAGCCCACGTGGCTGCCGAACGAGCCGGAGATCCACTCGATCTCGCCCTCGTCGTCCACGCGGGCGCGCTTGGTGTTCAGGTTGTACATGTTCTTCGACCAGTTCTCGATGGTCGAATAACGCAGGTGGGCGCGCTTGCCCACGAAGAGCTCCACGGCGCCCGCGTGCAGGTTCGCTACGTTGTACTTTGGCGCTGAGCACCCCTCGATGAAGTGGAGGTCTGCGTCGTCCTCCACGATGATGAGCGTGTGCTCGAACTGGCCGGCGCCCTTGGCATTCAGGCGGAAGTAGCTCTGCAGCGGGAAGTCGAGCTTCGTGCCGGCAGGCACGTAGACGAACGAGCCGCCGGACCACACCGCGCCGTGGAGCGCCGCGAACTTGTGATCCGTGGGCGGGATGAGCGTCATGAACTTCTCGCGGATGAGCGCCTCCCAGCGGGGCTCGTGGAGCGCCTCCTCGATACCGGAGTAGACGATGCCCAGCTTCGAGGCCGTGTCCTGCATGTTGTGGTACACGAGTTCCGAGTCGTACTGCGCGCCCACACCGGCCAGATAGCTGCGCTCTGCCTCGGGGATGCCCAGGCGCTCAAAGGTGTTCTTGATGTCGTCGGGCACCTCGTCCCACGTGGCGCTCTGGTCCGTGTTGGGCTTCACATAGGTGACGATGTTGTCCATATCGAGCCCGGCGATGGAGGGACCCCACGTGGGGTTCGGCATACGATGGTAGGTCTCGAGGGATTTCAGACGAAAGTCGAGCATCCATTGGGGCTCGTCCTTGCGCCGGCTGATTTCTTCGACGATCTCCGGCGTGAGGCCGGCGTCGAGCTTCTCGAAGCCCTCTTCGCTATCGGTGATGTCATAGATGGTGCGGTCGATGTCCGCGACCTCGCTGCGCTTCTTTGCCATGGCCGTTCCCTAGCGCTCGCCCGCGGCCTGACATTGGGGACAGGCACCAGTGTCATGACATTGGGGACTGTCCCCATTGTCAGATTCGAAGCGCTCGAAGCCGTGCTCATCGATCCAGTCGATGAGCGAGGCATCGTCCTCGTGCACCATGCGGCCGCCTACCATGACGTGTACGCGGTCGACCTCGAGGTGCTCTAGGATGCGCGTGTTGTGCGTGATGATGAGGAGCGTGCCGTCGCAGGTCGTGCGGTAGAGCTCCATGCCGCGGCTCACCACGCCGAGCGCGTCGACGTCGAGGCCGGAGTCAGTCTCATCGAGGATGGCGAGCTTGGGCTGCAGGAGCAGGAGCTGCAGCATCTCGACCTTCTTCTTCTCGCCGCCGGAGAAGCCCACGCCAAGCTCGCGGTTGAGGTAGCTCGGATCCATATCGAGCTGGCCACAGAGCTCCTTTACGCGGCGACGGAATTCCTTGCCGCGCATCTCAAGGCCGGGGCGGCCGGCGAGGGTCGCGCGCAGGAAGCTCGAGAGCGGCACGCCGGGGATTTCGACCGGCGCCTGGAAGGAGAGGAAGATGCCCGCGCGTGAGCGCTTGTCCGGCGTGAGGTCGGTCACGTCCTGGCCGTCGAAGACGATGCGGCCGGCGTCTTGCGTGTACTCCGGGTCGCCCATGATGAGGTGGCCGAGCGTGGACTTTCCAGCGCCGTTCGGTCCCATGAGGACGTGCGTCTCACCTGCGGGAACGGTGAGGTCGATACCGTGGAGGATGGTCTTCTCGTCGACGGAGGCGGTGAGCCCTTCGACGGTAAGGAGGGGAGATGCGGACATTGCGGCTCCTTGCTGTTGTGGTCGCGGCTGTGTGATTGTCGTGCCGCGGCCATAATCCTAGGAATTATCTCGGAATAACGATAAGATGATTGGGCGTGAAGTCAAGCTTAAATCCGAGTACTCCACTAGGATTTCAAGCCAGCCATTGGGGACGGGGGTTTGCGGCTGGTTGAGATTATTGGCTGGCTGCTCATTGCTCGACCAGCCACTAACCCCCGTCCCCAATGGCTGGCCGCAAACTCCCGTCCCCAATGGCTGGCGGGAGCGCAGCTGAAGGAGGCGCGCATGCTCATATCTTCCAAGGGGCGCTACGCACTGCGCCTCATGATCTACATCGCGGCGTTCGGCGACGCCGAGGGCAAGATCGCCCTGCGTGAGGTCGCCGCGCGCGAGGACATTTCCCTCAAATACCTCGAGCAGCTCGTGCGCCCGCTCATGCACGCCGGGCTCTTGCGCAGCGTGCGCGGCAAGGGCGGCGGGTATGCGCTCGCGCGCCCGGCAGACGAGATCCGCGCGGGCGATATCTTGCGTGCGGCGGAAGGCACAACCGCTCCCGTGGCATGCGAGGGTCTCGAGGGCGCCTGCGAGCGCGCGGGGCTGTGCTCAACGGTGAAGTTCTGGACCGGCTTGGACGCCGTGATCGAGGAATACGTCGACGGCGTGACGCTTTCCGAGCTCGCGCGCGTGCCCGAGATTCAACTCGATGTGGATATCAAGCCTGTCTTTTAGGTTCTCGCAGAGCATTCAAGCTCGACTTTAACCTTAATTGAATTTGGCGAACTCGGTGTGAAACGCTTGCCCACGGATTCGCGAGTTGCAATACTGATGCTGCCTTCTTTGCGCAATCGCAAATGAAATGTACCCGTAGCTGCTCGAATAAGCAGCAGACAAGGAGGGCCCATGAGACCCCGCCAATTTGTACTCGCTTCGAGCCTCGCGTTCGCGCTCGCATGCGCGCCCGTCGCCATGGGCGCCGTCTATGCCGAGCCCGCGGGGGAGACGACCGTGGAAGCCGAAGGCGCGATTGCCGAATCCACGGACGAGGAGACCGTGACGGAGGCCGAAGGAACACTGCCCGAGCCCGCCGATTACGACAAGGCGGACTTTTACGAGGAGGCACCCGCCGCCGCGGCGCGCACTGTCGCCTCGTCGCGTTCGTCGAGCCTCTCGCCGGTCGACGTTTCCGCCGAGATGAAATACTTCACCAAGTACGAGAGCCATGCCAACTACCGTCAGGGTTTCGGCTATGGCGACGGCTACAACGCGCTCGGTTACTACCAGTTCGACCGCCGGTATTCGCTCATCAGCTTCCTCACCGCGGTTTACAACTACAACCCGACCAAGTACAGCATGTTCGAGGACGTGCTCGCGCGCAGAAGCGAGGTTTCGAGCTCGTCGGTGTCGATGTACGATTCGAAGAACGGCAAGCTCACCGAGCTCGGTCAGTTGGTGCAGGATGCTTGGTACGCTGCGTACGACGCGGATCCGGCTGAGTTCTCCGCGTTGCAGGATTCCTATGCGTACAACAGCTATTACGTGCCCACGGAGAACTGGCTCAAGTCCCAGGGAATCGATATCTCCGGTCGCGCGGACTGCGTGAAGGGCATGGTCTGGGGTCTGTCGAACATGTGGGGTACGGGCGGCGTGCGTAACGTCCTGCTCGGCGCGAACCTCTCCAACGACATGACAGACCGCGAGTTCGTGACGGCGCTCTCGCAGCAGATTACCGACCATATCGAGAAGTACAGCTCGCAGACGGAATACTATGCGGGTTGGAAGAACCGGTATCGCAGCGAGCTCGCGGACTGCTTGGCGTACATCGCCGAGGACGAGGCGGCCGCTGCCGAGGAGGAGAAGCCCGCGCCCGAGCCCGCGCCGGAGACGCCCGAGGTCTCTGAGCCCGAGACGCCTGAGACGCCGGGAGATGCGGGCGGCCAGGGTTCCGCTGCCGATGAGGGCGGTTCGTCTGATGCGAATGATTCGGCGGATAACGGGAATGCCGGCTCCGGCGGCGATGCTTCGAGCGAGGATGCATCTGGGGATAAGGGCGACGATGCGACCGATAGCGATTCCTCCAATGCAGGGGACGATGCTTCGAGCAACGCGTCGCCCGTGCCGAGCGATCCGAACCCCGTGCCGCCTTCGAATGCGGTAAGCGGTGGAACCTCGACGAGCAAGCCGAACAACGCGCCGAGCGACGGCACGACGGCGACTGACGACGCGACGAGCTCGGACGACGGGAATCGCGACGCTGCCACCGATGACTCGACGAGCAGCTCGACCTCGACTTCGACGGACGAGGAAAAGGACGCGTCCACTTCTGGGACTAGCGCCAATAAGGAGGGCGAGGAGAAGCCCGGTGACAAGACCTCCGACTCACAGAAGCAGGCGGAACAGGCTAAGAAGGCCAATGGGGGTTCAAGCGAGAACGGTGCCGTAGACAACGATGAAGCGGGCGCGCATCCGAACGGCGTGATGCCGCAGACGTCCGACCTCATCATGTTCACGTGCTTCGCGAGTGCGAGCGCGGCGTGCTTCGGCGCGACCTTCGTCTACGCTGGCAAGCGCGGCCTCAAGAAGAACGAGGACGACGACGCCAACGAGGAGTAGCAGGCGCAGCACATCATTGCGTTACTGTTGCGGCGCGCATCGCTGGGTAGTTCCCGCGGTGCGCGCCTTTTTTGCAAATACGCCAAGCCTTGCTAAGCCTTGTAGCCTGGGTCAATGCCTGGCACAACTTGGAACCTAGGATTCCTTGCATATGCGATCTGGGTCGAGAGGGGAGGGTCGCCCCGGAACCAACGAGTCAACGCGGTGGCAGCCCGATTGAGGGCTTGTGCTTCGTTCACTAAAGAAAAATCCCAGACCCCGAAGGAATCTGGGAAGAAGTTTTGGTAGCCCGTACCAGATTCGAACTGGTGATCTCCGCCTTGAGAGGGCGGCGTCCTAAACCGCTAGACGAACGGGCCATTATGGCTGGGATGGAGGGAGTCGAACCCCCATTGACGGAACCAGAATCCGCTGTCCTGCCATTAGACGACATCCCAGTGGCAACGCCCACGGCCTAAGCCGTGCGCAGGTAGATATATTACGGTACAACCCCACCAAGCGCAAGGGGTGATTTTGAGAGAATTGAGGAAGAGATCGCAGCGACCGTGAATTGTCGCTTTATTGGTGAGGCGTGGCGGATACAAGTGTCTGCCATATTATCAAAACCAAGTCTTTGCTGCTCAATCACGCGATAGATGAGCAACGACGCAGAGGTCTCAATATTCGATGGGTGAAACTGTATTCTGCGAGAGTGAGGCAACGCATCGCTCTGCATTTACGGATATGGAAAATGTACCCTACAAATTTACGAATTTCGTTACTTTGTAGGGTAATCCTAAAGAGGCGCGGGATGTCTGTTTTGGAAGAAGTCCTTGAGGAAGAACTCGAGCGTTCCATCCGAGTAGGTCATGCGATACGGCGGGAGCTCGACAATCTTCCAAAGGGGAGCGTTCGCGTCCGAAAAATCGGTGATCGTGACTATTATTACCTCAATTATCGAGAAGGTAATAAGGCCAGGTCTAGGTACATCCCGGCTAAAGATGTCGAGTTGATCAAACGGCAAGTGACACGGCGTAAAGAGCTCCTTGCTGCACTCAAGGAACAAGAGCAAGCATGCAGACAGATCGAGCGCGCACTAGGGAGGCGGCCGCATGTTGAATAGCCAGCAACAGGCGTTGCTGCGCGTCTTGGATCTCATTGAAGGGGCTGGCTGTATGCCTGCGATCAAGGCCGATCGCGTCTGATTGCTCAGTGGGGCAATTGCTGCGGCGCAGGGAGGGTATCGCCTTTCGAAAAAATCAGCTTAAATCACAGCTCCTATGAATTCAGACGCTGTCCATCATCTTGCGCTGCTCAACTGCTACGATATCGAACTGGCGGCGATGCAAGGTCGTGCCGCCTCAAAGTTGTGATTATCCGAAAGGAGCCCCATGAAGGCCGTCATCCCCGCCGCGGGCCTGGGGACCCGCTTCCTGCCCGCGACGAAGTGCACGCCCAAGGAGATGCTGCCGGTCCTCGACAAGCCGGTCATCCAGTACGTCGTGGAGGAGGCGCTCGAGCCCGCGGAGGTCACGGACGTCATCATCGTCACCTCGCCGAACAAGCCGGAGCTCCTCAGCTACTTCCAGCCCGACACCGCCCTCGAGCAGCTCCTGCGCGCCCGCGGCAAGGGCGGCTGCGCCGACGCCGTGGCC
>CASFXG010000052.1 GCA_949298635.1 uncultured Coriobacteriaceae bacterium | reverse complement strand
GCCGCGCATGAGGCTCTCGAGCTTGCCGTCGACCTCCTCGAACGTCCAGGAGAGGTGCTCGGCGTTCTGGCTCATCTCGAGGCCGGACACGAGCACGCCGCCGGCGTTGGCAGCCTTGCCAGGCATGAAGGCAACGCCGTTTTCCATGAGGTAGATGGTCGCGTCCGGCGTGGTGGGCATGTTCGCGCCCTCGCCGACGACCTTGCAGCCGCCTGCCACGAGCGCCTGGGCGTCCTCGAGGGTGAGGGTGTTCTCGCGGGCGCAGGGCAGCGCGATGTCGCAGGGAAGCTGCCAGACGCCGCGGCCGTCGCCCTCGTGCCAGACGGCGTTCGGGCGCTCGTCGACGTACATCGCAAGGCTCACACCCTGGTCGTGGCCAGAGCGCTTCTTGTTGTAGATGTGCTCGAGCACCTGGTAGTCGATGCCTTGCGCGTCCTCGACCCAGCCCTTGGTATCGGAGGCAGCGATGACGGTACCGCCAAGCTGCGCGACCTTCTGGATGGCGTAGATGGCGACGTTGCCGGAGCCGTGGACGACGACCTTCTTGCCCTCGAAAGAGTCGCCGGCGCTCTTGAGGTACTCGTCGACGAAGTAGACCAGGCCATAACCGGTTGCCTCGGTGCGAGCGAGCGAGCCGCCAAAGGTGAGACCCTTGCCAGTGAGGACGCCGGTCCACTCGTTCTTGAGGCGCTTATACTGGCCGAACAGGTAGGCCACCTCACGGCCGCCCACGCCCAGGTCGCCGGCGGGGACGTCGGTGTTGGGGCCGATGTGGCGGAAGAGCTCGGTCATGAAGGACTGGCAGAACGCCATAATCTCACGGTTGGACTTACCCTTGGGGTCAAAGTCGGAGCCGCCCTTGCCGCCGCCCATGGGGAGTGTGGTGAGGGCGTTCTTGAAGATCTGCTCGAAGCCGAGGAACTTGAGCATGCCCACGGTGACGGTTGGGTTGAAGCGCAGGCCGCCCTTGTAGGGACCGATGGCGGAGTTGAACTCTACGCGGTAGCCGCGGTTGACCTGGACCTTGCCCTCGTCGTCGACCCACGGCACACGGAACATGATCACGCGCTCGGGCTCGACGATGCGCTCGAGCAGACTAGCCTCCTCATACTCGGGGTGGGCGTCGAGGGCGGGCTGCAGGGTCTCAAGGACCTCCTTCGCTGCCTGGATGAACTCGGTCTGCTCGGGGTAGCGAGCCTCAAGCTCGGCGATGACTTTCTCGGAATACGTCATGATGCTCCAATCCTTGAACTTGATGATGCGAGATGAATGGCAACCCCCGGCGCAGGTAACCGGTTACGCCATCGAAAAAACCTGAAGCATTGTACCGCACCACTTCGCAGCAAGAATTGCCTCGATAACCGGAAACGTCTTTGAAACGCGCATGCAATATGAAGCACCATCAAAGCAATCAAGTCAGGCCAACGCCGACGCAAGCACCGCTCCGCTCCACGCGCTCTCCATCTCTTGTATTGACGTTTTGTCATAAAGCATCAATGAACTATCCTTCACTCGGCCGCGCGAAGCGGCAGCGCAATATGTGCCTAAATCGACAGGCAACCTGGAGGATGCTTTCCATGAACTCCCTGCGTAAGCTTTGGTGTCGTACCTATCAGACGTGTTTTCGCCTCGCGATTCCACTCCTACCCTACCGTGAGCCCAAGCCGCTCGGCTCCTTCGAGGAGGCGGCGGAACTCCTGCAGCGACAGGGCAAACGTCGGGTGCTTCTCGTGACCGACGCCACGATCATGCACCTCGGCCTCGCCGACCAGCTCATCGACAATCTGAAGAGCCGGGGTATCCAGGTGAGCGTCTTCGATGAGGTCGTACCCAACCCCACAGTGAGCAATGTTGAGGCTGCTCGCGAGCGCTACCTGCAAGAAGAATGCGACGCCATCGTCGCGTTCGGCGGGGGCTCCGCCATGGATTGCGCGAAGGCTGCCGGCGCGCGCATCGCGCGACCGCGCAAGCCCGTGCGTAAGATGCGCGGCATCCTCAAGGTGCTGCGTCCCCTGCCGCTTCTCATCGCCGTACCCACGACTGCGGGGACCGGCTCGGAAACGACCCTTGCCGCCGTCATCACCGACGACGAAACGCACTACAAGTACCCCATCAACGATTTCGCGCTCATCCCGCGCTATGCGGTGCTCGACTACCGCACCACGCTCGGCCTGCCGCCGCTCATAACTGCAACGACCGGCATGGATGCGCTCGTGCACGCCGTTGAGGCCTATGTCGGCCGCTCCACCACGCGTGACACGCGCGCGAACGCAATCGAGGCGGTGCGCGAGATCCACCGCTACCTGCTACGCGCCTACCATAACGGCCAAGATGCCGAAGCTCGCGAACACATGCTCCACGCAGCATACTGCGCCGGCCTCGCGTTCACGAAGTCCTACGTAGGATATGTCCACGCGGTCGCGCATTCGCTCGGCGGCCAGTACGGCATCGCCCATGGACTCGCGAACGCCGTGCTCCTCCCCTATTTCCTGGACGAATACGCCGAAAGCTGCGAACACCGCCTGGCGGACCTCGCGCGCTGTGCGGGCGTCGTCCCCCAAGCCATGAACGACTACGACGCAGCCCGCGCCTTCACGCAGTGGGTGCGCGAGATGAACGCCGCCATGGATATCCCCACGACGCTCCCGGGTATCCGCGATGAGGACATCCCGCTCATGGCAGCCCATGCGGACGCCGAGGGCAATCCCCTCTACCCCGTCCCCAAGCTCATGGACGCGCACGAGCTCGAGCACATGTACCATATGGTGCAGAACCGCAATGAGGCCGCATGCGCAGAGGTTGCCGAAAGCACCGCTCGCATATCCGCCGCGATCGGACAGAACGCTGCTGGGACGAACCATCTCGCCGCGCGCAGCGCCTCTCTCGCCGCCCTCCCGCGCCGCATCGCCCGTGCCGCGCGCCGTCGCGTGCGACGCATCGCTCGCCGTGCCCGCCAGACCCTCCGTCGTTAGGAGACCCATGTCCATCGCAGATACCGTCGAGCGCTGCCGCGCGCATTTTGCCACCGGCGCCACCATCCCCGTCGACGCCCGCATCGAGGCGCTTCGCGCACTCGAGCGCGCCATCGTTGAGAATGAAGACCGCATCAACGAGGCGCTCCGCGAAGACCTTGGCAAGTCTGCGACCGAGAGCTATATGTGCGAGGTGGGTATGACCCTCGCCGAGCTGCGCTATCAGCTGCGCCACGTGCGGGGTTGGGCACGCCGTCACCACGTGCGCACCGGGCTCGCAAACTTCCACGCCACAAGCTTCACCATCGCGGAACCCTACGGATGCGTGCTCATCATGAGCCCGTGGAACTATCCGTTCATGCTTACGATGGAGCCGCTCGTGGGAGCGCTCGCTGCCGGAAACTGCTGCGTCGTGAAGCCGAGTGCCTACTCGCCCGCGATCTCCGCCGTCATGCGCGATATCATCACAGGCTGCTTGCCAGCTGAGCTCGTCGCCGTCGTGGAGGGCGGTCGCGCGGAGAACACGGAGCTGCTCGACCAGCACTTCGACTACATCTTCTTCACCGGTGGCGTCACCGTGGGGCAGCTCGTCATGAAGAAGGCGGCTGAACACCTCACGCCCGTGACACTCGAGCTCGGTGGCAAGAGCCCCTGCGTCATCGCCGCAGATGCGAATCTCGAGGTCGCCGCTGCGCGCGTAGTGTTCGGCAAATACCTCAACTGCGGGCAGACCTGCGTGGCGCCTGACTACATTCTGGTTGATGAACAGGTGCACGATCGTTTCCTCGAACTCGTAAAGCAGCAGATTTCGAAGATGTTCGGCGCGACACCGCTTGATAACCCGCAATGGGGCAAGATCGTGAACGAGAAGCACTTCGACCGCCTACTCGGGCTCATCGACCCGGCAAAGGTCGTCGCGGGCGGCGGGTCGCGCCGCGAGACGCTGCAGATCGAGCCCACCGTGCTCGACGGCGTGACGGAGGATCACGCCGTCATGGGCGAGGAGATCTTCGGACCCGTCATGCCCATCATCACGTACCGCACCATCGAGGAGGCCGAGGCGTTCATCAAGGCGCGGCCGAAGCCGCTCGCTTGCTATCTCTTCACGCGCGACCGTGCGCTTGAAGACCGGTTCCTCCGCCACGTGCCCTTCGGCGGCGGCTGCGTGAACGACACGATCGTGCACCTCGCGACGAGCGAGATGGGCTTCGGCGGCGTCGGCCAGAGCGGCATGGGCAGCTACCACGGCAAGAAGAGCTTCGAGACGTTCAGCCACGAGAAGAGCATCCTGAAGAAGCACCTCTGGCTCGATCTGCCCCTGCGCTACCAGCCCTATACGCCGGCGAAGGAGAAGCTCATCCGCATGTTTTTGCGGTAAAGCGCGGGCGGGAGGCGCCGTGATGCAGAAACCCGCCCCCATCGCCGACGGGCAAAACGGAACGCCCCGCCCGATCACCGCCCGGTAAAGCGGGACACGCCCCCGGTCGTTGCCGAACGAAGCAGCAAGAAGGCACGCGAGACGGCGGGAGCCCCTCGTGAGGAGCTCCCGCCGTGCGCTATCTGCGTATCAGCCGATATGCATAGATGCCTTCGCGGCCATCCTACGCGTATGCCGACACGTAGAAGAGGCAGACGTCGATGTAGAGCGGCATATCGGGATCGCCCGTGACATCCGAGCTATTCGAAACCACGATGAGGTACTCGGTATCGGTGCCGTCAAACGTCGCAGGCCCGGAGTAGTTACCAAGCATGCGCGTCTCATCGAAGGGGCTCGGCCCGGTGTCCGAGCTCGTCATGGGGCTCAGGCCGAACGCGTCGACCGCCTGCTGGGCAAGTGCCTCGTATTCCGAGGAATCCACGTCCGCATGGGCCATGACGATGTCGACGCCCGTCGGCAGGGTGCCCTCCGCGAGCGTATCAACCGTCTGCTCTTCGGCTCCCTCTTCGAACTGGGGCGCTTCAATGGTGAAGGACACAGTGACGGTCTCGCCCACATCGGCAAGTGGAATCTCGTCCGGCTTACCAGAAAGTGTTACAAAGAGGTAGGAGTATCCCATCTCATCTTCAGGAAGGTACTCCTCACCCGTCATCTCGAACGAGAGCAGCTCAAGATCGGAGACGACCTCGGAGACCGGACGCTCGTAGAACGACGTCTCCTGCCAGTTCGTCATGACGGGCTCGGGCACCTGCTCCGTCGCCTCTGCCGGAGCGGAACCCTCGGCGGGCGCGGAGCCCGCGGGAGCGCCGCCGCTGCAGCCAGCCAGGAACATCGCGGCAGCGAGCGCTGCCGGCGCGAATATGCGGCTCAGTTTCATAACTCTTCCTTCCCCCTCGTGCGCCCGCACTCCCTGCGGACGACCCCATGGCACATGGATACACCAGGAGCGAGGGGGGTCAAGCGAAACATCGGCAGGCGAGCTCCATGGGCGGGTCAGCGGTAGGACGGGACGATGGCGCAGGCACCGAAACGAGCCCGGAACCGCTTCGGTACCGGGCTCGCACATTTTCTGGAGCGGGCGACGGGAATCGAACCCGCGTCATCAGCTTGGAAGGCTGGGGTTCTACCATTGAACTACGCCCGCATATGGTCGGGACGACAGGATTCGAACCTGCGGCATCGTGCTCCCAAAGCACGCGCGCTACCAGACTGCGCCACGTCCCGACGTCCGGGGTAGCATTATACGGGTTTTGGCGCGTGCGGGCAACCGGGGAATGGGTCGAATCCACCACGGCCACCCGAAGCGGGCGGCGGTATACTTGTTGCGTTTGCGCGCTCGGTTCCTTGTCGCTACGCGCCACAACGCCTGTCCCTTTTGTCATGACATTGGGGACTGTCCCCAATGTCAGGAGATGCACATGAGCGCTGAACCATCGCCTCGCGAGAACCTACACAAGCTGTTCGGCGGCTTCCTGTCGCACGAGGAGGCGCTCATCGCGGCCGATGCCCGCAGAAACCTGCGCAACATGCGTGAGAGCCTTCGCCTGCTCGTGCTCGTGCTCACCGTATCCGCCGCGATGGGCGCGGCCGCATGGGCGTTTCTCGCAAGCCTAGATGCTGTCACGGGCTTTCGCGAGCGCCATGTAGCGGCTTTCCTCCTGCTTCCCGTGGTGAGCATCGCAACCGCATGGCTGTACCGCCGTTTCGGCAAGGAGGCCGCGCGCGGCAACAACCTCGTCATCGAGAGTGCCCTCACCGAGCGCGCGGTTCCCGCCCGCATGGCAGTCATGACCTTCGCCTGCTCCGTCGCCACGCACCTCGCAGGAGGCTCCGCCGGGCGCGAGGGAACGGCGGTGCAGATCGGCGGCACCATCGCGGATAACACCGCCCGCGCCGCGCACCTGGGCGCGCGCGACCACCAAGATCTCATGCTCGCCGGCATCTCCGCCGCATTCGGCGCGGTGTTCGGCGCGCCGCTCGCGGGCACGTTCTTCGGCATGGAGATGTGCTACGTGGGCAAGATCAACTACAGCTCCGGCATCTACTGCCTCATCGCCTCGTTCACCGCCGACGCCGTATGCCGGGCGCTCGGCTGCGCGCACGCCTCCTACATCATCGGCGCTGTGCCCGAGCTCGAAGCCCCCACGGTCGCGCTCGCCGTCTTGTTCGCCATTGTCTTCGGCCTCACGGCTCGTCTCTTCTCGCTCGCAATCCGCACCGTGCGCCGCGTGCTCGCGCACCGCATCACGAACTACCTCGCTGCCGCGCTCGCAGGCTCGCTCACGTTGCTCGCCATCTACTTCGTCTTCGGCATCCAGCGCTACGCCGGCCTCTCGACCTGGCTTGTACAGGAAGGCTTCGCCGGAGACACCACGCTCGCCGATCCCTTCATCAAGATCGCCCTCACCGCGCTCACCCTCGGCACGGGCTTCCAGGGAGGCGAGGTCACGCCGCTGTTCGGCATCGGTGCGTCTTTAGGAGGCGTACTGGGATCGCTCACGGGAACCCCGTGTGCGTTTGCCGCGGCACTCGGCATGCTCGGCGTCTTCGGGTCGGCGCTCAACGTGCCCATCACGACCATCATGCTCGGCGTCGACCTCTTCGGCGGTGCGGCGATGCCGTACTTCGTGATTGTCTCGTTCGTGAGCTACCTCGTCGCAGGCCATCGCGGCGTCTACCCCGCGCAGCGCATCATCACGCCCAAGCGCCGCTCACTCGCGCCAGATGCGAACTCTACCGTCGCGGACGCGATTGCGCGCCACAACCAACAGGATACGAATGCCGAAGAGCCCGGCGCGTAGCAACGACTTGCGCGATAATGTCAATACCAAGAAGAGCGGGCCGAACGCCATGCGCTACAACGGCACCGCTGGAACGATTTGATTGGAGCGACATGCAACGCCGCGCACCCCGCGAGACCCCCCTGGGCAAGACGCTCATCATCGCCAACCCCGTGTCACAGCTCGGCCAGGGCAAGCGGGTTGCCGAGCAGCTTTGGCGCTTCCTTTCGCTCTACCACCACGATCCCGAGCGCTTCGAGCTCGTATACACCGAGCGCGCACGCCATGCGACGGAACTTGCCGAAGCGGCGGCCGGTTTCGACTCGGTAATCGCGCTGGGCGGCGACGGCGTGGTACACGAGGTCGTCAACGGCCTCATGCGCATCGATCGCGCCGCGCGGCCGGCGATGGGCGTCGTCCCCGTGGGATCGGGCAACGATTTCGCGCGCACCTTAGGTATGGATGATTTTTCGGGCGAGAGTTCCGCGCGCTACCTAAACTGTGAGCGCGTGTCGTTTGACGTTGGCAAGCTCTCACTGTGGAACGATGCGATGGATGCCGAAGATGCCGCCCGCCGGTCCACTTCAGATGAGACCGAGTATTTCGTCGAGACCTTCTCGTTCGGCTTGGACGCCGCCGTGGCGATGGGCACATATAGCCTGCGCACGACCACCAAGCTCACGGGCAACGCGCTCTACATGGCATCCGGGGCCGACGTTCTGCTGCGCAAGTTCCGCCCCTATCCCACGCGCATCTCGCTCGACGGAGGCGAACCCGTGGAACGACGCACGTTCATCGGCGCCGTGCAGCTCGGCCCCACTTATGGCTCGGGTTTCCACATCTGCCCCGACGCCGACCCTGCCGACGGGCTTTTCGATATCTGCCTTGCCAGTGGCCGTGCGACGCGCGTCGAGGCGCTTTCCCTGCTCCTGCGCGCGAAAAACGCCCGTCACGTGAGCTCGCGGCTCATCAGCTTTGCGCGCGCCAGCCATATCGACATCGAGTTCTTGGGCGAAGACTATCCCATGCAGGCGGATGGCGAGCAGGTGCAGGCCGCACACGTCGTCATCGACATTCTGCCCGGCGAGCTCACCGTGCTGAAACCCCTGCCCCGCGGCTAAGCTTGGCACCAACCAAAGGGGACGGGGGATTTTGGCTGGCGGCAATGTGGTCTCGCGGCAACGCGGGCGCCTCGCGAACCGGGTGCGCCCCTCGATAGCAGGAGCGCCTCACACATGCGCCTCAAGCCAGGCAAGCACATCGCGCTCGACGCGCTCGTGGTCGGATTCATTCAAGATCTCGTGACGCATGCCGTTGTAGATGATCTCGTCCACCTGCGTCATGCCGAGTCCCCGGTATTCGGCCACGGCGTGGTGCACGCCTGCGCCGCACTCGCCCACCGGATCGTCGGCTCCGGCGATGAAGAGCATGGGCAGGTCGCGCGGGATCTTCTGCGCCAGCTTTGCATCTTGAGAAACGGCCGCCAGCGCCGTGACCGCTGCGTAGCCGCCCACCGTGAACATGAAGCCGCAGAGCGGATCCGCACGGTATGCATCGACCACGGCGCCATCGTACGAAAGCCAGTCCAGAGGTGTGCGCGCATGCTTGATGGCGCGGCCATAGGCGCCAACGGCGAGCGAGTCCACCAGCGCGCTGCGATAGCGCTCGCCGCGCGCGCAAGCGAGCACGCGGCAGAGCGCGTTTCCCGCCCGCGCGAGCCTGCGCGGCTGCTGACCGGTGCCGCACACCACGGCACCAGAAACACCCTCGCCCCAGCGCGTGAGGTACACGCGCACCATGAAGCTGCCGAGCGAATGGCCGAAGAGCACATACGGCATCTCGCCAACCAACGGGGACGGGGGATTTTGGCTGGCGGCATCAACCAACGGGGACGGGGGATTTTGGTTGGTGGAGGTAACGGCAGTACGCGCAGCGCGTTCCCCATAGCGCGAGCATACGTGGCCCCGTAGCGCATGCATATCTTCGAGGAGGACATCTACGCCGTGAGCCAGCGGAATGTGCCCGAGGTCTTCGGCGGTCGCAGCGGTCTTGCCGTGTCCCACGTGGTCTTCGGCGCACACGGCATACCCAGCCTCGCACAACACCCCGGCAAACCGCTCATATCGCTCGATATGCTCGGCCATGCCATGAACGAGCTGAACCACCGCCCGAGGCGCGGCACCCGCCACAACGGCATCGGGCTCCCACACCAGCGCGCGGATACAGCTCGCACCGTCCGCACTCGGGTACCTCAGCTCACTTCGCTTCATGGTCGCTCCCCCATTACAAGAAGCCGGGAAATGAAAAGAGCCCGGATAACCGGGCTCCATCAGAACAGGTTGCGGTTAGATGGCGTCGAGCGCCTGCGCGACGTCGTCGATGAGATCCTGCGTATCCTCAATGCCGCAGGAGAGGCGCACCATGTCGGGCGCGATGCCGGCCGCCTCGAGCTCGGCATCCGTCATCTGGCGGTGCGTCGCGTTCGCCGGGTGCAGCACGCAGGTGCGCGCGTCGGCCACGTGCGTGGCGATCTGCGCCACGTGGAGGTTCTTCATGAACTCCTCCGCCGCCGCGCGACCGCCCGTGAAGCCGAAGCTCACGACGCCGCAGCAGCCGTTCGGCAGGTACTTCTGAGCGAGCTCATGCCACGGGTCGCCCGGAAGGCCGGGGTACTTTACGAAGCGCACCTTGGGATGCCCCGCCAGGAATTCCGCTATGGCCTGGCCGTTCTTCACATGCTGCGGCATGCGCACGTGCAGGCTCTCGAGCCCCATGTTGAGCAAGAACGCGTTCTGCGGGCTCTGGATGCAGCCGAAGTCGCGCATGAGCTGCGAGGTCGCCTTCGTGATGAAGGCACCCGCCTGGCCGAACTTCTGGGTATAGACCACGCCGTGATAGGTCTCGTCCGGCGTGGTGAGACCGGGGAACTTGTCGGCATGCGCTTCCCAATCGAAGTTGCCGGAATCGACGATGGCGCCGCCCACCGCCGCGCCGTGCCCGTCCATGTACTTCGTGGTCGAATGCGTCACGATATCCGCGCCCCACTCGATGGGACGGCAGAGCACGGGCGTGGGGAACGTATTGTCCACGATGAGGGGCACGCCGTGGGCATGCGCCGCCGTGGCGAAGCGCTCAATGTCGAGAACGTCGAGCGCGGGGTTCGCGATCGTCTCGCCGAAGACGGCCTTCGTGTTGGGCTTGAACGCCGCCTCGAGCTCTTCGTCCGTGCAATCGGGTGCGACGAACGTGGTCTCGATGCCCATGCGCTCGAGCGTGTGTGCGAGCAGGTTGAACGTGCCACCGTAGATGGCCGAGCTCGCGACCACATGATCGCCGCAACCGGCGATGTTGAACACGGCGAAGAAGTTCGCCGCCTGGCCGGAACTCGTGAGCATGGCCGCCGTTCCGCCCTCGAGCTCACAGATCTTCTGCGCGACATAGTCGTTCGTGGGGTTCTGCAGGCGGGTGTAGAAGTAGCCCGCCTCCTCGAGGTCGAAGAGGCGACCCATGTGCTCGGAAGTATCGTATTTCCACGTGGTCGACTGGTAGATGGGAATCTGGCGCGGATCGCCGTCTCCGGGGCGGTAGCCGCCCTGCACGCACGTGGTTCCGATATGCTCTGCCATAGTCTGACTCCCTTTCTTGGCGCCACGCATCCCGCTTGGCGTCCCGTGGCGGACGGTTCAACATATGGCTAAAATGGTATACCGTTTTCCGAGTGCTCCCTCATACTATTTTGACGCGATTGCAAAACGTTACGAACGGATGCACTCGGATTGCAGGAACGTGCGCCCCGCGCCCGAAACCCAACCGCCTCTGCAGGAAGGAACCGTATGTCAGCCAACACCATCGCCGAACGAGAAAACGAACTCGTCCAGCAGGCAGTCGCCCTCCACGCAGAGCGCAAGTTCAATTGCGCCCAGGCAGTGGCGTACGCACTCGCCGAAGAGGTCGAGGCGGACCCGGAGGCAATGTACACGCTTTCGGAAGGGTTCGGAGCCGGTATGGGCACGAGCACGGAGACCTGCGGGGCAATCTCGGGCGCAATCTTTGCGATCAGCAAGTTGAACAGCGCGGGCACCGCGGCATCCGGCACCACGAAAGCGGCGACGTACCGGCTCGTTCGCGAGCTCGTGAACGGCTTCCGCGAGATGAACGGCACCACCATCTGCCGTGAGCTCAAAGGCGTCGGTTCGCCCGACGGCATGCGTCGAAGCTGCGAGGGATGCATCGAAGACGCGGTACGTCTGGCGGTTCGCATCATCACCCGCGCATAGCGTTTGCGCCCGCTCGCAGCGCCCGCCAACAGGGACGGGGGTTATTGGTTGGTGAGGTACCTCACCAACCAATAACCCCCG
>CASFXG010000051.1 GCA_949298635.1 uncultured Coriobacteriaceae bacterium | reverse complement strand
AGCAGGTCCCAAGGGTACGGCTGTTCGCCGTTTAAAGCGGTACGCGAGCTGGGTTCAGAACGTCGTGAGACAGTTCGGTCCCTATCCTCCGCGGGCGCAGGAGACTTGATGGAGGCTGCCCCTAGTACGAGAGGACCGGGGTGGACGCACCTCCGGTGAACCGGTTGTCGACCAACGGCACGGCCGGGTAGCCGCGTGCGGCGCGGATAACCGCTGAAGGCATCTAAGCGGGAAGCCGTTCCAGAGATGGGGTCTCCCTACGGTAAGGGCACCGGAAGAACACCGGTTCGATAGGCGGCAGGTGCAAGCGCGGCGACGCGCTCAGCCGAGCCGTACTAATCGCCCGAGCTCTTACCGGCTTCCGGCCGGCGCCGGCGCTGAATGCGCTCCGGTCGCCGCCCCGAGGCGCTCCCCGCGTCCTGGTCTGCGGGAAGGTCGCGGCCGCGCTGTGCGGCCCTGAGGGCACGCGGGGGGAGACCCCGCGCCGGCGGGCGCCGCCCACCGGTCAGCGGCCATGGCAGGGGGGGTACGCCCGGACCGGAAGCTAAGCCCCCGAGCGCCGATAGTACTGCGGGGAGAGCCCGTGGGAGGGCAGGGCGCCGCTGACCGGTGGACGGCACCGAGCCGTGCACGAAACTGAATGAGGGCTTCTGGCTAATGCCGGAGGCCCTTTTTCGTATCTATCGGTAGAATAGAACGTGCAAACATCTATGGCTGTGATGCGTTGAGAGGAGCATGCATGACCGAGGCTGGCATCGGTGTCGATATCGTCGAGATCGCTCGTATGGAGCGCATCCTTGAGCGCACGCCCTCGTTCGCAGCCAAGATGTTTACTGAGGAAGAGCGTCTGTACTGCGACCGCTCGACGCGTCGAGCAGCTCATTACGCGGCTCGTTTTGCGGCGCGTGAAGCTGTGCTTAAGGCTCTCGGTACGGGGTTTTCCCAAGGAATAGGCCGAAAAGACGTTTCGGTA
The DNA here is from genome assembly GCA_949298635.1 of uncultured Coriobacteriaceae bacterium. Lineage (GTDB taxonomy): Bacteria > Actinomycetota > Coriobacteriia > Coriobacteriales > Coriobacteriaceae > Enorma. Next base: position 11,238 of record CASFXG010000051.1, on the reverse strand, counting down.
TCTCGCGATGATCGTGGACGGCCCATCGCGGTGCTGAGGGGTAAGGCACTCGAGATTGCTCAAGAGAGCGGTATCGTTGAAGTTGCGCTTTCACTTTCCCTCACGAGCGAGCTTGCCGTTGCGAATGCGATGGCGATTTCGGAAGGATCTCGTCCTCAGCAGAAGGATCGTCGCGAAGATGAGCGTGCGCAGATGGCTCGTTCGTTTAGAGATGCGCGCTCCATTTTGGACGAGCTTGAGCGCGTTCAAGATAACGCGCTAACATCGGTATCTGGCGAAACGTTGATCGATCATGGAGGTTCAGATGAGACCGATTCTGGGCTGTGAGGAGGTTGCCCGCCTCGAAGATTGCATCGAGGCTGAAGGCACGTCCAAGGCATCGCTCATGGAGCTCGCAGGTGAATTCACCGCTTCCGTCGTCTCCGCCACCAAGCCTAAACGCGTGCTCGTTCTGGTGGGTTTCGGCAATAATGGCGGCGACGGTTGGGTCGCGGCAGACGTGCTCGCGCACAATGGCATCGCGGTCGATGTCGTGAGCCCAGTCGAACCCGATGAGATTCCCGCCGCGCTCGCCCGTCATGTCGCGCGCCGCACTTCAGGCCGCGACGTGAACGTTGTGGTAGGGCCTTCACGCGACGAATTGAGCGCGCTCATCTCCCAAGCCGATGTGGTCGTCGATGCGATTCTGGGCACGGGGTTCCACGGGTCGCTTCGGCCACCGTTCTCCATTTGGATTCCGACGGTCAATGAACTCGCGCCTGAGGTTGTTTCCGTCGATGTGCCTTCTGGTCTCAACGCTCAAACTGGCGTCGTCGAGCACGATTGTATTCGAGCCACGCGCACCGCGACGATGCTCGCGCCTAAAATCGGTCTGTACGGTGTCGATGGCCCAGATTATGCGGGCGAGGTGATCTGCGGGAAGCTGTACGATCGTCTCGATGAGGTCATCGATGATGTCGACCATGCCGCCGAGATGGTTGAGCCCATCGACCTTATCGATTTCCTGGCGCCCCTGCCGTCGAACATCGACAAGTACTCACGTGGTTCGGTGCTTGTCGTGGCTGGCTCGAGCACATACCCCGGTGCAGCGATGATGGCAGCGAAGGCTGCTGCGCGTGCCGGCGCTGGATATGTTGCTGTTGCCGCTCCTGCTACCTGTGCGAACCTTATCCGCATGGCTCTGCCTTCGGTACCCGTTATCGACATACCAGCTGATTCCCGCGGCGCGTTCGGTGCTGCGGCTCGTCGTGCCGTGTGCGAGGCGGCCAAGAAGTTCTCCTGTGTGCTGTGCGGGCCTGGCATCACGACAGCTGCCGGCTGCATAGACGTGGTTTCCGGCTTGCTGGAGCTCGATGTGCCGCTCGTGCTCGACGCCGATGCGCTCAATTGCCTCTCGAAGCTCTCGATTGGCGGACTCGATAAGACGCCAGAGCTCTATAGGCGCGAAGCCCCGCTTGTTCTCACGCCTCATTACCGCGAGCTTTCCCGTTTGGTGGCGAGCGATGCGGTCGCCGATCTGGGAAGCGCTATCGAGGCAGCCCAGCGCTTGCTCTGGGCGGCGGGATCCGACGATTTTATCGTTGTGGCGAAAGGGCCGGTGACGGCGGTCGCAGGCGTGGAGAAGGTCTTGCTGCCGCTCTCCGGACCGGCGTCGCTTTCCACTGCGGGAACCGGCGATGTGCTCTCTGGTATCCTGGCGGGCACGCTTGCACTCAATCATGATTACGACGGCCCTTGGGAGCTGCTGTGCTCCTATGCGGTCTCGCTCCACTCTCTCACGGGATTCATCGCAGCGGAGCGTTACGGTGAGAAGAGCGTCATCGCGACGGATCTGATCGACGTGATAGGCGATGCCATGGCACTTGCCGAAGAAGAGGCACTCAAAGGACTCAGCGAGGGCGATGCCGCCTCTGGGGTAAAGGGGGCGTGAGACTGCCATGTCGATGATGAAGATGCCCGAAACGCGCTGGGCGTGGGTTGAGATTGACCGAGGTGCGCTTCGACGGAACGTGCGTGCCTACAAGAACCTGCTGGGGCCGCGCCAGCGCCTGTGTTGCGTGGTCAAAGCCGATGCCTACGGACATGGAGCTATCGAATGCGCGCGCGTGATGCACTCTGTCGGCGCCGACATGTTCGCCGTCGCGACGGTCATGGAGGGCGTGCGGCTTCGCGAAGGCGGCATCTCGGCTCCCATTTTGCTGTTGAGCGAACCTCCGGTAGAGGCGATTCCCCTTCTGCTTGAGCATCGCATCATGCCGACGGTCTACACGGTCGAGTTCGCCTTGGCATATGGCGAGGGCGCAGTGCAGGCAGGTACTGTCGGCGCGTACCATCTTGCTATCGAGACGGGTATGAACCGCATCGGTGTCCACTATACCGAGGTCGTGGAGTTCCGGCGCAGCATCGATTTCCATCGCGGACTCGAGTGTGATGGTGTGTTCACGCACTTCGCAACCGCAGACGATGTCGACGGCTGGGATTACAAACTGCAGTGCAAGCGCTTTGACGAGGCGGTATCCGCCATGCGCGATGCCGGCTTCGACTGCGGGACGGTGCATTGCGACAACACGCCCGCAACGATGCTCGACACCACGACGCGCTACGATATGGTGCGCGTGGGTATCGGCTTGTATGGCTTGCAGCCGTGCGAGGCGGCTGCCACGCGCATGCCGCTCGAGCCGGTCATGAGTGTGCGGGCGCGCATCACGCGCACGACACATCCTGCCATGGGCGAGGGCGTGAGCTACGGATTCACTTACCGCGTTCCGCGCACATCGGTGCAGATTTGTACGATTCCGTTGGGATATGCCGATGGCCTTTCCCGCGTGCTCTCCAATCGCATGGACGTGCTCTATCGCGGCGAGCGAGTGCGCCAGGTGGGAAACATCTGCATGGATCAGTGCATGTTCGCCATTCAGCAGACGCCCATTCACCAGATCCCCGAGGCGGAGCACGGTGACATTGTGACGATTATCGGCCGCGACGGTGATGCGGAAATCACCATGGACGAGATGGCGCGTTTGCGCGGTACCATCAACTACGAGGTCGCATGCGATTTCGGCATGCGGTTGGAGAAGGTGTACCTGTAACGTCGACGTGCGCTGTCCGGTGTTTGACTGGATTCGACACAGGGATAGCTGGCGACGAAAGACGAGATAACGGAGCCGCATCGAGGTGTGCGGCGCAAGCAAGGAGTCCACATGGGCATCATGCACATTCCCGGCCATGAGCAGCAAAAGCCGCGTGAGGTTTCGCTCGAGGAGATTCGCGCCGTTTTGGGGGACTGCCGCTTGTGCGAGCTGTGCCAGACGCGCACGAACATCGTCTTTGGAGTGGGAAACCCGCATGCGCGCGTCATGTTCGTGGGCGAGGCTCCGGGGCGCAACGAAGACCTGCAGGGAGAGCCCTTCGTGGGACGCGCCGGCGAGAACCTCAACGCGATTCTCTCGCTTGCCGGGCTCACGCGAGACGAGATCTACATCGCGAACGTGCTCAAATGCCGCCCGCCGGGAAACCGTGATCCCAAGCCCGACGAGGTGCTTGCGTGTTCGCCGTTTCTGCGCGAACAGATTCGCAGCATTTGGCCGGATGTGATCGTGACGCTTGGCAACCCCGCGACGCATTTCGTGCTGAAAACCGAGACAGGCATCACGCGCCTCCGCGGCCGCTTCCATCAGACGGGGCACTTCACCGTCATGCCGACGTTCCACCCGGCTGCGGCGTTGCGCAATCCGGCTTGGCAGGAGCTGCTCGAGGAGGACTTCCGCATGCTGGGCGACTGGCTCGCGCGGCATCCCGCGGGCGCATCTATGGGTACGGCGGACGCTCAAGATGCCGCCTCGCCGCTTCCCTCGATCAAGGAGTAGCCATGGCGCTGGAGCGGGAGGCTGCGTTCGCGTATGTGAGCGCGTCGCAAGAAGATACCGAGCGCTTGGGCGAGCTCGTTGCTCCTGCGCTCGCGGACGGCGACGTGCTCGTGCTTACCGGCGGTCTTGGCGTGGGGAAGACGCATTTCACCAAGGGCGTGGCACGCGGCCTGGGCGATGAGCACCCGGTGACGAGCCCCACGTTCGCCCTCATGGCGGTGCATGACGGCGGACGTATCCCGCTCTTCCACTTCGACTTATACCGGCTCGAGCACGCCTATGAGCTCGAGGATACCGGCATCTTCGACGTGCTGGGCTACGAGGGCGCGTGCCTGCTTGAATGGGGCGAGCAGTTCCAGGACGAGCTGACCGACGAGTTCCTGGGCGTGGTGATCGAGCGCATGGGCGAGACGACGCGCCGCATCACGCTGGAGCCGCATGGGAGTCGGGCGGAGGCGCTCGCGCAGGCGATTGACGATGCTGTGAGCCAAAACATCGAGGGCAAGTAAGATGAACAACGCTACCGAAACCAAGTTCGTTGCAGCGATTGACACGTCGACGGACATGCTCGCGTGCACGGTCGCGCGCATTGACAGTGCGGGCGGCGCGATTGACGTGCTTGCGTCGGGCGACCATCTGTGCCGACGCCATGCGAACGTAGAGCTCGTTACCACGCTCGACGCGGCGCTCGCGCAGGCGGGGCTGGCGCGCGGAGATGTCGATGCGTACGTGGTCGGCCGCGGGCCGGGGTCGTTCACCGGCGTGCGCATTGGCATCTCCACAGCAAAGGGTCTGGCGTACGGGGCGAACGTGCCGCTCTATGGGGTATCGACCCTCGATGCGAGCGCGTGGACCGCGTGGCTGGCCGGCGTGCGCGGACTGCTGGGCGTTGCGGCGGATGCCATGCGCGGCGAAGTGTATCCCGCGCTCTATCGTTTGGACGACGATGGTGCGCACCGCCTGTTCGATCGCGAACGGGTGGTAAAGGCTGCTGCTGCCGTAGAGGAATGGGCGGCCCGCGCCGATGCCGCCGCGCTTCAGCTCACGGGAGACGGGCTCGTGCGCTATGGGAATCGCTTCGAGGCCGCCGGGCTCACGACGCGCCTCGACCGCAGCCTGTGGTGGCCGAGCGGCGAGGGGCTCGTCCTCGCGTGGCGCGCCGCGGCTGAGCGCGTGGGGGAGCCGCTGGGCACCGGTGACCCGGCGCTCGTGCTCCCCATCTACACGCGCCTTTCCGATGCGGAGGAAAACGAGCGCAAGCGCCTGGGGCTCCAGCAGAGCGCGCGGAGCGAGATCAGCGGGGTCGCGGAGGAACTCGCCGGGCGACATCTGCAGTTCCGCCCCATGGGGCCGGCCGATGCCGAGGCCGTTGAGCGCTTAGAGCGCGCCTGTTTCGAGGGCGCCGCGCATACGCCCTGGAGCGCGGAGCAGTTCCTGAGCGAGCTCGTGGAGCCCGCCGTGCCGCGCAGCTGGTGGGTGGCGCACGATGACGGGGAACTCGTCGGGTTCGCGGGCGGCATGGTGGTCGAGCGCGATATCGAGATCCTTGACGTCGCGGTTGCGCTGGAGCACCGCCGCGCGGGTATCGCGCGCAAGCTGCTTTCACATGTGAGCTACGATGCGCAGATGCTCGGCTGCACGACGGCGTCGCTCGAGGTCGAGGCGGGAAACAGCCCGGCGATCGCGCTGTATGAGGCGCTCGGCTTCGCCCGTGCCGGCGTACGGCCGGGCTATTACGGACGCGGCGCGGACGCCGTCATCATGAAGGCGGAGCTGCCGCTCGTGCTGCCGGTCGACGCAGCATCACCTGAGCCTACGGCTGCCGTTATGCGCGCATGGCCACTTGCGGTACCGGAGCGGACGGACGAGGAGATGGCAGAGCTTGCGCGCCGCAGGCTCGTGCTCGCCATCGAAAGCTCGTGCGATGAGACCGCGGCGGCGATTATCGACGCCGAGGGGACCATGCTCGCCAATCAGGTATCGACGCAGATCGACTTCCATGCGCGGTTCGGTGGCGTCGTGCCTGAAATTGCTTCGCGAAAACATGTAGAGGCTATCGTGGGCGTGATCGATGCGGCGCTCGAGGAAGCGGGGCAGGCGCTTGGCCTTTCTGGTGGCGCCGTGGCTCCTGCAGAGCTTGCGGCAATCGGCGTGACGCAGGGACCGGGGCTCGTGGGCGCGCTCGTGGTGGGTGTGGCGTTTGCCAAGGGCATGGCATACGCTGCAAACGTGCCGCTCATCGCGGTGAATCACCTAGAGGGGCATCTGTTCGCAAACTTACTCGCTCAGCCGGATCTCAAGCCGCCGTTCATCTTTACGCTGGTTTCGGGCGGGCACACCATGCTCGTGTACGTGCGCGACTGGGGTGATTACCAGGTGCTCGGCGAGACGCTCGACGATGCCGTGGGCGAGGCGTTCGACAAGGTGGCGAAGGCGTTGGGGCTCGGGTATCCGGGCGGACCCATAATCTCGCGCTTGGCCGAGACGGGCGACCCAAAGGCGATCGATTTCCCGCGCGCGCTCAACCGCAAGGGCGACTACCGCTTCTCCCTTTCTGGGCTGAAGACGGCCGTAGTGAGCTACATCGAGCAGGAGACGGCTGCCGGGAGAACCATTCACCTGCCCGATCTTGCTGCCTCATTCGAAGCTGCTGTGTTCGACGTGCAATATAAGAAGGCGTGGGCAGCACTGCGCGAAACCGGCGCGCGCGAATACTGCATCGGCGGCGGCGTGGCCGCGAACCCGCACCTGCGCGAGATGATGGTGAAGAAGCTCGGGCGTCAGGGAGTGCGCGTAACGCTTCCGCCCCAGGGTGCCTGCACGGATAACGCCGCGATGATCGCCGAGGTTGCCCGCCGTAAGTTCGAACGCGGCGAATTCGCGCCACTGAGCATCGACGCCGATCCCAACATGACGCTCTAACGCTTCGAATGTCCCAATTGGGGACAGGTGCATTTTGGGACACTTTGGGGACGGGCTGCCATGCAAAATTACCCCAGCGACTTTTTTACATTGTGGGGAAGGAGCACTCGGCAAGGACGTGTTCAGCAATGTAAAAAAGTCGCTGGGGTAATTTTGCATGGCAGCCCGTCCCCAAAGTGTTGGCTGCCGCTAGAGGTCGATGCGCAGGGTGACGGGGCAGTGGTCGCTGCCGAAGATGTCGCTTCGGATGCCCGCCTCGCGCACCTGGCTCGCGATTGCATCGCTCACCAAGAAATAGTCGATGCGCCAGCCTGCATTGTTCTTGCGGGCATTGAAGCGGTAGCTCCACCAGCTGTAGGCGCCCGCCTCGTCGGGGTGGAGCAAGCGGAACGTATCGGTGAAGCCAGCACCGAGAAGTTCGGTGAACTTGCCGCGCTCCTCGTCCGAGAAGCCGGCGTTGCCGCGATTGCTCTTGGGGTTTTTGAGGTCGATCTCTTCGTGCGCGACATTGAAGTCGCCGCAGGTAACGACCGGCTTTCCGGTCTCCTCCTCGAGTCCCTTCAAAAACGCGCGGTATGCGTCGTCCCAAGCCATGCGGCACTCGATGCGCGCGAGCCCCTCCTTAGCATTGGGGGTGTAGACGTCCACGAACCAGAAGCTCTCGAATTCAAGCGCGCACACGCGACCTTCGGCTACCGCCTCCGCCACCAGGTCGGCCGAGGCTCCCTCGCCGGCATACGGCATGAGGCTGTCGGCGCGACGGACGGAAAGCGGCTCCTCGCGCGTGAAAACTGCCGTGCCCGAATATCCTTTGCGCTCGGCATAGCTCCATACCTGGGTGTACCCGGGAAGCTCGAGCTCAACCTGGCCTTCCTGCAGCTTCGTTTCCTGCAGAGCGAGGATATCCGCATCGAGCTCGCGTGCGATCTCTTCGAAGCTCGGCTCTTTCTTCAATACGGCGCGCAGGCCGTTCACGTTCCACGAGGCGAACGAATAGGATTTCATAGCGGCTCCAAGGTCGGGGTGCCAGTTCGTATCGGTATATCATGATATCGTGCTGAAGCACGCGGCTCCAACGATTTGAGGAGATGCCATGGCACGACACGCAGAACCCATCACCGACGCAGCGCAGGCGGCCAAAGCCCTCGCCCGTCTCTTCGACGAACATGAGCACGCCGTTTTCTTCGGAGGGGCTGGGGTGTCCACGGCGAGCGGCATCCCCGATTTCCGCAGCGTCGACGGTTTGTATAGCCAGCACTTCGCATACCCGCCGGAGACCATGCTCTCGCATTCCTTCTTCGAGGCGCATCCGTCGGAGTTCTTCCGCTTCTACCGTGAGCGCATGATCGCGCTCGACGCGAAGCCAAACGCCTGCCATCTGAAGCTTGCTGAGCTTGAACGCATGGGCAAACTCGACGCCGTGGTGACGCAGAACATCGACGGCCTGCACCAAGTTGCCGGGTCGAAGCGCGTGTGGGAACTTCACGGTTCGGTGCACCGCAACATTTGCCAGCGCTGCGGCGCGGTGTACGCCGCGGAGCAGATGACCTCGCGTGAGCTCGAGGACGCGGAGGGGATTCCCCGGTGTCCGGCGTGCGGGGGCGTTATTAAGCCCGACGTGGTGCTCTACGAGGAGCCGCTCGACGAAACGGTGATTGAAGGGGCGGTGCGCGCAATCGCTCGGGCAGACATGCTCATCATCGGTGGAACCTCGCTTGTGGTGTACCCTGCGGCGGGGCTCACCCGGTATTTCCAAGGCGACACGCTTGTCATCGTGAATCGCGATGCGACGCCGCAAGATGCGCAAGCAGATATTCTCATCTCCTGCGACATCGCCCGGGCGTTCTCCTTCTAGGGGCGGCTGCCCTCGGCATGAGGACAGTCAGCTGGGCTGCCTTCAATCATGTTTGGAGCAGGGGAGACGGCCTCTGCGTTCTCTGTGGGGTGGTGCGTCGGCGTCGCCAGACTGGATACAATAGGGGCACTGCGGATTTTCGAAAGGATCCCTCATGGCTCAAGATGTCAAAGCGTGGAGCTGCGGAAACTATACCCTCACATTCGACCGCCCGCGCATCATGGGCGTGCTCAACGTCACGCCAGACTCGTTTAGCGACGGCGGTGAGCACTTCGATCCCGAGGCGGCCATCGCCCATGGCGTCGCGATGCTCGACGCGGGGGCGGACATCATCGACGTGGGCGGCGAGTCGACGCGACCCGGGTTCCGCCCGGTAGACGCCGACGAGGAAGCGCGTCGCGTCCTGCCCGTCGTGCGTGCGCTCGCCCAGCGCGGCGCGATCGTTTCCATCGACACCCGGCACGTCGAGGTTGCGAAGGCGGCCGTGCGCGTGGGCGCGTCGATCGTGAACGACGTGACCGGCTTCACCGACCCACAGATGGTCGAGTTCGTGAAGAGCAGTACGTGCGGCGTCATCATCGTGCATGCGGGCGAGGTGTCGGATCAACCCGCGCACACGCGCACCGCGGTGCAGCTCGATACCACGGCGGCGGCTTATATGGCCGAGCGGGCTCGTGAGGCGGAGGAAGAGGCGGCTGCCGCGAAGAGCGGCAAGGGCTCGAAGCGTTCGCGTACGAGGCTCCTGGGCACGCCGAAGCTTTCGGGCGGTTTCGTGCAGCAGCAGCTTCCGTTCGCCGAGATGCCGAACGGTTCCGATGCTGGCGAAGGCGCGCAGGGCGCCGAGGAGTTGGAAGAGACCGCGGGCTCCGGGAGCGCGCCGGAGACGGGCTCCGGAACGGTTATGACCGACGAGCTCGCCATCGTGATGAACCGTGCCGCGCGGCAGGCGCAAGCCTACGTGAGCACGTCCCAGCTTCGCCGCTTCACCCTGCCGGACTCCGCACCCATCATGCGCCGTATCATGGGCTTCCTTTCTGATCAGGCGCGCGCCCTCATGCGTGCGGGCGTGGCGCGCGAGCGCATCTGCATCGACCCCGGTGCCGGGTTCGGCAAGTCCACAAACGAAGACATCATCATCCAGCGTGAGACCGCCAAGATGGCGTCGCTGGGCTATCCGCTTCTGTGCGCGGTTTCGCGCAAGCGGTTCGTGGGCGCTGTGTCCGGTGTAGAAGAGGCGGCGGATCGCGACGCAGCGACGTTCGGCGTGTGCCTCGGTGCGATCGAGAACGGGGCGAACATCGTGCGCGTGCACAACGTCGCGGGGTTCGCGCAGTTCCTGAACGGCTTTTGGTCCGTTGCGCGCCCGCAGCCGCGCCGTGCGTTCGTGGCGCTTGGGTCGAACAAGGGACAGCGTCTGGATAACATCCGCGCGGCGCGTGACCTCATCGCTGAGATTCCGCTCACCTGCGTCTCCAATTGTTCGCGCATCTACGAAAGTGAGCCCGCCTACGAGACACGTCAGGCGCCGTTCGCGAACGCCGTGATCGAGATCAAGACCGAGCTCGCGCCGACGGTGCTTCTGGACGAGCTGCTCGAGATCGAGAATAAGCTGGGTAGGAACCGTACGAAGAACGCGCGGCCGAACGGTCCTCGTGTTATCGATTGTGACCTTCTGTGGATGGATGGCGAGACGCACGGCGGCGACAAGCTGCGCCTTCCGCACCCCAAGCTCGGTGAGCGCGATTTCGTGCTCGTGCCGCTCGAGGATCTGATGCACGACCCCGCGCGCTTCTTCCGCTACGAAGGCGTGCCCGTGCTCGAGCCCGAGGAGCGCATCGGTCATGTGGTGGGCGAGCTCGGCGCGCTGTGAGTCATTTGGGACGGGTTTGCGTGAGTCATTTTCCGCGGTACATGAGAGGTGCCTATGACGCGCGATGAGGCACTGAGCGTACTGGGACTCGAACCCGGTGCGTCGCGTGCGGAGATCTCGGCGGCGCATCGCGAGCTCGCGCAGATGCTTCACCCCGATAAGTTCGGTGAGAACAAGCGCCTGCGCACGCGTGCAGAACAGCAGATGAAGCGCATCAACGAGGCGCGGGACGTGCTGTTGAAGGCCGCGGGCGCAGGTTCGCGCGGGGGTTCGGCGTCTCGGCGCAAGGGGCGGGTGTCCGCTGATAGTTCCCCCGAGGCGATTCTGTTCGAAGCGACGGCGCGTGCGCGCGCGGCGGAGACCGCCCGCCTCGCGGTGGTGGCGCAGTTGCGTACGATGCGCGAACGGCGCCGTTCAATGCTCGTCATGGCGGGTGTGGCCGCAATCGTCGCGTTCCTGTTCCTGCGCGTGCGCGGCGGCCTCGGTGCGATGATCGCCTCGATTTCGTCCATGGTCGCGGTGTGGGGCGTCGTCGATGCTGTCATGCTCTCGAGCCAAGTTGAAGCGCTGAAGACGCGCTCGCGTGAGCTGCTGCAAACGCGCGATGCCGCGCGCAAGATTGCCGAGGAAGCCGCCCGCCTCTAGGCGTCACTTCGGGGTCGCGTCACTTTGGGGACGGGTACGTTTGTGTCGTTTTCGACACAAACGTACCCGTCCCCAAAGTG
>CASFXG010000050.1 GCA_949298635.1 uncultured Coriobacteriaceae bacterium | reverse complement strand
CTACCTCGAGTGCCTGACCGACAACCGCAACCGCACCGCCGCCGACGTCCGTTCCGCATTCAGCCACGCGGGCGGCAACCTCGGCACGAGCGGCTCCGTTGCGTTCCAGTTCGAGCGCAAGGGCCAGGTCGTCGTCGCCAAGGAGATCGTTGACCCCAACGACAAGAAAGAGAACATGATGTCCAACGGCGCCGCGGGCGACGAGGAAGAGTTCATGATGGCCGTCGCCGAGGCCGGTGGCGACGACTACGAGGACGCAGGCGACGAGTGGGTCGTGTGGACCAATCCCGGTGACCTCATGGCCGTCTCCAAGGGTCTTGAGGAGCAGGGCATCGAGGTCAAGGGCTCCGAGCTCACCATGGTTCCCACCACGCCGACCGACGTGACCCCGGCTGACGCCAAGAAGGTCCAGCGTCTCATCGACCGCCTCGAGGACCTCGACGACGTCCAGGACGTCTACCACACCATGAACATGACCGACGAGGTCGTCGCCGCCCTGGAGGAGGAGTAGGCCCCATGCGGTGCCTGTCCTTCGCAGGATAGTTCATGTGAAAGCCGGGTTTGCGACGCGTGCCGCAGGCCCGGCTCTTTGGTTGTATGCGCACGCACGGGGCGGCTGCAAGCGAACGGCCGCCGCGGGGTATACCTAAACCCATGGGGCGCGTCGCTCGCCGCCCCGCAGGGACGCGAAAGGGGGAATTGGCGATGCGCGTGTTCAGAAACCTTCTCGCCACCGCCTACCTTCTGGCGGGCGCGGCGGTCGTCGGCGCGGCCGTTTGTCTGCTGACGGGCACCTGGGCCGATCGCGTCGAGGCCCTGCTCTCCACCTTCGCCGGCCGTATCGCCGCCTTCGTCGCGCTTGGCATCCTCGGGCTGGGCGTGCTGGTAAACGTGATCGCCACCTATGTTCAGCGCTCCGAACCCGCCTGCGTGCACCCTGGGGGCGACCCCGCCATCGAGGTGAGCCTTGCGGCCATCACGTCGGCGGCGCGGCGCTCCGCGGAGGCCGACGACGTGCTCATCGAGTCGGTCACGGGCCGCATCGCGGGTCGCGACCGCGAGCGCGTGCGGCTGACCGTCGAGGCCATCGCCTTCCAAGACGAGGGGCTCGACCGCTTGGCCGAGCGGATGCGGGCGCGCGTGGGCGACGCCTGCGAGCGCCTGCTCGGCACGACCGATACCGAGGTGCGTGTGCGCTTCTTGCCGAGCAAGACCACGATTGTGACCAAGGAGGTCCCAGATGAGCAATAACGCGAGCTCCGAGAGGCGCAAAGCGTCTGCGGCTCCCAAGCTGTCCATCGATCAGGCCCCCGTTGATGCCGAGGACTTCGAGCATCCCGAGGAGCCCAAGCGCGCGCGGCGCTCGATCGACGAGGATGCCATCGGCTTCATCAAGGGGCTTGGCGCCTCGGTGTGGGCGTACGCCGATTCGCATCACTACACGGTGCTCTATGGCTTTATCGGCTTCATCCTCGCCATCTTGATCCTGACGCTCGGCCTGTGGGCGACCATCGTCATCGCCGTCTTCGCGGGCGTCGGCGCCACGCTCGGCCAGATTCGCGATGGAGACAACGGCATCGTCAACTTCTTCAGACGTCTGTTCTCGGGCAAGCGCTAGGCGGCGCTCCCGCTCACGTACGCAAGGCTTCGCGGCGAGTGCGCCGCGCAAACGAGAAGGGGGAGTATCCCATGACCGATGAACTCAAGGTCGAGGTCGCACCTGACGACGAACTCGAGGCTACCGTATCCGATACGACCGATGCGGTGGATGACGCCGCCGCAAACGGAATCGAGCTCGTCGAGGACGACGAGACGGACGAGGGGGACGAGGACCTCGACTCGGAGGACTCGCTCACCTACTCCAACGGCGTGATCGAGAAGATCGTCGCGATCGCGACGCGCGAGGCCGACCACGTGCTGGGCATGAAGGGCAACCTCATGCACTTCGTGCAGGAGACCCTCGGCGCCGAGAACCTCACCAAGGGCGTCTCGGTCGAGGTGACCGACGACAACCGCGTGATCGTCAACATCTCCGTGATCATCGAGTACGGCGCCTACGCGCCCGCCATCTTCGAGGACGTGAAGGCGCGCGTGACCGAGCGCCTGGAGGCCATGACGGGTCTCGAGGTCGCCGGCATCAACCTGCGCATCGAGGATGTCATGACGCGTGAGGAGTACGCCGCGAGCCACAAGCACGCGCAGGAGACCGCCGAGTAGGCCGTCCTTGCGTTCATCTCGGTTCCAATCTGCAGTTCTGTCCGGCGCGACGGAGCGGAAATCCCGCTTCGCCGCGCCGTTTTTCATACGGCAGGGCAGGGTGGACAGGCTGTTTTTGATCCAAATAGGGGCAGCTGAGGCTCGCCCAAGCTGACTCAGATACCCCTATTTCGCGAAGTGTGTGTGAGAAATCAAATCCGCTTTGTATACCGCTGTGGTGACAATTTCTGTACCTGCTGTTTTGCTATAGGTGTGTACCGGTCTACTTGGGAATCCCGAATCGAAGCACTCACTTCGTAAACCGTACCGTATCCCGGCCCGATTGCTATGTCCCATAGGCGCACGGTGGCGGTATCGGGTTTCGACTTGTTTGCGCGCCCCCTATTTTCGGGCGCGCGCTTGCATCTGCTAAAGCGCCCTGCTACTCTAACCGTTATGTTTACGGTTGCCGCACATATCGCGATGATGATGGTCATGGAGATGCCCTCGCCCGGGCACTTTGCCATGCCGCGCAACCGTCGCGCGCATGGGGAGACCGGGCGCCTTCGCTAGGTCGTCTCCGGCGGGGGACGACCCGCCGGGCGGTGCCAGCGCGCCGCCGCTTTTCAGGACCATATCATCGAGCGGAGCTATCCCGTGATAGAAATCCAACATCTCACCAAGACCTTCAGCACGGCTGCCGGCCAGGCGCACGCGCTCGACGATGTCTCACTCGCCATCGAAGACGGTGACATCATGGGCATTATCGGCATGAGCGGCGCGGGCAAGTCCACGCTCGTGCGCTGCATCAACCTGCTGGAACGCCCCACGTCGGGAAAGATCGTCGTCGACGGCCAGGACGTGACCGGCCTCGCAGGCGCCGCGTTGCGCGCGTATCGCCGCCGCGTGGCCATGATCTTCCAGAACTTCGGCCTGCTCGCCCAAAAGACGGTCATCGACAACGTCTGCTTCCCCTACAAGGCGGCGACGGGCCGCGTCACGGCCGAAAACCGCAAGCGCGCGCTCGAGCTGCTCGAGATGGTGGGCTTGGCCGAAAAAGCCCAGTCGTACCCCTCCCAGCTCTCGGGCGGCCAGCAGCAGCGCGTGGCCATCGCCCGTGCGCTCGCATGCGACCCGGAGTACATCCTGTGCGACGAGGCCACGAGCGCGCTCGACCCCGCGAGTACGAACACCATCTTGAAGCTCCTGCGCCAGATCAACCGCACCACGGGCGTCACGATCATCGTGATCACGCACTCCATGGGCGTGGTCGAGAAGATCTGCCGCAACGTCGCCGTGCTGGAGCACGGACGCGTGGTTGAGCAGGGGAGCGTGGCGGACGTCTTCGCCGCGCCGCAGAGCCAGGCGGCCAAGGTGCTGCTCGAAAGGGTTGATTGGGATGCCTAGCTTCGTGACCGAATTTGTTGCAGAGTACGGCGAGCTTCTGGCCGAAGGCCTCGGCGATACGCTCGTCATGCTCTTCGTCTCCACCGCGATCGCCTACGTGCTGGGCATCGTGCTCGGCGTGGTGCTCTACCTCACCGCGCCTGGGTCGCTTCGCCCCATGCCCGTGCTCAACGCGGTGCTTGGCTGGGTGGTGAACATCGGTCGTTCGCTGCCGTTCATCATCTTGCTCATTTCCATCATGCCCGTGACCGAGGCGCTTGTGGGCACCACGTCCGGCGTGCTCGGCGTGATTCCGCCGCTCGTGGTCTCGACGGCGCCGTTCGTGGCGCGCATGATCGAGCAGTCGCTCGCCGAGGTTCCGCGCGAATCCGTCGAGGCGGCAGAGGCGTGCGGCGCGAGCATCCCGCGCGTCGTGTTCTCCGCCCTCTTGCCGGAGGGGCTGCCGTCCATCGTGCGCGGCGTGTCCATCACGCTCATCGCCGTGCTGGGCTACACCGCCATCGCGGGTGCCGTGGGTGCCGGCGGCCTGGGCGACATCGCTATCCGCTACGGCTACTACCGCTATCAAGACCAGATGATGATCGTGACCGTCGTTCTGCTCATCGTGCTCGTTCAGGTGATCCAGAGCGTGTGCGACGTCATTGCGCGCAAGATCGATCATCGTTCGTCGTCTACTCAGTAATACTGGCTTTTATTTGAAGGAGTCCCCATGTCTGTGCTTTCGAATTTCGTCTCCCGTCGTTCCGTCCTCGCTGGTGCCGCTGCGATTGTGGCTGCCGCTCCGCTCGCTGCTTGCGGTGGCTCCGATGAGCCTGCAGGCTCTGCCGCCGCCGGTTCCGCTGCCGCCGAGCCGCAGACGCTCACCGTGGGCGCGAGTCCCAGCCCCCATGCGGTGATTCTCGAGGAGTACGCCGCTCCGCTTCTCGCCGAGCAGGGTATCGAGCTCGTGGTGGAGCCGTACACGGACTACATCCAGCCCAACCGCGACACCACGAATGGCACGCTCGACGCGAACTACTTCCAGCACATCAACTACCTCAACAACTACAACGAGGAGAACGGCACGGACTTGGTGAACGCCGGCCGCATCCACTTCGAACCCATGGCCGTGTTCCCCGGTCGCTCGACGGATATCGAGAACGTGGCCGAGGGCGCGACGTTCGGCGTGCCGAACGATCCCACCAACGAGGGCCGCGCGCTGCTGCTTCTGCAGGAGCTGGGGCTCATCGCGCTCGCCGAGGACGCGGGCATCACTGCGACGCCGAACGACATTGTCGAGAATCCGCTCTCGCTTGAGTTCTCCGAGCAGGAGGCCGCCGCGCTGCCGCGCACCGTGGGCGACGTGGACTTCGCGGTGATCAACGGCAACTACGCCATCGACGCCGGCCTTGCACTTGAGGATGCCGTGGCGCAGGAGGACGCTGAGTCCGAGGTCATTCGCGACGAGTACGCGAACGTCATCGTGACGACGCCGGAGCTCGCGGAGGACGAGCGCATCCTCGCGCTCGTGGGCGTGCTTCAGACGGAGGACTTCAAGACCTACCTCGAAGAGACCTTCGGCGGCGCCGCTCAGCCCGCGTTTTAAGTGACCCAAAAAGGGACAGGTGCATATTGGGACATGGGGGAAGGAGCCGCGGCTCCTTCCCCCATGTCCCAATATGCACCTGTCCCTTTTTGGGTCACGTCAGTACCGCCCCTGCAACGAGTACCAGCCGTTGCGTTCCTCCACGATGAGCGGCACGCCGAAAAGCTCGCTCATATGCTCGCTCGTAAGGAGTTCCGCCTTGGTGCCGTCGGCGAAGACCTCGGCGTCCTTAATAAGAAGCACGCGCTCGATAGCAGGGATGATGTCTTCGGGATAGTGCGTCACCAGCACCACGGAGCGTCCCTCGGCGGCGAGCAGGCTCATGGTGTTCCGCACGTGGTACATGCCCTCGGGGTCGAGCCCGGTGCAGGGTTCATCGAAGATGAGCACGCGCGGGTCGCTCATGAGCTCGCGCGCCACGAGTACACGCCGCACCTGGCCGGTGGAGAGCGTCATGACGTCGCGGTCGGCGAGGTCGGCGATGCCCAGGCGTTCGAGCGCGTCGAGCGCCTGCGCGCGCTGGGCGGGCGTTGCCTCCACGTGGTTCGGCAGGCCGAGCGTGCCGAAGATGCCGCCGCATACGATGTCGCTTACCGGCAGGTGCACGCGTACCTGGTCGTGCATGGTGGCGGACACAATACCGAGCGCCTGCTTGATATCCGTAAGCAGCGGGCGGGCGGCGCCGCGGAAGCGTACGGGCGGCTCGTCGCGGTGCAGGGGGAAGATCTCGCGCGTGAGCAGCTGGATGAATGTCGATTTGCCGGCGCCGTTGGGACCAAGCAGCGCCACGTGCTCGCCTTCTGCCAGATCGAAGTGATCGACGGAAAGAATCGTGCGGCCGGCGCGCACCACTTGGGCGTCGCGTAGGGAGAAAAGGGGCGGCACGGGCGCGGGCGTGGCGAGCTTGGGCGTGGCTGCAAGCTTGGCTACAGGCGCGGCGGCCACACCGGCCACTGCGGCCGCACCGGCTTCACTCGCAGGCGGAATTGTTTCGGACATAGGCGTCTCGCTTCCAAAACGGCATGTGATGGTATGCTACTTTACTACACAAAAGTATGACTCATGTGGTGACTCATTTGGAATGCGCTTGACCGGATGACTCAAAACGACCCCGTCCCCAAATGAGTCATCTCCGACCGGATGACTCAAAACGACCCCGTCCCCAAATGAGTCACCCAAATGAGTCGCACGCGCGAAAGGAACCGCCCATGCCCGAGATGCTCACCCTCGACGCCTTCGAGCAGGCGTCGGAAAAGGTCAAGGAAGTCACGCAGACCACGGAGCTCGTGGAAAGTCCGTACTTCAGCCAAGCGACGGGCAACCGCGTGTTCTTCAAGCCCGAGAACATGCAGCGCACGGGCGCGTACAAGGTGCGCGGCGCGTATTTCAAGATCTCGACGCTCTCTGCCGAAGAGCTCGGCCGCGGCCTCATCACCGCGAGCGCGGGCAACCATGCGCAGGGCGTGGCGTACGCGGCGTCGAAGGCCGGCGCGCGCTCCATCGTGGTCATGCCCACCACCACGCCGCTCATCAAGGTCGAGCGCACGAAGGGCTACGGCGCGGAGGTCGTGCTCTACGGCGACGTGTACGACGAGGCGTGCGATTACGCCATGCAGCTTGCCGAAGAACACGGCTACACGTTCGTCCATCCGTTCAACGACCCCGTGCTCGCCACGGGACAGGGCACCATCGCGATGGAGATCATCCAGGAGCTGCCGCTCGTGGACACGATCCTGGTGCCTGTGGGCGGAGGCGGCCTCTCGTGCGGCGTCTCGACGTTCGCGAAGCTCTACAACCCCAAGATCCGCGTGATCGGCGTGGAGCCGGAGGGCGCGCCGTCGCTCACCGCTGCGCTCGAGGCCGGTCATCCCGTGCGCCTGCCCTCTGCCAATACCATCGCGGACGGCACCGCCGTGCTTGAGGTGGGCGACAAGGTCTTCCCGTACCTGCAGGCGAACCTCGACGACGTCATCACCGTGCCGGATGACGAGCTCATCGTGGCGTTCCTCGACATGGTGGAGAACCACAAGATGATCGTCGAGAACTCCGGACTCCTCACGGTGGCCGCGCTCAAGCACCTGCCGGCCGAGAACCGGCGCGTGGCGGCGATTCTCTCCGGCGGCAACATGGACGTGATTACGATGTCCTCCGTGGTGCAGCACGGGCTCATCGCGCGCGATCGCATCTTCACCGTGAGCGTGCTGCTGCCGGACCGCCCGGGCATGCTCGTGCGCGTGGCGCAGGCGATCGCCGAGGTCAACGGCAACGTGATCAAGCTCGAGCACAACCAGTTCGTGAGCACGAACCGCAACGCCGCCGTGGAGCTGCGCGTGACCATCGAGGCGTACGGCACCGCGCACAAGGAGCAGATCATGGACGCGCTGCGCACCGCCGGCTTCGAGCCCACGCTCAGCGCGACGATGCTCTAGCGGGTGAGAGCCTGAGTCCAGGGCTGCGTTTCTCACGCAGGTCGAAGTGAGAATCTGAGTCCAGGACTGTGTTTCTCACGTGCTCTAGCAGGCGAGGATGCCGTAACGGGCGGGGGATCTTGTCATCGGATCTCAGGTTTTCACCGGGTCTCAAACGTTCGGGCGCCGAGTATGAGTGGGATTTCAGATGTGCCGAGTAGCCAAGCGATTTGTCGGATAAAACCGCAGGATACGCTTGGCTAATTTGGTGGTCTACTCCGCGATTCGGAAATCCCACTCATACTCGGCGCCCGAACAGTCAGACGAGCGTATGAACCTTGGCCTGAGAGCCTTCCCCGCGGCGGCGCGCCCGACGGGATGGGTATAAGCGCTCAAACGACGAAAGGAACCCATGCCGTACCTTTTTGACTACGTGGAACACGAGCTCGCGACGTTCGACCAAAAGCCGTTTTGCCCCGTCGACGCGGCGGTGCTCAGCCAGGCGTGCATGATCGACGGCGCCGGCGTGGTACCGGAGCCGTCCGCGATGCCAGCGCTCATCGACCGCGCGCTCACGCTGCTCGCACCCGATGCGCGCGGCACGACGTTCGCGAGCCTCATGCGGTCGGAGCTCTTCGACGGCATGTTCACCGGGCTCGTGCCGGACGACATCCGGCGCCTGCTCATGGCGCTCGCGGCGAGTCCGCGCTTCCGCGACCTGCGCCTGTGCGGGTATCGCTCCGTGTTCGACGAGGCATCGCATACGCAGTTCGCGGCGACGACGTTCACTTGGAGAAACGCGTTCTCGTTCGTGGGGTTCCGCGGCACGGATGTCTCGGCCACCGGTTGGCGCGAGAACTTCGACATGACGTATAGGGACGAGGTGCCGGCGCAGAAGCTCGCGCGGGAGTACCTGGAGCATATGGCGCCGCGCCTGCCGGGCGACCTGCACGTGGGTGGGCATTCCAAAGGCGGCAACTTGGCGCTCTGTGCGGCGCTGACCTGCAGTGCGGGTGCGCGAGGGCGCATCAGCCGCGTGTGGTGCCTCGATGCGCCCGGCTTTCGCGCGGGGCGGTTCATGGCCGAAGATTTTGCGCGTCTGGGTTTGCGCGCTGACGCGGGGGACGAGGATTCCGCCGCGAATGCCGGCACGCTGCGCGGTGGCGACGCGATGCGCGCCACCGACGCCCCAACGGCTAGTGCTGGTACGCTGCGCACGTGCAAGATCGAGCGCATCATGCCACAGGATTCACTGGTGGGCATGTTGCTCGATTGCCCGGTGCCGGCGCGCGTGGTGCGCAGCAACGCGCAGGGCATCATGCAGCATTCCGTGTTTACGTGGGAGATCGCAGACGACGGGGACGACTTCGCGGAGGCCGAGCGCTTGGGCGATGGCTCTCAGGCGCTCCATGATGTTTTGGCCGAATGGCTCGCTGGCATGGATGACGAACGATGCGAGCAGGTGGTGGATGCGCTCTTCGCCGCCCTAGGCGCGAGCGGTGCCCGCGATGCCCGGGATGTGTTCCTTGGCGGAAAGCCGTTCCCGCAGCTCGTGAGCGACGCGGCGCGCAACCTGGACGAGGCGTCGCGCGACGTGCTTGGAACCGCGCTGGGCGAGCTTGCTGCCATCGCCGCCCGCCGCGTTGGCCGTGACCTCGCCGCCGCGATCTTCGGGGAGTGATGGGATGGCGAGGGGCGGCGTTAGGGTGCTTATGTGCCGAAGCTCTCCGTGCCAAAAATTGCCGAAACCGTCACGAAGGGTGTGCGAGAGGCTGCTTCGTGACGGTTTCGGCAATTTTTGGCACGGAAGGATGAAGGTCGTGGGCGCATTGAAGGCTGCCGCATGAGGATTTGAGTCCTGGACGGAAATTCTCACTCCGGGACTATGAGACCCGGTGGCATAGTCTCACTCCACCGCGTCAAAGTGTTTCCTGCATGTTTCGTGAGCTGCTTGTCGCCTGCGCGCGCCCGCGCCCATGCGACACTTACAACACTCAGCAAATGCGATGACGGGGCGAGTACCAAAGGCGTGTGCCACAGCGAGCGGGGGAGCGTGAGAACCCGCGACGTGCCGTTGGGAACATACCCTCGAGCAGCTCGGCTGAACGCGTGTCCGCGCCCGGCGATCCCGGAACGCGCCGCACGCACGTACGCCGCGCCGGAGCCCTCCGTTACGGGCATCGAGGTTCGCGCTCGCGCCTAGCCTCGCATTTCCTGATACCGGCAGCAAAGCCACACCGCCCGCGGCACCGCACCCGCCGGCGGCACAAGGAAAGCGAGGGAGCACATGCAGCTGCGAAGCGATGCCGTGAAGAAGGGGCTTGCCCGCGCACCCCACCGGAGCCTGCTCAAGGCAGACGGCCTTACCGACGAAGAGCTCGAACGCCCGCTCGTCGCCGTCGTCTCCGCGCAAAACGAGGTCATCCCCGGTCACCTTCACCTCCAGCAGATCGCCGACGCCGTGAAGGCCGGCATTCGCATGGCTGGCGGCACCCCGCTGCAGATCAACACCATCGGCGTGTGCGACGGCATCGCCATGAACCACGAGGGCATGCACTACAGCCTCACCTCCCGCGAGGTCATCGCGGACTCCGTGGAATGCGCCATCCAGGGCCACCAGTTCGACGCGATGGTGCTCATCCCCAGCTGCGACAAGATCGTGCCCGGCATGCTCATCGCCGCCGCGCGCCTGAATATCCCCACCATGCTCGTCTCCGGCGGCCCCATGCTCGCCGGCCGCGACAAGAAGGGCTGCCAGACGGACCTGAACACGCTCTTCGACGCCGTCGGCCAGGTCACGGCCGGCACCATGACGCCGGAGGAATGCGCGTGGCTCGAGAACACCGCCTGCCCCACCTGCGGCAGCTGCTCCGGCATGTTCACGGCGAACTCCATCTGCTGCCTGGCCGAGGCGCTCGGCCTCGCGCTCCCCGGCAACGGCACGGTGCCCGCCGTCTACTCCGAGCGCATCCGCCTCGCCAAGCAGACGGGCATGCAGGTCATGGAGCTCGTCGAGAAGGGCATCACGGCGCTCGACATCCTGAACGAGGCTTCCATCTACAACGGCATGGTGCTCGACATGGCCTTCGGTGGCTCCACGAACACGATGCTCCACCTCACGGCCATCGCCCATGCGGCGGGTTGCCCCGTGACAATGCAAGATTGGGACGAGATTTCCGCGCGCACGCCGAATATCGTGCGCATCGCGCCCGCCGGCCCCTTGCACATCGAGGACCTGAACGCCGTGGGCGGCATCCCCGCCATCTTGGGCGTGCTGGGGCGTGCGGGGCTCCTGCGCGAGGACGCCTGCACGTGCCATGGGTGCATGAAGGACTGGATCGCCGCGTGCCCGCAGGCCGATGGCGAGATCGTGCGCGAGGTGGCAAACGCCTACAGCGCGCAGGGCGGCCTCAAGGTCATGCAGGGCAACCTCGCGCCGGATTGCGGCGTGGTGAAGAAGAGCGCCTGCGACCCCGCCATGTACGTGCACTCCGGCCCCGCGCGCGTGTTCGATAGCGAGGAAGCCGCGTGCGAGGCCATCTTCGGTGGCAAGATCAACCCCGGCGACGTGGTGGTCATTCGCTACGAGGGCCCGGCAGGCGGCCCCGGTATGCGCGAGATGCTCACGCCCACCTCGGCCATCTGCGGCATGGGACTCGCGAGCTCCGTGGCGCTCATCACCGACGGCCGCTTCTCCGGCGCTTCCAAGGGTCCGTGCATCGGCCACGTCTCGCCCGAAGCCGCGGCCGGCGGCCCCATCGCGCTCGTGCAGGAGGGCGACATCATCGACATCGACATCAACGAGGGCACGCTTGACGTGCGCCTTTCGGACGAGGAGCTGGCAAGCCGCCGCGCCGCGTGGCAGCCGCCCGCGCCGAAGTACACCACGGGCGTGCTTTCGCGCTACGCCAAGCTCGTGAGCAGCGCAGATAAGGGGGCGTATCTCTCATGACGGATAAGATGCAGAACAACCCGGCCGCGACGGATGCCGCGACGGGAGCGACGGGCGCCGCCCCCGCAGCCACCCCGTCACCCACACCGCTCGCCGGCAGCCCGCGCACCCCGGATATGCCCGACGATATCCGCCAGCACCAGTGCGCGAGCGCGTTATTCGGCCAAAAAG
>CASFXG010000049.1 GCA_949298635.1 uncultured Coriobacteriaceae bacterium | reverse complement strand
ACGCCCTCGCATTCCCCCACCTGCGCGGCGAGCCCGAAGACGCAGGGAAGCCCCCGGCGTTCCCCTGAGCGATTCCGCAGGCGCGGCCGCCGCCCGCGGAAACCGCCGGAGGCGGTTTCCCGGGCGGCGGCCATGCGCCGAGGACAAGCGAAGGGGAAAGCCGGGGGCTTCCCGGTTGGGTCAAAGGCTCAGCTAAGCCCTACATCTGCGTCGGAGCAGACACACCGATGAGCGACAGGCAGAGCGCAATCACCGAACGCACGGCGTCGCACGCAGCGAGGCGCGCACGCACGAGCTCGGGCGCCACGGGACGACCCTCGTTCGGGAGCACCTGGCACGCAGCGTAGAAGCTGTGGAACGCGGCCGCAAGCTCCTCGACGTAGTGCGTAATGCGGAACGGAGCACGGTCGCGGGCGCAACCGGCAATAAGATCCTGCAGCTCGGAGAGCTTACGGGACAGCGCGAGCTCGGTGGGATCGGTGAGCAGCGAGTAGTCCACGTCGCCATAGATGGCCTTGATGGCGACGTTCTCCATACCCATGAGGTCGGCCTGCTCGGGCGTGACGCCGGCGGCCTTGCGCAGGATGGAGCAGATGCGCGCATGAGCGTACTGCACGTAGTACACGGGGTTCGACTGGCTCTTCTCCTTGACGGCGTCGATGTCGAAGTCGATCGTCTGGTTGGAGGAGCGGCTCACGAGCGTGTAGCGGGTGGCGTCGGCGCCGACCTCGTCGATGAGCTCGCGGAACGTGATCATCGTGCCCTTGCGCTTGGACATACGCACCGGCTTGCCGGAGCGCAGCAGGTTCACGAACTGACCCAGCGGCACCTCGAACTGTCCGGGGTACCCGAGCGCGTCGCAGACGGCCTTCACGCGGGCGATGTAACCGTGGTGGTCGGCGCCCCAGATGTCGAGAACCAGGTCGACGCGCTGGAACTTGTTCCAGTGGTAGGCAATGTCGGACGAGAAGTAGGTGTAGTCGCCGTTGGACTTCTGGATGACGCGATCCTTGTCGTCACCGAACTCGGTGGACTTGAACCACAGCGCGCCGTCGTCCGTGCGATAGAGGTAGCCCATGTCGTCGAGCTTCTTGTAGGCGCGCTCGACCGGCGAGGTGCCCGTCCAGTCCTTCTGATACATGGTGCGCTCGCTCATCCACACGTCGAAGTCGCAGCGCACGTCGTGACAGGTGTCCTTCATATCCTTGAGCATCTTCTGATAGCCGCGCTCACGGAAGGAAAGCATGCGCTCCTGCGGATCGGCGTTCACCCACTGGTCGCCGTCGCTCTTCCAGAAGGCAGCGGCCTCGTCGATGATGTAGGTGCCGCCATAGGAGTCCTTGCCCAGGTCGGCCGTGAACTCGTCCATGTAGGGGTGGCTGTCGGGATGCTCATCGGCCTCGTCCTGCACGTAGTTGTCGCGATCCTGCGCCAGGAAGTCGCGGGCGGCGTCGATATCACAGCCCTGCTTCTCCATGATGTCGGCAAGCTGCATGTAGCGCTTGGAGATGGAGTTGCCGAACGTGTTCATCTGGTTGCCGTAGTCGTTGATCCAGAACTCACGCTCGATGTCGTAGCCGGCGTGCTCCATCACGCGGCACATGGAGTCGCCGAGCGCAGCCCAGCGGCCATGGCCCACGTGCATGGGGCCAACGGGGTTCGCGGACACGAACTCAATCTGGGTCTTCACGCCGCCACCCACGTTGGAGCGGGCGAAGTCCATCCCCTGCTCGCGCGCCTCGGCAAACACGGCGTTCTTCGCGGCCACGGAGAGGTAGAAGTTGATGAAGCCGGGGCCTGCAATCTCGACGTGGTCGACGACATCGCTCTCGGGCAGGTGCTTCACCACAGCCTCGGCGATGGCGCGGGGCGCCTGGTGGGCGAGCTTCGCGGAGCGGAGCGCCATGGTAGAGGTCCACTCGCCGTGAGAGGTATCGGCGGGTCGCTCTACGCCACAATCTTCCAGCTCGAATGCGGGCAGGTCGCCGGCTTCCTGAGCGGCGGCGAGCGCGGCGCGAACCAGCTCTTCGATCTTCTCGGGCATGAATGTTCCTCCTTGCTACAGCGACTGCCGGCGACGGGTAGGGCGCCGGCGCATACATGGGGCATACTTTAGCACATAACAGCGCACTATGGGCGAAATAGCGCCAGCACACGCAAGCCAAAATGAGAAAAACCAGCCAGGTTGATGCTCATCATACTTGCGTGGGGGCACGAGAACGTCTTATGACATTCCAAAATGTGGCCATCATGTGGTCTTTTTCCACATAACTGCACGTAAACGTGGTATCGTAGATATGTTGACAGCTTATGAGTTGGAGGAAGCATGTTTCGTATCGGAGAGCACGTTATTCACCCCGGGCAGGGCGTCTGCACCGTCACCGGCATCGAAGAGGACGCGACGCCGCCCATGATCATCCTCGAATGCAAGCAAGGCCACGCCAAGACACGCATGCAGTACCCGCTTGCGCAGTCCGATCGCCTGCATGCGACCATCTCCCGCGAGGTGGCCGAGGATCTTATCGAGAACTACGCGGATATCGAATGCGACACGTTCACCGAGCGCAACAGCTCGCTTGAGGAGTCGTATTTCAAGAAGCTCATCAAAGAGGGCGCGCCTGCCACGGTACGCGTCGCGAAGACCATGCGCTACCGCATCCGCGACGCCGAGCGCCGCGCCAAGAAGCCGAGCACCTACTACGCGCGCGTGCTGAAGGAGGCGCACCGTCGATCCGTCGAGGAGCTCGCCGTAGCGATTGGCGTGAGCGAAGAGGACATCGAGGAGCGGCTCGCCGTCGTGCAGTCCGCGTTCGAGGCGAGCGTGAACTAGCGAGGCCTCTACGACGAATAATTTGAACTAGTCGCGCTGCCGCTTTTCCACCGCACTCGCCTACTCCGCGATGTATGCCGCGACGATCTTGCCATAGTACTCGGTATGGTAGATGTCCACGCCCTCCGCGCTGGCAGGATAGCACCGCAGACGCAGGTCGTCGGGCATAAGGCTGATGTCCTGGTCGCGGCGGTAGATGATGCGGCACTCGAGCGTGAGCGGCAGCTCCTTGATCGCGAGCGCGGCTACCTCCTCGCCCGGGACGAGCGTGAGCCCGAGCTCTTCGACCTTATGCACGTCGCGTCCGCTCTTGCTGCCGCAGAACGCGAGGATCTTGTTCGCACGGGCGCGCGCCGCCTCGTCTGCGTCGGGAAGCGGGACGTTCACCGTGAACTCATTCGCCTGCTCCAGCAGCTCGTGCGTATAGCGCGTCTTGTTCACATAGGCGATGAACTGGGGCGTCGACCATTCGATGCCGAGCATGCCCCACCCGATCGTCATAGGGTTCGCCACGCCGTCCGCGCCCGTCACCGTGATGAGCGCGCCGTGGCCGCGAAGCTCCTTCATGATGTGAGGAGCGTACTCGAATGCGTCGATCTTCTGGGACATGATGGCCTCCTTGGTGATGCATGACCTCTCGTTTCGCTTGCTAGCGGTATTTTCCGCCAAAACCGTACGGCGCACAATAAGCCTTGCTTCGTCGTATACTATATGTTATATAGTATACGACGAAAGGAGGTACGCGATGGAAGCACAGCTCAAACGCGGGTTCATAGAAGCGTGCGTGCTCGCCACGGTGAACACGCGCGAATCGTACGGCTACCAGATCGTGAAGGACGTTCCCGCATCGCTCGAGCTTACGGAATCGACGCTCTATCCCGTGCTCAAGCGCCTGGAGCAGGCCGGATGCATCACGGCGCGCTCGGCCGAGCACAACGGGCGCCTGCGCAAGTACTACCGCATCACCGATGCCGGTAAGGAACGAATTGGCGAATTCCTGGCAGCCTGGCCTGCCGTGCAAGACATCTACCGCTACGTTGAAGGAGCGCAGTCATGACGAAACAGGAGTTTTTGAAGCGACTCGGCGATCTGCTCGCCTGCCTGCCCGCCGACCAGGTGCGCGAGGCGCAGGCATTCTATGCCGAGGCGATCGACGACCGCATGGAGGACGGCGTGTTGGAAGAAGACGCCGTCGCTTCGATGGGAACACCCGGCGAGGTTGCCGAGGCGATTCTCGATGACCTCCCACCGGTGCCGCGCGCGGTGGCGAAGACGCGTCGAAAGAGCACGGTGCTGCTTTGGGTGCTTGCGATCTTGGGTTCGCCCATATGGCTCTCGCTCGGCGCGGCGTTCGTCATCACGGTGGCCGCCATCTACGCCGCCATCTGGATCCTTGCGGCAAGCGTCTGGGTGGTCGCGCTCGCCTTCGCGGCAACGGGGCCGATCTTCTGGGTGCTTGCTATCGACGGCGTACTCATAGGGCACGTCGCCTTCGCGATCGCGTTTCTCGGCATCGGCCTTTCGATGCTCGGCGTGGGGCTGCTCTTAGGAGCTGCGGCGTTCGCGGCGACGAAAAGCCTCGCCCGCGTTTCCGTCATGTGGCTGCGCAAGGCATTCTCTCCGTTTACCAAGGGACGCACGGGAGAGGACTCCGGCGGGTCGACGCGCGGCGGAAGTAGGCCGGGCGGAAGCCACCTGTTGGTGGAAATCCATCCATAGGCACCATGCCGCGCCGTTTGTTTCTCCCCGTTCACCCTCACACTCTGGAGGTTCTTATGTCGAATGCAAAGAAAGCGTTCCTTGCCGTGAGCAGCGGAATGCTCGCTCTGGGACTCATACTCATGGCTTGCGGGTTCGCGCTCTCGGGTTTTTCGCTTGACGTATTCACCGCGACCGTCGACCCAACGCGCGACCGCGTCGTGCTCGGCGGCGTCGAGGTGGATGATTATTCCGAACTCCCGCTGCTTAAGCAGATTGCGGAAATCGGCCAGATTGGCATCGGGCGGGAAGACGACTTCAACGAGTACGACGCGGAGGGCGATGCCGACCCCACGCCGCCGCCTGCGCCCGAGGCGCCCGAAGTGGGACAATAGCACCAGGTCTCAAAGTCCCACGGCAGGTGGGACAATAGCACCAGGTCTCAAAGTCCCACGGAAGGTGGGACAATAGCACCAGGTCTCAAAGTCCCACGGCAGGTGGGACAATAGCACCAGGTCTCAAAGTCCCACGTACGTAAGGAGCCGCGTGTGTTCAACCTCGTCTTACTAGAGCCCGAAATTCCCGCGAACACGGGAAACATCGGACGCACGTGCGTCGTCACCGGCACGCGGCTGCACCTCATCCGGCCCTTGGGCTTTTCGCTCGACGACCGATCGCTCCATCGCGCGGGGCTCGGATACTGGCCGAACCTCGACGTAACCGTGTACGAGAGCTGGGACGAGTTCCTGAGCCGCAACGACCTCGCCGAGGCCGCGCCCGAGCCGCGCCTGCACCTTCTGACCAAGAAGGCGCGGCGCACGTATACCGAATCCACGTACCGCGACGGCGACTTCCTCGTACTGGGCAAGGAAAGCGCCGGTTTGCCGGAAGAGCTGCTCGCCCGCTATGCCACGTGTTGCGAGCGCATCCCCATGCTCGAGGATCGTGCGGCGCTCGGGAACCTCGATGCTTGGAAGCAACCCGCCGATGAAAACACCGAGCACGCGGCACTCCGCGCGCAAGATATCTGCGGGAACTTCATCGACCCGAATGACTACCGCGTGAGCGCACTCAACCTCTCGAACGCCGCCGCCGTGGTGCTCTACGAGGCACTTCGCCAAACCGGATTCACCGGGTTCCCCCGCCCCGAGTGAGACTCTGCCACCAGGTCTCAGAGTCCCACGGTTCCTGACGACGTCTGAGACTCTGACACCAGGTCTCAGAGCCCTACGCCGCTTGGTGACGTCGACCTTTTCCGCCAGTTTTTTCCATCTTGAGGCGAAAACGTGGCGGAATATGTCGACGTCGCGCATGAGCAGGACGGAGATTTCGCTGCCGTGGTACGCTGAGGTCTGAACGAAAACGACCATGTTATTCGAGGGGAACCTCATGACGCCCGACTTCACCATTCGAGAAGTCACCGACCGCAAGCCCGAACTCATCGACGCGCTCTGCTGCCTGTGGCGACGCTCCGTCGAGGCAACCCACACGTTCCTCTCCCCCACCGAGATCGACGCTATCGCACCGTTTGTTCCCCAAGCACTCGGCGGCGTGGAGCACCTGTTCGTTGCCGAATCTCTCGCTCGTGATCCCCTCGGCTTCATGGGTGTCGAGAACGCGCGGCTCGAAATGCTCTTCCTCGACCCCACCTCCCGAGGACGTGGCATCGGCGGCGCACTGCTTCGGTACGGCATCGAGCACTTCGATGTCAACGAGCTCACGGTAAACGAGCAGAATCCGCAGGCGGTTGGCTTCTATGAGCACATGGGGTTCGTCGCATACCAGCGCACCGACCTTGATGAACAGAGCAACCCCTACCCTCTCCTCTACATGCGGCGCGCCGGCACGCAACGTTGAAGCTGTCGGTTGTCGCTCGCTATAATGCAGGAAACCGACCGGTTCTCAAGACCTGTCCCCAACGTCATGACATTGGGGACTGTCCCCAATGTCAGAAAGGGTGGATTGCCATGGCAGAAAAGCTTTCCGCAGACATCACGCGCGACGAGGCATTCGCGCTGCTGAACGAGCACAACAAGGATCCGTTCCACATCGAGCACGGCGAGACCGTCGAGCAGACCATGCGTTACTTCGCCCGCGAGTTCGACCCCGAAAACGAGGAGTTCTGGGGCATCGTCGGCCTTCTCCACGACCTCGACTGGGAGGAGCACGCAGACGACCCGGACAACCACACCATCTACGCCGCCAAGGACATCGAGGCCGCGGGCGGCACGCCGGAACTCATCCGTGCCATTCAGAGCCACACGAGCGACTGGAACACCTCGCTGCCGGCGCCCGAGCACCAGATGGAGAAGATCCTCTTCGCCACGGAAGAGCTCACCGGGCTCATCGGCGCTGCCGTGGTCATGCGCCCCAGCAAGAGCGTCATGGATTTCAATGTGAAGTCGCTCAAGAAGAAGTTCAAGGATAAGCGCTTCGCCGCCGGCGTTTCGCGCGACGTGATTCGTTCGGGTGCCGAAAAACTCGGCTGGGAGCTCGATGAGCTCTTCGCCCGCACCATCGAGGCTATGCAGAGTTTCGCCCCCGACCGCGACACGTTCGGCAAGGATGAAGCGGCGGAGTAACCCACTTGGAGGCCAGCCATTGGGGACGGGGGTTATTGGCTGGTGGCCACCAGCCAATAACCCCCGTCCCCAATGGCTGGCCTGACTGGCCGGTGGCGGCTACGGCCGCACCTGCCCCGTACCGCGAACCACGTACTTGTAGGTGGTGAGCGCTTCGGCCGCGAAGGGACCACGCGCGTGGAGCTTCTGGGTCGAGATGCCGATCTCCGCGCCCAGGCCGAACTCCCCGCCGTCGGTGAAGCGCGTGCTCGCGTTGGCGTAGACCGCCGCCGCATCTACCTCGGAAAGGAAGCGCTCGCACGCCTCCGCATCCTCGGCAATGATTGCCTCGGAATGATGCGTGCCGTATCGGTTGATGTGCGCGATCGCCTCGTCGATGCCGCTCACGCACTTCACGGAGATCTCGAGCGCCAGGTACTCGCGCCCCCAATCCTCGTCCGTCGCATCCACGAAGTTGATGATATCGGCGAGCTGGCGCGTGGCTTCGTCGCCATGCACCGTCACGCCTGCCGCATCGAGCTCGGCAAGCATCTCGGGCAAAAACGCCGCAGCAACCGACTCGTCCACCAGCAGCGACTCGCATGCGTTGCACACGCCCACGCGCTGGGTCTTCGCATTCATCACAATGGCGCGTGCCTTAGCGAAATCCGCGCTCTCGTGCACGTACACATGGCAGTTGCCGGTGCCTGTCTCGATGACCGGCACGGACGCCTCGCGCACGCAGCGCTCGATGAGTCCCGCCCCGCCGCGCGGGATGAGCACGTCGACGATACCGCGCAGGCTCATGAGCACGCCCGTCGCCTCGCGGTCCGTCGTCTCGATGATGGTCACAGCCTCGCGGGGCAGACCGCAGGCGGCGACGGCATCGGCCAGCACGCGCGCGATCGCTACGCACGAGCGCTGGGCGAGCGACCCGCCGCGCAGGATGCACGCATTGCCCGTGCGAATGCAGATGCCCGCGGCGTCGGCCGTAACGTTCGGCCGCGCCTCGTACACCATGGCGACGAGCCCGAGCGGCACGGAGACGCGCGTGAGGTCGAGCCCACAGTCGATCGTACGGTGCTCGAGCACGCGACCTACCGGGTCGGGCAGGCTGGCGAGTTGCTCGAGGCCGGCGGCCATGCCTTCGAGGCGCTCCGGTGTGAGCAGCAGGCGGTCGAGCAGGCCCTCGCTCGTGCCGACAGCCTCCGCGGCGCGCATATCCTCGGCATTCGCCGCGAGGATCTGCGGCTCGGACGCGCGCAGCGCCTCCGCCATGGCGCGCACCGCCGCTTGACGCTCTTCGTCCGTCGCGCGCGCGAGCGGTGTCGTTGCCGCCTTTGCCACGCTGGCGAGTTCGGTCACGTACTGGTGGACGGTCTGGCTGTCGGGCATCGGTTCCTCCCCCGTTTTCGATTCGTTCACCACATAGTATCCCACCTCGTACCGCCGCCGCGCGATCGAAGCAGCTTATTTCGGCAGCATTTCGCTTGTAGACGAAATGTGCCGGATAAAGGCGGTCTGGCTGAAAGACTTAGGCAAAAGTGGGACACAGAGACCTGGTGTCAAAGTCTCACTCCAGCGAAGTGGGACTATGAGACCTGGTGCCAAAGTCCCACTTAGGCGAAGACGATCATGTTGTCGCGGTGGATGGCAGGGCGCTCGGAAAGCGCGCGGAGCAGGTGGTTGCCGGCGAGCTCTTCCTGGCGGCGGCCGCGCGCGAGCTCAAGCTCATCGGAATCGGCCTCGGCGATGCCGCGCGCGAGCGTGAAGCCGGAGCTGTCGCGCACATCGAGCACGTCGCCCGCACGGAAACGTCCCTCGACCGCCGTGATGCCCACGGGCAGGAGCGACGAGCCGCCCTCGACGAGCGCACGGGCAGCGCCTTCGTCCACCGTCACCGCGCCATGCGCCGCGTCACCGAGCGCGATCCAGAGTTTGCGCGGCGTGATGTCCGCCGGCTCGCGCGCCGGCACGAACTGGGTTCCCACAGCCTCGCCGCGCGCAAGCGCCACGAGCGCATCCGGTGCCTCGCCGCTGGCGATCACGCTCGGGATACCCGCCGTCATGAGGATGCGCGAGGCGCGCAGCTTCGTGATCATGCCGCCCGTCCCCACGGAACTCGACGAATCGCCCGCCGAAGCGAGGATCTTGGCATCGATGCGCTCCACCTGCGCGATGAACTGTGCCGAAGAATCGAGCGAGGGGTTCGCCGTGTAGAGGCCGTCGATGTCGGAAAGCGTGACGCACAGGTCCGCCCCCGCCAGGCAGCTCACGAGTGCCGCGAGCGTGTCGTTGTCGCCGAAGCGGATTTCGTCCACCGCAACGGTATCGTTCTCGTTCACCACCGGCACCACGCCGAGCTCGACGAGGCGCGTGAGGGCATCGCGCGCGTGGAGGTACGAGGAGCGGCTCGCCGTATCGTTGCGGGTGAGCAGGACGAGCGACGTGGTCAGGCCGTGCTGCCGGAATTCCTCGTCGTACGCCGCCGAAAGCGCGCACTGCCCTACCGAGGCGCACGCCTGAAGGCTCGGCATGTCTGAAGGGCGCGCCTTGAAACCGAGCGCGGGCGCGCCGCATGCGATGGCTCCAGAGCTCACCACGACAAGGTTCCATCCCAGGCTGCGCAGCTCGGACGCCTGGCGCGCAAGGTCGGCGAGGAACGCGCGGCGCACACCGGAACCCGGCTGCACCACGGTGCTCGAGCCGATTTTCACGACCATCGTCTTCATCTGACGCCCCTTCTCAACACATGTCCCAAAATGCACCTGTCCCTTTTTGGGACATGCAGGCTATTTCGGAGCCTTCCAGGGCATGGGCGAGGCGGCGGCGTTCATGCGCTCGCGCACGAGCTCGTCGCGCACGCGCGCAAGGCCGGCCTCCATGCCCACCACGTACGACTGCGGGTACAGGAAGCGCTTGTACTCGGGGTCGAGTGCGGCCAACGCCGCGGCGCAGCGCTCACGGGCGGCAGAAAGCGGCTCGCGCGGCGCAACCGCCTTGCCGTCGCGCACCACGGGCGCGAGCAGCTCGCGGTAGGGCATGCCGGCGACGCTCGTCACGAGCGCAGCGTCGTTCACGGCGACGAGCGTCGTGCCGCGCGCCTCGCCCTCGCCCTCGAGGTACGCCTCGTCGTAGATCATGTCGCACACGGGGCTGCCCGCCTCGTCCATGTAGCGGCGCACCTGCTGCACGCCGGGAATCGTGCGCTTGTAAGGCTGCTCGGAGAGCTTCATGACGGGCGTCCACGCCTCATCACCGGGATCGCGCCGCGCGGCGAGCTTGTACACGCCGCCGAGCGCCGGCTGGTCATAGCACGTGGCGAGCTTCGTGCCCACGCCGAAGGAATCGATCGGCGCACCCTGATCCAAGAGCGACTGAATGGTGTACTCGTCGAGGTCGTTCGAAACGGAGATCTTCACGTAGTCGAGACCCTCGGCGTCGAAGCGGCCGCGCACGTACTTCGACAGCTTCGCGAGGTCGCCGGAGTCGATGCGGATCGCCGCAAGCCGCTCGCCGCGCGCCTCCATCTCGTGCGCCACGGTGATGGCGTTCTCCACGCCCTCGCGCACGTCGTAGGTGTCGATGAGCAGTGTGCAGTTGTTGGGGCTCGACGCCGCGAAGGCGCGGAACGCATCGAGCTCGGTCTCGAAGCTCATGACCCAGCTGTGCGCGTGCGTGCCGAAGACCGGAATGCCGTATTTACGGCCAGCGAGCACATTCGAGGTCGAGGAACATCCGGCCACGTAGCTCGCGCGCGCCACCGCCATGCCGCCATCCGGACCCTGGGCTCGTCTCAGGCCGAACTCCGCGACGGGGCGCCCCTTCGCCGCCGCGACCACGCGCGCGGTCTTCGTGGCGACGAGCGTCTGGAAGCCGACGGTGTTGAGCAGCGCCGTCTCGAGCATCTGGCACTCGAGGGCGGGGCCCATCACGCGCACCATGGGTTCGCGCGCGAAGACGAGCTCGCCCTCCGGAACGGCGTCGATATCCACGTGCATGTGGAAGTCGCGCAGGTACTCGAGGAATGCTGGCTTGAAAAGCGCGCCGCCGGCAGGCGCCTCGAGCGAGGCGAGGTAGTCGATGTCCTCGGCCGTGAAGCGCGTGTTCTCCACAAGATCGGCGAGCTCGGCGGTGCCACACATCACGCCGTAGGCGCTCCCGAAGGGATGGTCGCGGTAGAACGCGGTGAAGCAATCGAGCTCGTCGAGCTTGCCGCTTTCCCACAAGCCCTGTGCCATCGTGAGCTCATAGAGGTCCGTGAGCAGCGCGATATCGGTGGGACGGGATGGATCGGTTAGTGCCATGGTGATCGACTTCCTCTCAGATCATCACCTTGCCGCGGACGGGCGGTGCCATGCCCGCGACGGTTCATGCGAGCGCTCGAAAGCGCCCGCTTGTTCGGCACGCTAGAGCATGCCGAGATTGTTGAGCACAACGCATACCGCGGCTCCCAGCGCGGCGATGAGGCAGATGGCGATGAGGATCTTCTGCGCGGGTGGCATCGTGGGGATGCCATCCTCATCCTCACCCTGCGAGAGCACCATGCGGCGGCCGAACGTGTCGGCCTCGGCGGGATCCGGCGCGGGGGCGGGAGCGGGCGTCGTCGAAGGCTGCGGCTGCGGCGCGGGCTCCA
>CASFXG010000048.1 GCA_949298635.1 uncultured Coriobacteriaceae bacterium | reverse complement strand
ACCAACAAGCCGACGTTGCCGAACGTGAAGAGGTCTATTCCGCGCCTCGGCATATCCGACTGCCTGTAAAGCTCGTAGCGCTCGACATAATGGCCGTTACCTGGGAAATCACCGAAAACCGAATGAATTCAGACATCACCTAGGAGGCGATGCGATGGATTGGCAGACAGCCGCCGGATGGGTGGCCGGCCCCGTTGCGGCGGCGGTGATCGCCTGGCTCGGCGCGAGCCTGCGCGCGGCGCGAAAGCGCGAGAGGGAGCGCAGCGCGAAGAAGGATGCCGAGCACGTCGCGCTCTGCATGGGCATGCGCGAGGAGATGCGCGCCCGGCTCTACGAGATGCACGAACGCTACGTGGTGCGCGCCGAGCCCATGCCGTACGACGAGAAGGAGCGCGCCGACAGCATTTACCGCGTCTACCACGCGCTCGGCGGCAACGGCACCGGCACGCACATCCACGAGGAGCTCATGGCCGCCTACGTGGGCGGCAGAAAGGAGGGGAGATGCTGACGGGGGAGCTGATCGGCGGCGCGCTCGTGGTGTCGCCCGACGGCGCGGGCAAGCCGATCGTCGAGACCGCCGCGCCCGAAGCGCCAGAGGGATACGAGATGAAACCGAGCTGGCGCGACGACGGCACGCGCATCGTGCAGGCGTGGGAGGCGGTGCCCGTCGAGGGCGGCGTGGAAGACGCCGTTCGCAGGCTCGCCAAGATGCTCGCGCGCGACCTCACCGACGAGCAGGCCGTGACCGTCAAGGCGCTCTACGGCGAGTGGGTGGTCGGCGCGGAGTACGACAAGGCCGACCGCGCGCTCGACGGCGGCGACCTGTACCGATGCAAGAAGAAGCACACGGCGCTCGCCGAGTGGAGGCCGTCCACCGACGGCGAGCACTGGGAGAAGTTGGGCTAGCGGCCCAGGCCGCGGAAAGGAGCAGAGATGCTTGACGAATTCCTTACCAGCGAGAAGACGGAGATGCGCCTCGCGCGCTCGATCGTGCAAGGCCTCCTGTCGGTGCTCATCGTGGCGGTGCCGCTCGCGATGGGTGGCGTGATCGAGGACCCCACCACGGCCTCGCTCGCCACCGCCGCGATCATGTGCGTGCTCTCGCCGCTCATGGCCATGATGCGCACAGGCGACCCCGAGGACGGCACCGTGGACGCCACGGGCAGCGACGACACGGAATAGGAGGAAGACATGGCGGCACGCGAAGAGATGACCCCCGAGGAGATCGC
The DNA here is from genome assembly GCA_949298635.1 of uncultured Coriobacteriaceae bacterium. Lineage (GTDB taxonomy): Bacteria > Actinomycetota > Coriobacteriia > Coriobacteriales > Coriobacteriaceae > Enorma. The sequence goes on along the minus strand of CASFXG010000048.1, from coordinate 31,540 downwards.
GGAGTACCTGGCGTCGCTCGAGGACGACAACCCGCGCGGCGACCGCGAGGGAGACTTTGACGACGGAGACGGCACCGAGCAGGTGAAGCCCGAATGAAGGACTGGGAGAAGCTCGAAGCCGACGTGAACAAGCTCCTCACAAAGCACTACACCAAGGGCAGGGGCGGATACAAGGTCGAGTTCGTCGTCGTGCATTACAACGCCGGCAACCTCACGATAAACGGCTGCTACTCGGTGTGGCAGGCGCGCGAGGCGTCCGCGCACTACCAGGTTGAGGACGACGGCGACATCGGCCAGCTCGTGTGGGACGGCAACACCGCCTGGCACGCGGGCGACTGGGTGGCCAACTGCAAGTCGATCGGCATCGAGCACGCCAACCTCAAGGACGGCACGATCACGGAGGCGGCGCTCGACAACGGCGCGCACCTCGTGGCCGCGGTCTGCAAGTACTACGGCCTCGGCCGACCGACGTGGCTCAACGTCGTGTTCCCGCACAAGCACTTCTCAGCTACGTCCTGCCCCGGCCAGATCTACGGCAGCCAGAAGGACGCGTACATCAAGCGCGCACAGTACTGGTACGACAAGATGACCGGCGCCGAGGTTCCCGACGAGCCGGAGGTCGAGGAGCCCGTGCTCGATGTCGACGGCCTGTGGGGGCCGAAGACGTCCTTGCGCCTACAGCAGGTTCTCGGAGCCCCCTTCAAGGACGGCATCATCAGCCGCCAGAACAAGTATTGGAAGGGGTCCTGCCCCGGCTGCACCGACGGCTGGGAATGGCTCCAGAGCGGATATGGCGAGGGGTCGCAGACCATCGCGCTGCTTCAGAAGAAGACCGGCGCGAAGGTTGACGGCATCCTCGGCGAGGAGACCATCAACAAGCTGATCGCCTACTATATGAAGAAGGGCAGCGGCGCGAAGGTCCTCGACGGCAAGCTCGACTACGAGAGCCTCACCGTCAAGGCGATGCAGAAGGCGCTTAATTCCGGCAAGTTCTAAATGCTTGATAGACCTCGATCTAGCCCCTCTCCGCCTCGGCGGGGAGGGGTTCTTTGCGTTCGCATGCGCCCGTTTTACCGCCTTTGTATACCTGCGGAAACGCGCCATCGGCCATTCGCATTTTTTAACATTTGCCCCCTCGAATCGCATGTTTTTCGCAGAAATTAGAGGGAGTTAGAAGGAGATACGAAAAAAGAAAACGCCACCTGAGCTGCAATAACCCAGATGGCGAAATTTTCGGCTGGCGGAGAGCTGGGCCCCAGATTCCCTTGTGGGGAATACTCGCTTAGCAGGCGAGCACCTTCGGCCTCTCGGTCAGCTCTCCGTTAGCAGCTAACAATATTAGCGTACCCACCGGACGTGTTACAAGGGCGAACTAAAATTGCCGTAATTTTATTCAGTCTTCGTTTTTGGAGAAATTCCGTCCGGGACTCAGATTCTCACCTTAAGCGTTTGCGATGCAGATTATTCCGTTAAAGCGCACCTAAACGGATACATCTGCATCCCAACCCAAAAAGAGCGAGAATATCTGCCCGGTACATAGATGCTCACGTCTTTGCTGAAGTGAAGGCTGCGGCTGGTGTCAGATGCTCATGTCGGCGGTGATGACCATGTTCTCCCGGTGCTTGCGCATGGTCTCCCAAGAGAACGTCTCGGCAAGCTGCTCGGCGGTACGCGGTGCGGTATCGGGCGCGAGGCCTGCGATTCCGGCGAGCCAACCTAGGAGTGCCGCCGGCGTACCGAAGCGTGTCCTGAGCTCGCCCATATCCAGGTCGCGATCACGCTTGGCAAGGCGCCGCCCGTCGGGCGCGAGGAGCAGCGGGATGTGGGCGTAGGCGGGCTCCGGCAGGCCGAGCAGCTGCTCAAGGTAGATCTGCCGCGGCGTCGACGACATGAGGTCGCACCCGCGCACGACCTCCGTGACGCCCGTAGCGGCATCGTCGACTACCACTGCTAGCTGGTACGCGAACACCCCGTCGCTGCGCCGCACGAGGAAGTCGCCGCACTCCTGTGCAAGCACCTGACGCTGCGACCCGTATACGCGGTCTTCGAACACGATGGTGCCGCGGGGATCGTCGCTGTCGGGCACGCGCAGTCGAAGCGCTGGCAGGCGCGTCGCGCGGCGCTCGGCAATCTCTTCGGGTGTGAGGCCGCGGCATGTGCCGGTATAAACGGGCGTCCCGTCGCTTGCATGCGGCGCGCTCGCGGCATGAAGTTCGGCGCGCGTGCAGAAGCATGGGTAGGTGAGCCCGGCTGCCTCGAGCCTCTCGACGGCAGCTCGGTAGAGATCGACGCGCTCGTGCTGGTAGACGGGGTCTCCGTCCCACTCGAGTCCGAGCCAGCGCAGGTCGTCGAGCAAGAGCTCCGTCCACGGGCCGGACTGGGTGCGCGGATCGAGGTCTTCGACGCGCAGTGTCACACTTCCGCCCTGGCTTCGCGCGGAGAGCCATGCCACGAGTGAGGCGTACACATTGCCGAGGTGCATGCGACCCGACGGCGTGGGGGCGAAGCGCCCCACGACGCGTAGAGCTTCGCCTGCATGAGCGCTTTGAGGTGTGTGCCGGGTGGTGTTCATGCCCGAAAGTATAGTTGAACCGCGGCGGAACCTAAAACACGCCCTGGTGCGTTGTCCCGCGGCTTCAGGCAAAAAAACGAAGAAGCCCCCAGGTTCGCGCCTGGGGGCTCCTCGGAAAAGGGGGGCGATGTAGGCGGGCGGTCGGCGAGTCGCTTCCAACCGCCCGCAAGGATCGGTAGTTCAGAGCGGAACCCGTTTGCATGCAGCCCGTCGTGTGCTCTCTCTGCGTGAGCCGAGAGGGCTTCGATGCGAATGGGCTCCGGCATCTTCACTCATTGCGTTCTATACCCGTACGGGCGCAGGTAAACGGGCGAACATGCTCCCTCGCAACTCCCACACAAAGATGGATAAATCGCGTAGACTTTTGGGCAAGGCAATTGTCTGCGCGAGGGAGGGGAGCGATGATGCGAAACATTCGGAAGGTGCTGGTGCTCTGCGCATTGTTTCTGATGCCTGCGCTGATCGCGCCCGTGCCCGCGCATGCCGACTCCTATCCGAACGTGCGCATCGAGGCGTCGGTTCTGGGAAATGGCAGCCTTCGCGTGGTCGAGACGCGGGCGTTCAGATTCGACGACGATGGCAACGGCGTGTACTGGACGATCCCTTTGGCGAGCAACGAACAGGGCGCGGCGTCGAGCGTAGCCATCGACGGCGTCATGGTGGACGACGGGGAAGCGCGCGTGTTTACCCAGGTACCATCTGCCGAGCTTGGGTACGATGGGGTCTACACCGTGGAACAGACGAGAGGCGTATGCCGGCTCATGGTGTACGCCCCGCATGCCGAGGATGACGTCCAGCTCGTCTCGGTGGGATACACGATCACTGGTGCCGTGATGGCCTGGGGAGATACCGCGGAGCTCTATTGGCAGTTCGTGGGTGCCGATTGGCAGGAAGATTCCGAAGATGTCGAGCTCGTGGTTCGTTTCCCCGAGGCTGAACCTGGTTCCGTCACCGTGGGTGAGGACTTCCGTGCCTGGGGGCATGGCCCGCTCGACGGCGCGGTAGCGCTCGATGCCGATATCCCTCAGGTGACGTACCGCGCTCCCCGCGTGGCGACAGGTGAGTTCGCCGAGGCGCGCGTGGCGTTTCCCCTCGCATGGGTTCCCCAGCTTGCCGCGAGTAGCGAGGCGTCCTCCGAAGAGCGCTTGCCGACGATTTTGGAGGAAGAGCGGGCGTGGGCAGATGAGGCGAATGCGCTTCGTCAGCGTGCGCGCGATCAGCGAACGTTTTTAGGTGCTGGTATGGTCGCCGTGCCGACGTTCTTCATGGCGGTGCTCGTTGCGCTCAAGTGCTTGCGGCGCGAGCCCAAGCCGCAGTTTGCCGAAACGTACTGCGACGACGTTCCATCACACGACCATCCTGCCGTTTTGGCGGCGTTCATCGAAAACGGCGCGGTGACGGAGCGCGCGCTCGTCTCGACGCTCATGAAGCTCACCGCCGAGGGCGTGGTGGGCATCCAGGATATGGAGGAGCAGCGGCGCACGTATCTCAAGCGCACCTTGGGCGCTGCCTACGCAGATGATCCGTTTGCAGATGAAGACGCGGCGTGGGAAGACGAGACTCGAACAGAAAGCAGGCAGTACCGCCTCGAGCTGCTCCAGCCCGCGCGCAAGGACGCGGACGATATCGACGGCGCGGCGCTCAGGCTCTTCTTCCGCACGAGCAAGACGACGGCGAGCTTCTCGTCCCTCGGTTCCTACAAAAACGATAACCCCGAGCGCTACGAGGAGCTGCGCGTCGACTTCGTCCACAAGGTCTCCGATGCGCTCGAGGCACGCCAGCTCATCGCATCGAAGGGCACGGCTGCCGCGGTGGCATCCATTGCGATAGGAGGCGTGCTCGCAGCCTTCTCGTTCATCATAGGAATTATCGAGGAGCTCTGGATTCCCATGGTCGCCGCGATAGTGCTCGCGATCGCAGGCATGGTAATCGGGACGAGGTTCAAGCGCCTGACGCCCGAGGGCGTTGAGCTCCGTGCACGCTGCGACGCCTTCACGCGCTGGTTGGAAGATTTCACGACGCTCCGCGCCGCGGTTCCCGAGGATCTGGGCAGGTGGAACAGCGTGCTCGTGTGTGCCGTCGCACTCGGCGTCTCTACCGAGCTCGTGCGCGATCTGGCGCTCCTCGCGCCCATCGAGGGCATCGCCGCCACCGGCTGGTACCCGTCGTACTGGTGGTACTTGCCGGGCGATGGCCGCCGCGTTACGCCGGTTCAACATGCCTCGAACGTGTGCGTGCTGCCGAGCGCTGCCGCGGCGGCGAGCGGGTTCAGCTCGGGCGGCGGCGGAGGCGGCGGGTTCTCTGGAGGTGGGGGCGGTGGCGTCGGTGGCGGCGGGGGAGGCTCGTTCTAACCGCGTGCCGCTGGAACCGTTCTTGTTTTCGGCGTAAGCGCGCCACTCGGAGGATTCTTTGCACCGAGTATCGCCGCTCCACCTATTTCCCTTGCAGATGCGCTACATTAGAGGGCGTATCGGATTTCGTCGCCCGTGCACGGTGGCGACGTTGCAGGCAAGGAGGGGCTGCATGGGATCTGAGCGGAAGATCGAACGCGCACTCATATCGGTGACCGACAAGACGGGCATCGTCGAGTTCGCACAGGCGCTCGTCGAGAAGTTCGGCGTCGAGATCATCTCGACGGGCGGAACGGCGAGGGCGCTCGAGGAGGCGGGCGTGCCCGTTACCCCCATCGAGGCGTTTACCGGGTATCCGGAGATGATGGACGGTCGTGTGAAGACGCTCCATCCCAAGGTCCACGGCGCGCTGCTTGCCCGTCGCGATTCCGACCAGCACATGGCCGAGGCTGCCGAGCACGATATCAAGCTCATCGACCTCGTGTGCGTGAACCTGTACGAGTTCGAGAAGACGGTTGCCGATCCGAACGTGACGTTTGAAGACGCCATCGAGCACATCGATATCGGCGGTCCCTCCATGCTTCGCTCGGCCGCGAAGAACAACGATGCGGTGACGGTGATCTGCGACCCAGACGATTACGCACCCGTCCTGGAAGAGATGGGCGTACACGGCGGCACCACCACGAAGGTCACGCGTCGTCGCCTCGCTGCGAAGGTATATGCTCGCACCGCTGCCTACGACACGGCGATTTCCACGTGGTTCAGCGCGTATCTTGAGCTGCAGAATCGCGAGATCGACCCAGACGATCCCTTCGAGCCGCCCGCGCTGCTCGACCTGCACCTCACCAAGGCGCAGGATCTTCGCTACGGCGAGAACCCGCACCAGGCTGCGGCAGTCTACAAGCTCACCGGAGAGCTCGCGAACCTCGTGAGCTCGCCGAACCCGTTGGTGGGTGCCGAGCAGATCCAGGGTAAGCCGCTTTCGTACAACAACCTGCTCGATGCTGACGCCGCGTGGAATGCGGTGCGCGAATTCGACGAGCCGGCGTGCGTGATTCTGAAGCATCAGAACCCGTGCGGCTCCGCCGTGGCGAAGGATGTCACGACGGCGTACGACCGCGCCTTCGCTTGCGATCCCAAGAGCGCATTCGGTGGCATCATCGCGGTGAACCGCGAGGTTCCGCTGGCGCTCGTCGAGCATTTCGCAGACCAGAACAAGCAGTTCGTCGAGGTGCTCATCGCACCGAGCTATACGCCCGAGGCGCTTGAGCGCCTGAGCAAGCGCGCCAACCTTCGCGTGCTCGCTACGGGCGGCGCCGAGGGTCATGCCACGCTCGAGGTGCGCTCCGTCGATGGCGGCATGCTCGTGCAGTGCGTCGACACGGTGGACGAGGATCCCACCGAGTTCACGTGCCCCACGAGCCGCAAGCCCACGGACAAGGAGATGCGTGACCTCGTGTTCGCATGGAACGTCGTGAAGACGGTGAAGTCGAACGCCATCTTGATCGCCAAGGATCAGGCGGGTATCGGCATGGGTCCGGGCCAGCCCAACCGCGTGGACTCGGCGCTTTTGGCCTGCGAGCGCGCGGAAGACGCTTGCGAGCGCATGGGGCTCGCGGCGGGCGGGTTCGTCGCGGCGAGCGACGCGTTCTTCCCGTTCCGCGATAACGTCGATGTCCTCGCCGAGCACGGCGTCACGGCGATTATCCAGCCTGGTGGTTCGGTGCGCGACGACGAGTCCATCAAGGCGTGCGACGACCACGATATCGCAATGATCTTCACCGGGACGCGCCATTTCCGCCACTAGTGAGGGCGCGCGGCAACGGAGCGCTGCTTGGCAGAAGATGAGCCGCAACGGCCGCTGAGGGATACCTTGGCGGCCGTTTTTCAACGTGCATCGTGCCTTATTGATTAAAAAGCGTAGAAAGCTTCAATAAGAGTCGTTCGAAAGGTTCTTATTGAGACTTTTTACGCTTTTTGCACAGAGCGATGTGATTGTGGTCGACGGAGCTCCGCCACGCGAAGCGCCGAGAGGTTGACATCTGGCGCAAGGGGTACAATTGATGAAATTCCGAAAGGTTCGGCATGTAACATTACCCCAGGGGTTTTTCGACATACCCGGTGAGTTTACTCATGTCGAAAAACCCCTGGGGTAATGTTACATGCCAGAAAAGGAGCTGCTGTGACGGACACCGCATTTCAGCTGGGCAAACCGGCGCTTGTGTGCCGTTGGCGCCTCGCGGGGCGACATGTGCCGCTCCTCAACCGGCATATGCGCGCGCTCTCGCAGCGGCGCGTGAACGGTGAGGCGCTCTCGACGAACCTGCTTGGCTGGGTAAAGCAGCATATCGAATGGTCTCTGGCGGAAGACCCCGCTGCGGTAGCGGATGGTGTCCTCATGATCGTGGTGGACGAGGCGGGGCAAGCAGCGATGAGCACGGGCGCTTATGAGCCTCTGGCCGACGCATCGCTCGAAGATCTTGCCCTGCGCGCGCAGACGGCTCAAATCGAAGCATCCGAGCTCGGCGTCGCCCCCGAGGTGCTGTGCACGGCGGAAGACGGCGGAATCACCATCGGGCTGTCGACGGATGTTCCGGCGGCGGGCGCGACGAGCTTGGTCGAACATCTTGCACAGACGCGCGGTATCGCGCTCAAACGCGATCCGGCGCTGCCGTTCCGTGCGGTATCCGGCCTCGTGGACGGTGAGGCGTTCCTCGTGTCTGACGAGCATGGCATCGTTGCTGCAACGAATGCGGGGTGCGCACAGGAAGATGCGGGTACCGTCGCGTTCCTTTCAGCTGCCTTTGAAAAGCTCTACGATGCTGTCCGCTAGGTAGCCCCCGTTGATTCATATCGGGTAAAGGAGCCACGCATGTCCCTCATCTATGTAGTCGAAGACGATGCTGCGATTCGCGGCGAGCTCGTGCAGGCGCTCGAGCGCAACGGGTTCGAAACCGTGTGGTGTGAGGCGTTCGACCACGTGGTCGAGGATGTGCAGGAGCGCAATCCCGACCTCGTGCTGCTCGACCTCACGCTGCCGGGCACCGACGGCCAGTTTCTCTGCCGTGAGCTCCGCGCTGCCTCGGAGGTGCCCATCATCGTGCTTACCTCGCGCGTGACCGAAATCGACGAGGTCATGAGCATGACCATGGGCGCCGACGACTTCATTCCCAAACCGTACAGCGCGCGGGTGCTTGTGGCGCGCATCCAGGCATTGCTGCGACGCGCCGCCGGGGGAGCGGAGCGCACCGTATTGGAGCACAAGGGCGTGACGCTCGATGTATCGCGCTCCATCGCGCAGGCGGCGGGCGGTCAGACCGAGCTCACGAAGAACGAGATGCGCATCCTAGGTTTGCTCATGGCGCATGCCGGGACGATCGTTTCGCGCGAAGAAATTATGCGCGACCTGTGGGACTCCGACGCCTTTGTGGACGACAACACGCTTACCGTAAACATTAACCGCCTGCGCGCGACGCTCGCGAAGATCGGGGTGAGCGATTACCTCACCACGCATCGCGGGCGCGGATACTCGGTCTAGGAGGGGTTCATGAAGTTCGGCCCCTTCGTGCTCTCGCACGCCTCAACGTGCTTCGTACTTGCCATCGTGGTGTTAATCTCGTCCTTCGTGCTGTTCGTAGCCGGCGTGTCGGTGAACATCATCGTGTTCACGGCGATCGTCGAGGTGATTGGCACGCTGACGGCGCTCGCGATCGATTGGACGCGCAAGAAACGCTTCTTCGGGGATTTGGAGGCGTGTGCGAGCGAGGTCGATCATTCGCTGTGGATGACGGAGATGGTCGATCGGCCGGAGTATCTCGAGGGTGCGATCACCTACGACGCGCTGAGTGCGATCGCGCACGCGGCAAACGACGACGTAGCCGAGTACCGCCGGCAGGTCGCCGATTATCGCGAGTACATCGAGACGTGGGTACACGAAGCGAAGTCTCCGCTCGCCGCGGCGCACCTTATGGTCGACAACTTGCGGGCGGAAGCTCTTGCCGACACCGCTGCAGAGAAGACGGAGTCGATTGACGAGGAACTCAAACGCGTGGAGGGCTATATCGACCAGGTGCTGTTCTACGCCCGTTCGGAGGCGCTCGACCGCGACTACCTCATCCGCGCATATTCGCTCGCTGATCTCGTTGCGGCGGCGTTGCGCGCAAATGCCTCCACGCTTATCGGAGCGCATGTCGCGCCCGTGCTCGGCACGCTCGACTTCGAGGTGTTCACCGACGAGAAATGGGTCGAGTTCATCTTGGGGCAGATCATTCAGAATTCGGTGAAGTACGCGCGCGAAGAGAGCCCGCGCATCGAGTTCTCAGGCAAGCTCATCGGCGAGGGAAGCGCTGACGAGCGCGTGGAGCTTACCGTGAGCGACAACGGTTGCGGCGTGAGTGCTTCCGACGTGCCCCGCGTGTTCGACAAGGGCTTTACCGGGGAGAACGGCCGCACCGGCAAGCGCTCGACGGGTATCGGCCTGTATTTGGTGAAGCGCCTCTGCGACAAGATGGGTGTGGGCGTTGCCGCATTCTCGCAACCGGGCGAGGGCTTCGCGATCACCCTCACCTTCTCCCGCAACAAGTTCCGGTTCGTCGACCGGGGGGGGGCACTCCTCTGAGGTGACCCAATAAGGGACAGGTGCATTTTGGGACATCCCCGTTCCCCTCCGCCCGCTCGTGCAAGTAGGTAAGCGCAGGGCTGAGGGCATTCCCGTCATACGAGTTCCGCACGCAAAGGAGGCGCCAGTGGCGCCTCCGTCTTGCGCAGGACTGTTTGAAGTACGACGGGAATGCCCTCAGCCCGGATGGAGCGCCCCTACTTCACGACCAAGATATCGCAGTCTGTACTGCGCAGCAGGAACGTGGAGATCGACCCGAGGAGCGCGTACTTGATGGAAGAGAGGCCACGGGCGCCGCACATCACCAGATCGGGCTGAATGACATCGAGCATCTCATCCTTGAGCGTCTCACGGATGCGGCCGGCGCGGATGATAATCTCCACATCCGCGATATCGGGGTTCGCCTTGGCCTCCTCGACCGCCGGGGCGATGGAGTCGCGGAATGCCGTCTCGAGCCCGTTGATGAGGTCGACGGGGTATGCGCCCGCAGATTCGAGCGCCGTCGAGTCGATGACGTGCCCAATGTAGAGCTTCGCCCCGTTGTTCGCGGCGACCTTGATGGCGCGCGCGAGCACAAAGTCCTGCTGGTCGGTGCCATCGAGTGCAACGAATACCTTGGAATAGCCTTCTTGAATCATCGTGTGCCTCCTTGCGTTGGATGCAACTGTGACGGGCGCTCACCGTGCGGAACGCCCTTGGTTGCGTCGGTTATACCCCGTTGCGCGCGAAGAGGTTGAAGTATTCTGTGAACGATGCGGCTTTCTCCGTGTGCGTACGTTTTTCTGGTCGATAATGGCATCTGGCAAAGCGTATGGGAGGCACCATGGATTTCATCGAGCTGCTCAAATCGGCGTTCCTCGGCCTCGTCGAGGGCATCACCGAGTGGCTGCCCATCTCGTCGACCGGCCACATGATCTTGGTGGACGAGTTCATCAGCCTGAATGTCTCGCGCGAATTTTGGAACATGTTCCAGGTCGTGATCCAGCTCGGCGCGATCCTCGCGGTGTGCGTGTACTTCTTCCACCAGCTCAACCCGTTCTCGCCGCGCAAGGATGCCGGAGAGCGCCGCGGAACCTGGGTGCTCTGGGGCAAGATCGTGGTTGCATGCATCCCGGCGGCGATCATCGGCATCCTCTTCGACGACTTCATGGAGGAACATCTCTACAATGCTACGGTGGTTGCTCTGGCGCTCATCGTGTATGGTGTGGCGTTCATCGTAATTGAGCGGTGGCGTGCGCATCGGTTTGAAGCCCGGGTGGCTGCCGAGGGTCTTCAAGCGGGGGGCCGTCCCGCGGGGGCGCATTTTGCCCGTCCCGCTGAAGACGTCGAACCCACGGAAGGCGGCGACTTCGGCTCCATCACGCGGCTTGAGGATTTGCCGTGGTCCACGGCGTTCGGCATCGGCGTGTTCCAGGTGCTCTCGCTCATTCCGGGCACGTCGCGCTCGGGTTCCACGATTATCGGCGGCTTGCTGCTGGGTACGACGCGCTCCGTCGCGGCCGAGTTCACGTTTTTCCTGGCGATTCCCGTCATGTTCGGCGCAAGTGCGCTCAAGCTCGGGAAGTACGTCTTTCTCGATGGTGGCACGTTTGGCATGAACGAGATCTCGATTATGGTGGTCGGTTGCGTCGTGGCGTTCGTGGTTTCGCTCGTCGCCATCAAGTGGCTCATGGGCTTTGTGCGTCGGCATACGTTTACGGTGTTCGGCATCTACCGCATCGTGCTCGGCGTGCTCGTGCTGGCGTATTTCTTCCTGCTCGCGTAACGTCATCACCGCGTAGATGTTCGGCGGCAACGCGCGGGGCATGCGTGCGCTCGTCGTTCCTGTGCAAAAAGCGTAGAAAGCTTCAATAAGGAGCTCGTTTGTTGCCCTTATTGAAGCTTTCTATGCTTTTTGCACAACAAGGGGCGTCGTGCGGCGGCAGGCGCGACGAGGGCCTTGGTTTCCACCGGTTTGCCGTTGACGCTCGCGGCGGCATGCGCGCGCCGTAAGGGCTACAATACATAGCATTGCATAGGCGAAGAGTTTTATGCCAGATAAGGAGGCCGCTCTATGCATGCTAAGACGATCTGCAAGGTATTAGGCGGCGCTGCGGCACTTGCTGCCGGGTCTGCGCTTGGGGCGGTGGGAGCGGTCTGCGCGGTGCGCGCCGCGAAGATGAAGCCCTCGCGGCCAGATGGTGCGCCGCTTGGGGCAAATGGCTACCACGCTGGTGACGACGCAGTGGGGCGGTTCCAGGAGCTGCTGCGTATCCCCACCGTTTCGCGCGACGATTCCGCGCTGGTTGATCGCAGACACTTCGCGCGCTGGGTGCCCACGCTCCGGCGTTTGTACCCGCTTACCTTCGCGGCGTGCGAGCTCCACATGATCGATGAGTTTGGCATTCTCATGCGCTGGCCGGGCGTGAATTCCGCGCTCGACCCCATTGTCATGATGGCGCATCACGATGTCGTGCCGGTCGAAGGGCAGGTGTGGGAGCACGATCCATTCGGCGCGGAGATCGTCGACGGAGAGATCTGGGCACGCGGATCGCTCGATACGAAGTGCATCATCGGCGCGTTCTTCGAGGCTGCCGAACATCTCATCCGCTCCGGGTACACGCCGCCACGCGATGTGTGGTACTTCTCGTCGAATGCCGAGGAGACGAGCGGGCCTGCTGCGCGCGACGCCGTTGCCTGGCTGCGTGACCACGATATCCATCCGTACCTGGTGCTCGATGAGGGCGGTGCCGTTGCCGGCGATACCCCGCTCGGCGTGAAGGTGCCGGTTGCTATGGTAGGCGTCTCGGAGAAGGGGCATGTGGACCTTACCGTCACGGCGCACGCCGACGGTGGCCACGCCTCCACTCCCACGGATATCGACGCCCCGCGGCTGCTCGCCCGTGTGTGCGAGCACATCGCTGCGCATCCAGGCATACCATGTTTTACGGAGGCGCTCGACGCCACGCTTGCCGAGCTGGCGAGTCGCAGCAGCCTGCTCTACCGTCTGGTGTTCTCGAACCTATGGCTCACCCGTCCGGTGGTCGCGAAGATCATGGCCGCCGACGGCGAGATGGCGGCGATGCTGCGCACCACGTACGCGCTCACGCAGCTCGAGGGTTCGAATGCGCACAACGTGTTGCCGCCGGTGGCGCGCGCGAACTTCAACGTGCGCGTGGCACCCTTCGAGACGGTTGCCGATGCTGTGGAGCGCGCCCGCGCCCTGGCAGCAGAGAAATGCGTGGCGAGCGGTGTTTCGCCCGACCATGTGACGGTCGAGATTAACGACGCCGTACCGTATACGGAGCCGGCTCCCATTAGCCCGTTCGAGAACGACGCCGCCTTCGACTACCTGCACCGCTGCGTGAGCGGCGTGTATCCGGCGTGTATCCCGAGGCAGGATTCGCTCCGTACGTGCAGAATTCCTGCACCGATTCACGTGAGTTCAACGAGATTTGCGAGCGCGTGTACCGTTTCTGCGGCTTCGAGTACTCGGGTGAGGCGCGCGGGCTCATCCATGCGGAAAACGAGCGCATCGGCGTCGACGTCTACAAGCGCGGCATCGAGTTCTACATGGCGTTTTTGGCGAATCTCGACCAGCTTGCCGGATAAAGGCAAGGAACTCCAGCGCCGGATGGGGAATGGGTTGGTTGGGGACGCGCTTCTTTCAACCCATCCCGCAGGGAAAGGATTGATATGGCTACCAGCAAACAAGCGGTGAAGGCCGCGAGCAAGCTTGATTACGCGAGCGTGGCGTTCGCGGCCCTGCCATTCATGGGCATGATCAGCTTCTGGCAGGTATTCGACGGTATCGTGCCGCTCATGCTCACCGATACCTTCGGCCTGGATAACGCCACGACGGGTGTGGTCATGGCACTCGACAACGTTTTCGGCCTGTTCCTGCTGCCGCTCTTCGGCATTTTGAGCGACCGTTGCGCGAGCAAGCTCGGGCGCCGTACGCCGTTCATCATGGCGGGCTCCGTGGTGGCTGCCATCGCGGTGCCGCTCATCGCCGTGGCGAACAACCTGCGCAGCTTCCCGCTGCTCATCGCCATGATCTTGCTCACACTCGTGGCGATCTGCGCGTATCGCACCATGACCGTGGCCATCGTGGCCGATATCACACCGCGCCCTCTGCGTACCAAGGCGGATTCTATCGAGAAGATCGTGGGCTACGCGGGCACGGGTGTGATGCTCGTGGCGATCACACTGCTGGTTCCCGATGTCGAGCATCCAGATTACCTGCCGCTTTTCGGTCTTCAGGCAGCGTTCATCTTAGGCTCTGCGATTCTCTACTTCTGGCGCGTTCGCGAGCCTAAGCTTGTGGAGCGCATGCACGAGAAGAGCCTCGAGATGGGCATCGAAGAGGCGGAGATCGACACGGACGACTCGCCCGAGGCCGGCGGCAAGCAGCGCATCACCGACCCGTCCGTGCGCATGTCGATTATCATGATTCTTGCGGCGACGTTCTTCTACTACATGAGCTACAACGCGATGACGACGAACATCTCGCGCTACGCGGACGCGTTTTTCGGCATGGCGGGCGGCAGCTACGCGATCATCAACATCGTGACCATCGCGGGCGGTCTGCTCTCGTACGTGCCCATCGCGAACCTTTCGCTCAAGTACGGGCGCAAGGTCATGGCCGTCATCACGTCTGCCGTCGTGGTGGTGGGTTCGGCGATCATCTGGCTCGTGCCGGGTTTCAACCCGCTCTTCTACGTGGTCTTCCTCTTCATGGGCGCAGCGTTGGGCGGCGTGGACCTGTGCGTGTATCCCATGCTGCTCGAGCTCTGCGATTCGAACAGCGTCGGCCGCTACTCGGGCTACTACTACACCGTTTCCATGGCAGCGCAGGTGGTAACGCCCATCCTGTCCGGCATGGTCTCATGGGCGCGTTCATGCTGCTCACGGTGCTTGCCGCAAAACATGGCGATACGATCCTCATCGACGAGGTGGCTCGCCGTGAGGAGGCGTACAAGCAAAAATAGCCGGCGAGCCACGCGCTGTCGCGCGACGCCTGAACTTGCGCGCCGAGAGCTCATGCGCGCTAAAAATTGGAGAAACCGTCACGAAGAAGATGTCGAGAGCCTCTTCGTGACGGTTTCGGCAATTTTTAGCACGCAGGCACGCAGGCACGCAGGCACGCAAGGCTGTGCGGATGCATGGCGCGCCCGCCCCATCAGCGTGTTCAGCCATGCAGCTCCAGCGGCAAAGCTATGCGGTTTCAACATGTCACCGGTCGGGGTAATACGACCCATAGCCTGAAGAGTCGGAAATCGATATGATGGGCTCCCCGCCGTTCCACTTGAGGGAGTAGTCACCGTGCGCGACAGGGTTGTAGCCGTCGTCCGTAAGGTAGTACCCGATATGCTTGGTGGCGATGGAATAAGGCGGCAGGTAGTAAACGTCGCCCTTTCCGACCAGCAAAAACGCTCGATCGACCACGATGATGCGTGCCCCCGACGGGCTTGCTTCCGGCAGGATGTATGGTGAGGATAATCCCATGATGAAGGCGAGGAACAGCATCGCCGCACCCACTAGGAAGACCAGACAAGACGATGTGACCGTGGCGAAGATGCGTAGCACGGAGCGCTTCGGCGCCTGGCCCTTGTCTCGCTTGTTCAGGCGGATGATCCCGGCGACTGGCAGGCACACAAGGCCGATGGCGAGAAGCGCTTCGAACGCGAGCAGCGGAGGATTATCGAGCACGACTGGGCCGATCACGATGGGGTTGGCGGCAGGCGAGGAAAGCGCCAGCTCTGCGATGCCGTGTGGAAGGTCGATGAACAGCAGGAGCGAGCAGGCAAGAATTGCCACGATGCCTGCAATCCAAATAAGGGTGTGCGGGGCAATGTGCTGTTTCATGGTTCGCACCCCCAAGAGCATGCTGGTTTCGGGGCATCCTATCACGCTCATATGGAGCATGTGTGTCGCGCTGCCATCGGCCCATGTGCTGTCCGCGATGCCGTGTGGAACTCTGGGGCGTGGCGCGGTTTGTCCGGACGCACGGCTATACTGGTTTGACTCGCATAGCGATGCAAGCTTTTTCGAAAACATGCTCGGAGGACGTATGCCCAGCTACGCCATAGATATCGACTCGCTCAACCCCGCTCAGAAGGAGGCGGTGCTCACCACCGAGGGGCCGCTCCTGGTGCTTGCCGGTGCCGGGTCGGGCAAGACGCGCGTGCTCACGTATCGCATCGCGCATATCGTGGCCGATCTGGACGTGCGTCCGTGGCGCATCCTCGCCATCACGTTCACCAACAAGGCCGCGGCTGAGATGCGCGAGCGCTTGCAGGCGCTGCTGCCTGACGGCACGCGTGGCATGTGGGTGTGCACGTTCCACGCCATGTGCGTGCGCATGCTGCGCGAGGATGCGGATCTTCTGGGGTACACCGGGCAGTTCACCATCTACGACGATGACGATTCGCGCCGCTTGGTGCGCGACATCATGCAGGGGTTGGGTATCGAGCAGAAACAGTTCCCGCTCAACATGATTCGCTCGAAGATCAGTGCGGCGAAAAACGCTATGGTGGGGCCGGAGGAATTCAGCCGCATGGCGAACACGCCGCCCGAGCAGAAAGCCGCGCAGGTCTACTTCGAGCTCGAGCGGCGCTTGCGCGCAGCGAACGCTATGGACTTCGACGACCTTTTGGTGCGGGCGCTCGAACTGTTGCGTACGCGCCCCGAGGTGCTCGAGAAGTACCAGGAGCGCTTCCGCTATATCAGCGTGGACGAGTATCAGGACACGAACCACGTGCAGTACGAGATCGCGAACCTGCTCGCCGCGAAGTATCAGAACCTCATGGTGGTGGGCGACGACGACCAGTCGATCTACAGCTGGCGCGGCGCGGACATCTCGAACATCCTCGATTTCGAGCAGGACTTCCCCCAGGCGCGCGTGGTGAAGCTCGAGCAGAACTACCGCTCCACGGGGCACATTCTTTCCGCCGCGAACGCTGTGGTGCGCCATAACTCGCAGCGCAAGGACAAGCGCCTTTTCACGGCGGAGGGCGACGGCGAGAAGATCCAGGCCTACCAGGCGAGTGACGAGCGCGACGAAGGCCGCTGGATTGCCGGAGAGATCGAGAAACTGCGTGCCGGCGGCATGAGCTACGACGACATCGCGGTGTTCTATCGCACGAACGCGCAGTCGCGCATCCTGGAAGATATGTTTTTGCGCGCGGGCGTGCCCTACAAGATCGTGGGCGGTACGCGCTTCTTCGATCGCGCGGAGATTCGCGACGTCATGGCCTACCTCAAGATGGTGGTGAATCCGGCGGACGAGATGAGCGTGAAGCGCGTCATCAACACGCCGCGTCGCGGCATCGGATCGACCTCGATTGCGAAGATCGAGCTGCTTGCGCGCCAGAACCGCTGCAGCTTCTTCCAGGCATGCGAGTTCGCCTGCGCCGAGACGAGCATGTTCAGCGCTAAGGTGCGTGCCGCGCTCGGCGATTTCGTGGCGCTCGTGCGCGAGGGTCGTCGCATGGACGGCGAGCTCCAGCGCGTGGTTGAGGCGATTGTGGAGAAGAGCAGCCTGGTGCAGGCGCTGCGTGCGGAAGGCACGATGGAGTCCGAGGGTCGCGTGGAGAACATTCAGGAATTCCTAGGCGTTGCAGCGGAATTTGAAGAGAGCCACGACGACATCGAGGGCACGCTCGAGAGCCTGGAAGAGCTCCGCGCCGCCGGCCTCGCCGACCTGACATTGGGGACAGTCCCCAATGTCATGACGATGGGGACAGGCGTTGAGGCGAACGAGTCCGGTTCCGCGGTCGTGCCCGCTCCGACGTCCGCCTCCGCACCCGGTGAGATCGAGCGCACGTATGGCCCCTTGGCCTGTGCCGCGTTGCCGGCGCTGCTCGAGTGGCTTGCGCTCCGCAGCGACCTCGACGCCCTTGCAGGGGAGAGTCGCGCCATCACCATGATGACCGTGCACTCCGCGAAGGGCTTGGAGTTCCCGGCGGTGTTCGTCGCCGGCCTCGAAGAGGGCATCTTCCCGCACGTCGCCGGCTTCAGCGATGATCCGGCCAAGCTCGAGGAGGAGCGCCGCCTCGCCTACGTCGCCATCACGCGCGCTCGCAAGCGCCTCTTCCTCACGTATGCTGCCACGCGCCGCACCTACGGCTCCACGCAAACGAACCCGCGCAGCCGCTTCGTGGGTGAGATTCCGGCCACGGACATCGAGTTTTCCGGTGTCGGCTCTGCCGGCTTCGAGGGCACGGGTTGGGAGAAGCGCGGCGACCGACATGGCACGTTCGGATCCGGCAGAGGCTCAGATATGTACGGCGGCCGCGTATTCGGCTCGTTTACGCGCTCGGCAGGCGGCGCACAGCGCCATCACGGCATCAGCCCGGATGCCGGCCTTAAGCCGGCGACCTTCGGCAGCGGCACGAGTCGCGTTGCTCGCGGTGCAGCTCCAGCGCCAAAGGTTGAGCAGCGCAGGCCAGACGCCGCGCGCGCGGCCGAGGTCTTCGCGCCCGGCGACACCGTGAGCCACAAGACGTTCGGCCAGGGCACCGTCATCTCCGCCTCGGGCGACATGATCGAGGTCAAGTTCGAGAAGACCGGCCAGGTGAAGAAGCTCATGAAGGGCTTTGCGCCCATCGTGAAGGTGGGGTAGCGAGCGCCGCGGAGAAATACGCGCTAGAATGGTTCCTCGCTGTTCAATATAGATAGGGATGGCTACGGGGGAATCATGGCACGCTCGGATATGGACACGTGTAAAGAAACGCAGCGCCTCGCACCGCGGCAGACGCTTTTCGTGGGCGTGACGCTCTTCTCGATGTTCTTCGGCGCGGGAAACCTTATCTTGCCGCCGCTTCTGGGCGTGCAGGCAGGAACCTCTGTGCTGCCAGCATTCGCGGGCTTTTTGCTAACGGGCGTTGGCCTGCCGGTGCTCGGCATCGTGGCGGTGGCGCTCGCCGGTACTGTCCGTGAGCTTTCCGACCGCGTGAACCCCGTGTTCTCGCGCATCTTCGTGGCGGCGGTGTACCTAGCAATCGGACCGTGCCTTGCCATTCCCCGCACGTCATCCACGGCGTTCGAGATGCTCGCGCCGCTTTTGCCCGAAGGAGCCCCGCTCGAGACGGTGCGCCTGGTGTTTTCCGTCGCATTTTTCGCGGTTGCTTACCTGCTCGCCATGCACCCCGGCAAGCTCACGCGCTTTCTAGGCAAGATTACCGGCCCCGCGCTCATCCTGCTTATCGTCGCCGTGGTTGGCGCGACGCTCGTCTCGTTCGCGGGCGGTGGCGTCCAGACGGCTCCCGCGCCTGTCGCCCCGTACAATGGGAACGCGGCCGTCCAGGGCTTCCTGATGGTAATCGCCACGAATATCAACACGCTCGGCGTGAGCGAGCCCGGTAGCGTCATGCGTTCCGTCTGCACGGCCGGCGTTATCGCGGGCGCGCTGCTCATTGCGGTGTACGGCGGCCTGTGCATGGTGGGCGTCGAGCTTTCCGCGCCGCTTGCGGGTGTTACGAACGGCGCCGCGGTCATCACGGCTTCGGCGACGTTGCACTTCGGCGCCGTCGGTACCGTGGTGGTTGCAGCGATCTTTTTGCTTGCGTGCCTGAACGTGTGCACGGGGCTCATCAGCTGCTGTGGCACGTATTTTGCCGAAGAGTTGCCGCGCGTGCCCTATCGTGGATGGGCGGTCGCCTTCGCCGTGGTTTCGTGCATCATTTCGAACTTCGGCCTCGATGCGATCATCACGTTTTCCGTGCCGCTGCTGAATGCCCTCTATCCCATGGCGATCTGCCTTGTTGCCATGGGCATGCTGCACCGTGCGTGCGACCGCGTGCCGCTCGTGTGGCTTTTCGTGATTCTGTTCGTTGGCGTGGTGAGCGTCTGCACCGCTGCGCGCGATGCGTTCGCGTCTACGCTGTGGCTGCCGTTCGATGCGCTTCCGCTTGCAGAGCTGGGGCTCGGCTGGCTTGTCCCCGCGCTTGTGGGCGCTGCGGTGGGCGCTGTGGCCTCGCTTATGTGCGGAAAGCTCGATAGGGGTTGAGCGGCTGCTGACTGCAGGCGCAACGATTCTGCTGCATTCAAAGTTCGGGCGGCGAGTATGAGTGAGATTTGCGATCGGCCGAGTATAGCCCGTTTCTCGGCATAAGAATCAGCAGGTAGCGCCGTTGCGCGCTGGTCGGCTACTCCGCTGTCCGAGAATCTCGCTCATACTCGAGGCTCGAACTTCGTTTTTGGCGCGTCCGCCTTGGCTGGCCGCGCCCTCGCTGCTCCTTTCATGCCCCGTCTAAATGTTAAAAACCCCTGGGGTAATTTTACATGGGTGCTTTTGCATGCGCTCACCGAAACGACGCTAGCGGCTACTGCGTGCCGTGCCACAATGGCAGATGGTTAAAATCTGCGGGCGCTGGCACATGGGTATGTGGTGCGCCCGATGGCATCGTGAAAGGACGGCAATATGGCGGCGAACGACAAGCTTTTCATCGGTCTCGATGTGGGTGGCACCTCCGTTAAGATGGGACTTTTCGACGAACAGGGTGAATTAGTGGGTCGCGGGAGCGTGCCCACGCCGCCGCTCATCGATTCCGACGGCTACGCTGCCGTGACCGGTGGCATCACGAACGTCCTCGCCGCCGCGAGCGCGCAGGCCGAAAACGTCTATGGCATCGGCCTTGCCATTCCGTGCCCCGTGCCGGCAGACGGCGTCATTCGCATGCAGGCGAACGTCCAGATCAACGCGCCCGGGCTCGAGGCGGCGCTCAAGCGCCATTGCCCCAATGCGACGGTCAAGTTCGAAAACGATGCGAACGCCGCTGCTATGGGCGAACTGTGGGCGGGTGCGGCGCGCGGCCGTACGAGCTGTGTTTTTGTGACGATCGGCACGGGCGTTGGCGGCGGCATCGTCGTCGACGGGCGCGTGGTCTCGGGTATCGCGGGTGCCGGTGGCGAGATCGGCCATCTCTGCATGAACCCGGACGAAGAGCGCACCTGCGGCTGCGGTGGCAAGGGTCATCTCGAGCAGTACGCTTCTGCGACCGGCATCGTGACGAGCTATCTCGATGAGTGCGAGAAGCGCGGAAGCCAGCCCGTGGAGCTCGATGGCTCCTCGGACTCGCGCTCTGTGTTCGCTGCCGCGAAGGCGGGCGACGAGGCTGCATGGGCGGCCATCGACATCATGTGCGACTACCTGGGCCGCGCGCTTTCCATGATCGCGAACGTGGTCGATCCTGAGGCATTCGTGCTGGGTGGCGGCACCTCAAATTCGTCCGACCTGTTCATGGATCGGCTCGAGGCGAGCTACCGGCGTTATGCCATCACCGTCACCGCGGACAAGCCCATCGAGATTGCCTCGCTCAGCAACGATGCCGGTATTTATGGCGCTGCCTATGTGGCGCTGCAAGCACAGGAGGATGCGCACTAAAAACGCCCGGATGTCCCAAAAAGGGACAGGAGCGTTTTGGGACATCCGCCTGGGCTAGAGCTGGTCGAAGTAATCGGGGAAGGCGTCGATCACGGCGCGATACTCCGAGAACATGAGGTGCGCGTGCGCGATGGCGAGGAAGTTCGCTTCCTCGGGGTCGCGATCCATGATCGCCTGGAGCATCTGGCGATGCTGCGTCATGATGTTGCTCCAGTCGAGCCCCTTCACCTGCGTGCGGAGCCAGCGGAAGCGCTGAAGGTGCGTGTTGTGGGCCTCGAGCGTCGTCCAGACGGTATGGCGGCCAGCGATGTTGAAGATCGCTTGGTGGAATTCGTTGTCGTACTCGAAGAACGAGCGGGCGTCGTTCTCCGCGAAGGCCTTTTCCTGCGTGGCGATGATCTTCTCGAGAATCGCCTTTCCGTCGTCGGTGAGGCGGGCGCAGCACTCCCTGATAACGCAGCTCTCAAGGTGCTCGCGCATGAAGCGCGCGTCCTCGGCGCGGTGCAGGTCGATGCGCGAGACGTACGTGCCGCTTTGCGGAATGGTATAGACGAGGCCAAGCTCCGACAGGCGCACGAGCGCTTCACGCACCGGTGTGCGACCCAGCGCGAACTGCTCCTCCAGATCGCGAACCGAGAGCTTCTGCCCGGGCGTGAGGTCGCAGTAAATGATGTCTTGCCGCAGCTTGTGATAGGCGATGTGGGAAAGCGGCTGGTAGTCTGAGTTCTCGGTCATGAGAGGCCTTTCATAGCGCAGCCAGGCGCAAGAGGTGGCAAATCGTGACCTTATTTTAGCGCACTGTTATACCAGTTTTATTCAACAAGTATATTCGGCGGAGCACTTGGAATGTGGTTGATGAAAGGTTGCTCGGCATGTGTTCCGCCACGTAGATGGTATTGTTTATCGCGCCGTAGGGTGTGCGGCCACAGGAGGGCGGAGATCACCGTAATTCAGCAACTAATATATCAGTTGGCGAAATTACGCTATTCGGCGGCGAAAAACGACCGTTCACAGATGAATTATCAGGAAAAACGTTTACGTACGTTTGAGCCTGTTTCAATCTGATATATTAGAAACTGGTTCGGTTTGAGGAAGACCATTCCTCAATCCATCTGGTATCCAGCATCAACGCGGATGGTATCGAAGAGGCGCATGCGCCGCAGTTTCGAACGATGGGAGTTGTTCGTATGGTTTCGCTGAAGCAATGGCAGCAGTCCCGTGACGAACTTGCGGAAATGGGGGTGAAGCTCCCCGCATTCGACGTCGACGCCACGCGTGAGGCCGGCGTGAAGCAGCCGCGCTGGATCCATTTCGGCGGCGGCAACCTCTACCGCGCATTCCACGTCGAGATCGCCCAGGACGTCATGGACGCCGGCGAGCTCGATCGCGGCCTCGTGGTGGTCGAGACGTTCAGCCCCTTCACCATCGATGAGGTCTACGCTCCCTACGATCAGAACATCCTGCAGGTCATCATGCATGAAGACGGCACGCTCGACGAGCGCGTCCTTGCGAGCACCGCGGCGTCGTTCTTCTGCAACCCCAAGCGCCCCGAGCACTACGAGCAGGTCAAGGCCTACTTCGAGAGCGACGAGCTGCAGCTTGCCACCTTCACGATCACGGAGAAGGGGTATGCCCTCAAGAACGCTGCGGGCGAGTTCTTCGGCTACGTGGCCGACGAGATCGCGAACGGCCCTGCGGCAGCCGCGAGCACCATGGGTATCGTCGCGGCGCTCCTGCTTGCGCGCTATAACGCCGGTGCCGCTCCCATCGCGCTCGTTTCGACCGATAACTTCTCGCAGAACGGCCGTCGTTTCCGCGACGCCGTCCTTACCGTGGTCGAGGGCTGGCTCAAGGCCGGCCATGTGGAGCAGGGTTTCGTCGACTATGTGAGCGACGAGGCCCGCGTGAGCTTCCCCTGGTCCATGATCGACCGCATCACCCCGAACCCTGCCGAGGGCGTTGCCAAGACGCTTGCGGACGAGGGCTGGAGCGACCTGCCGCTCATCCCGAACGGCCCGGTGAACTTCGCCGGCTTCGCGAACACCGAGCAGGTGCACTACCTTGTGGTGGAGGACAGCTTCCCCAACGGGCGCCCGGCGCTCGAGGAGGGCGGCGTGATCCTCACGGATCGCGAGACCGTGGACAAGGCCGATACCATGAAGGTTACGACCTGCCTGAACCCGCTGCACACCGGTCTTGCCGTGTACGGGTGCCTCCTGGGCTACACGAAGATCGCCGACGAGATGCGCGACCCGGAGCTCGTGGCGCTCGTGAAGCGCCTGGGTTACGACGAGGGGATGCCCGTGGTGGTCGATCCCAAGGTCATCGACCCCAAGCAGTTCATCGACGTGCTCGTGGAGCATCGTCTGCCCAACCCCAGCCTGCCGGACGCCCCGCAGCGCATCGCGCAGGACACCTCGCAGAAGCTGCCCATCCGCTACGGTCATACCATCAATGCGTATCTTTCCGCCGGTAAGAGCACGGATTCCCTGGTGTGCATCCCGCTTGTGATTGCTGGCTGGCTGCGCTACCTCGAGGCGAAGACGGATGCTGGCGAGGACTTCACCCCGAGCCCCGACCCGATGCTCGAGGAGCTGCAGGGCAAGCTCGCGGCGGGCGGCATCAAGCTGTGCGTCGCCGATGCGACGGCCATCCACAACGCCGTGCGTCCGATTCTCTCCAACAAGGAGATCTTCGATTGCGACCTGTACGAGGCCGGCCTGGGCGAGCGCGTCGAGGCCATGTTCGCCGAACTCAACGAAGGCCCCGGCGCTGTGCGCGCGACCCTCAAGAAGTACCTTACCGCGTAAGTGGATGATTGGGGACGGGTTCGTTTCAACCCATCCTGCAGGCGAGCCTGTCCCCCTATGACGCAAAGTGCAACGTTTTGACCCCGTCCCCAAATGAGTCACCCAAATGAGTCAGAAAGGAAGATCAATGGAGCTGACATTCCGCTGGTACGGACCGAACGAGGAGAAGATCACCCTCGAGCAGATCCGCCAGATCCCCGGCTGCAAGGGCATCGTGGGCACCCTGTTCGACATCCCCGTGGGCGAGGTGTGGCCGCGCGAGCGCATCCACGCCCTGCGTGAGATGGTCGAGGCGAACGGTCTCACGCTCAAGGTCATCGAGAGCGTGAACGTCTCGGACGACATCAAGATCGGCACCGACAAGCGCGACGCGCACATCGAGGCCTACAAGGAGACCATCAAGAACCTCGGCCAGGAAGGCGTGAAGGTCATCTGCTACAACTTCATGCCCGTCTTCGACTGGGTGAAGAGCGACCTCGACTACAAGCTGCCGGACGGCTCCAGCACGCTTGCGTTCGTGAAGGCGAACATCCCGGACGACCCGCAGGAGATCATCGACACCGTGGCCGAGGGTTCCGGCGACTTCACGCTCCCCGGCTGGGAGCCCGAGCGCTTGGCGCAGGTGAAGAGCCTGCTCGAGGCCTATAAGGACGTGGACGAGGAGAAGCTGCGCGAGAACCTCGTGTACTTCCTCGAGGCCATCATGCCCGTGTGCGAGGAGTACGACGTCAAGATGGCCATCCATCCGGACGATCCGCCGTACTCCATGTGGGGGCTGCCGCGCATCATCAAGAACCGCGAGGACCTCGACTGGCTCTGCAACGCCGTCGACACGCCCTACAACGGCATCACGCTCTGCTGCGGTTCGATCGCCGAGGAGCCGGGCAACGACATCTACGACATCCTCGCCGAGTTCACGCGCCGCGGCCGCATCCACTTCGTGCACATGCGCAACATCAAGTATATCTCGCCCGAGGAGCCCGGCAACAAGGACTTCTACGAGGCGCCGCACCCCAGCCCCTGCGGCTCGCTCGACATGTACAAGATGATGAAGGCGCTGCACGATAACGGCTTCGAGGGCTTCATGCGTCCCGACCACGGCCGCATGATCTGGGGCGAGACCGGCCGTCCGGGCTACGGCCTCTACGATCGCGCCCTCGGCATCGCCTACATCAACGGCATGTGGGAGGCCATCGAGAAGGAGAGCAAGTAGGGTTCCCCCAGGCCCCGCACCTGACATTGGGGACAGTCCCCAATGTCAGGACATAGGGGACAGGCCTTGTATAGGTCTTGTAGATGAAGCAAGCGCAAAGGAGTGCTCATGCTACTGAACGACGATTTCCTGCTCACCACCGAATGGGCCAAGAAGCTCTTCCACAACCACGCGGAGCACATGCCCATCATCGACTACCATTGCCACCTCTCGCCCATGGAGATCTGGGAGAACGAGAAGTTCGGCAACCTCGCCGAGATCTGGATCTGCAAGGACGGCGCCGGTGATCACTACAAGTGGCGCCTCATGCGTGCGGCGGGTGTGTCCGAGGAGCTCATTTCGGGCGACGGCGACGATTACGAGAAGTTCTGCGCCTTCGTGAAGACCGTCGAGCAGGCGCCCGGCAACCCCATCTTCGAGTGGAGCCACCTGGAGCTGCGCCGCTTCTTCGGCATCGACGACGTCATTTGCGAGAAGAATGCCAAGAGCATTTGGGACCGCGCGAACGAGCGCATCGCCTCGGACGATTTCCGTCCGCGCGAGATCATCAAGAATGCCGGCGTGAAGGCGCTCTGCACCACGGATGACCCGGCGGACGACCTCGCCTACCACAAGAAGCTCGCCGAGGTCGAAGATCTTGGCTTCAAGGTGCTGCCCACCTACCGCCCCGACGGCCTCATGGGCATCGACCGTCCTGATTTCGCCGATTACTGCGACCGCATCTCCGAGGTTGCCGGCGTCGATGCGCACAGCTACGCCGGCCTCGTCGCCGCCGCTGCCGCGCGCGTGGACTACTTCCACAGCGTGGGCGGTCGTCTCGCGGACCACGGCACCGATGTGGTGCGCTTCGTGCCCGCGACGCCGGAAGAGCTCGAAGACATCGTGGCTCGCCGCCTGGCGGGCGAGGAGCTCCCCGAGGTCGACGTCCTCAGCGCTCTGCCTCGAGCTCATGCGCCTCTACGCCGAGCACAACTGGGTCTTCCAGTTCCACATGAACGCGCTGCGCAACGCCAACACGCGCGGCTTCGAGGCGCTCGGCCGCGACAAGGGCTACGACTCCGCAGGCGAGCAGTCCGCCCTCTCCCACGAGGTCGCGCGCTATCTCGACGCCGCTGCGCGCGCCGATGCCCTGCCGCGCACGATCCTCTACTCGCTCAACGAGAACGACTGGCTTGGCCTCGTGACGCTCA
This sequence comes from uncultured Coriobacteriaceae bacterium, assembly GCA_949298635.1. GTDB lineage: Bacteria > Actinomycetota > Coriobacteriia > Coriobacteriales > Coriobacteriaceae > Enorma. The sequence goes on along the minus strand of CASFXG010000048.1, from coordinate 5,418 downwards.
TGCAGTCCTTCCAGGGCGGCTGCAAGCAGAAGCTGCAGCTTGGTTGCGCTTGGTGGGTGAACGACCAGTTCGACGGCATGAAGAAACAGATCACGATGATGGCCGAGCAGAGCCTCATCGCGAACTTCACCGGCATGCTCACGGACTCGCGCTCGTTCCTGAGCTATCCGCGCCACGAGTACTTCCGTCGCGTGCTGTGCCACACCATCGGCGAGTGGGTCGAGCAGGGTCGCGTCCCCGAGGACGAAGGCTACCTGGGCAAGGTTGTCGAGGATATCTGCTACAACAACGCGCACGATTACTTCGGCTTCTTCGAGTAACGAGCGGTGATGCCAACGACCCCGGGGGATGTCAGAACCCCTGGGGTATTTTTACATGACAGGAGGCGCGATGGCGAAGGTTCTAGCACTTGGCGAGATTATGCTGCGGTTTTCCGTTGGCGGCGGCGTTCGTCTTTCCGATGCGTCCGCGTTTGCGGCGAACTACGGCGGGGCCGAGGCGAACGTGGCGGTCTCGCTCGCGCAATTCGGACACGATGCGACTTTCGCCAGCAAGGTTCCCGCGAACCCGTTGGGCGAGGGCGTGGTGAAGCACTTGCGCCGCTTCGGTGTCGATTGCTCGCAGGTGCTGCGCGGTGGCGCTCGCCTGGGGACGTATTACATCGAAGAAGGCGTGGGTGCGCGCGGCTCTCAGGCGACCTACGACCGCGCCGGTTCGGCATTTGCCGAAATGACCGAGTGCGAATGGAACCTCGATGAGCTTTTCGACGGTGTCGAGCTCATGCACATAAGCGGCGTCTGCCCAGCGCTTTCACCTGCATGGCGCGAGCTCACGTTAGGGCTCGTACACGAGGCGGCGATGCGCGGCGTTCAGGTGAGCTACGACGTGAATTTCCGCGGCAAGCTCTGGACGTGGGACGAATGCATGGCGGCATTCCGTGCAGTCTTGCCGTACGTTTCCGTTCTCTCGGCGGGAATCGGCGATGTCCAGAGCGTGTTGGAGCTTGAGCGCACGGATTGGACGGAGGAGGCGCTCGCTGCCGCGTACCGGCAGATCTTCGCCGCGGCGCCGCGTCTCGAGGCGGTGTACTCGACGCGCCGCGTGGTGCATTCGAGCAGCTCCAACGACCTGACCGGGTACCTCATGATGCGCGATGGCGAGCTTGTTCACTCGGCTATGCATCATATCGAGCCCATCGTCGACCGCGTGGGAGTCGGCGACGCCTTCGCCGGCGGCGTGCTGCATGGCCTGCTTTCCGGCTGGGACGCCCAGCGCACGATCGATTTCGGGTGCGCGGCAGGCGCGCTCAAGCACACGGTTGCCGGCGATTGCAATCGCTTCACGGCGGCCGAGGTCGAGCAGTTCATGCGCTCCGGCGCCGACGTGGCTCGCTAGCATGCCAAACCCCTAGAGTAATTGTATGGATTGATATGGCGCAAGGAACTACGACAGACCTTACGACGGGGCGGCCGCTTACGCAGCTGCTCCGTTTTTCCGTGCCGCTCGTGCTGGGGTCGCTCGTCCAGCAGCTGTACAGCTTCGCCGATACCGTGGTGGTCGGCCGCTTCGTAAGTCCGGATGCGCTCGGCGCCATCGGTACGACGTATGCGCTGAACTTCCTTGTCCTAGGGCTCGTCCAGGGTGCGGGCATTGGCTTCGGCATTCCGGTCGCCCAGCGCTTCGGCGCGCATGACGAGGATGGTTTTCGCCGCTACCTCTGGAACGGCACGTGGGCCTCCGCGGCCGTTTCCGTGGTGCTCACCGTGGTCATGGTGTTCGCCGCGCGGCCGCTGCTCGTGGTGATGGGCACGCCCGCCGCGTTCCTCGACATGGCGACGATCTACATCGTCATCGTGTTCGCGGGCATCCCGGCTACGATGTTCTACAACTATTCGGCATCGGTGCTGCGTGCGGTGGGAGATTCGCGCCACCCCTTCATCTTCCTGGCGATTTCCTGCGCGGTGAACGTCGTGCTCGACCTCGTGTTCATTCATGCAGCTCGGCATGTACGCTGCCGCAGCCGCTGCGACCGTGCTCTTCCAGTCCTACTTCCAGAACATGGCGCTCTACGGCCTCGTCATGATGTTCATGACGTTCCCGATGTTCCTGTTCATGCCGTTCCTGCGCAAGATCGTGACCAAGTTCGGTAAGCAGGAGGCCTCAGCCTGGACGTGCCTCGTCTCCGTTATCGCAACGGTGCTCATGCTCGTCCTCCCCATGCCGAAGAACATGACGGGCGTTCTGATCTTCATGGTGCTCATGCTCATCTATGGCCTGGGTATCGGTATCTTCATGTGCGTTGGTAACGCGCTCGTCGCAGACGCCATCGACTACCAGGAGTGGACGACCGGCCGTCGCGAGGACGCCACGATCTACGCGCTGCAGTCGTTCTTCCGCAAGATCGCCCAGGGCATCGGCCCTTCGCTCGGCCTTGTGATCATGGTTGCCGTTGGCTACGATGGCGCCCTTGGTGCCGGCCAGCCTGAGGCGGTCGCCGTCGCGATGCGTTTCCTCGTGCCTGCCATGTATTGCTTCGCTGCCGTGATGATGTTCATCAGCCTGAAGTTCATCTACAACATCGACAAGAAGACCACCATCAAGATGGCTTCCGAGCTCGAGACTATTCACGCTGAGAAGATCGCCAAGCAGGAAGCTGCGGCCGAGTAGGAGTAATGTAAAATTACCCCAGGGGTATTTTTACATCGCACATAGTCTCTCCGTGAGCGGGCGGGTCCTTCGGGGCTCGCCCGTTCTCCTATCTCTTTGCTTTACGCTCATCTTTCATCGAACTCCATCGAAATAGCCATTAGGGAGAGAAAAGCCGCCTCTAATGGCTGTTTCAGTGGAGTTCGATGTTGTGGTTCTCGCCAGGGTGGGTTGGTTGGTGGGTCGGGGACGGGGCCAGCCATTGGGGACGGGGGGTTATTGGCTGGCCGGCAGGGCAATTGGTGACGAAAACCGCCTCCGGCCAGCCAATAACCCCCGTCCCCAATGGCTGGCCCCGTCCCCGACCAACCCATCAGCAAGAGAACAAAGCCGCACTGGAGCCTCGTGCGATAGCCGCCGCGCGGTATACTTTTATTCGACTGAACGCCCTGTTTTAGGAGGTATCCCGTGCTATCTGCTACCAGCACCGTTTTGGTTTTCGGCGAGATCATGATGCGTCTCTCGCCGCCCAACCAGCTGCGCATCGAGCAGGCGAAGAGCTTTGACGTGAACTTCGGCGGTGCAGAGGCGAACGCCGCGCTCTCGCTCGCGTACCAGGGCGACAACGCCGCGTTCGTGTCGGTGGTGCCCCAGAACCGCATCGGTGAGTGCGCCCTGCGCTACCTGCGGAGCTACGGCGTCGACACGTCGCGCGTGGTGCGCGAGGGCGACCGCCTGGGCAGCTACATTTTCGAGGTGGGCGCGAGCGTGCGCGGCAACGGCTGCGTGTACGACCGCAAGTATTCCGCCATCAACCTCGCCTCGCACGAGGCGCTCGACTGGGATGCGATTCTGGAGGGCGTCGACCTCTTCTACTTCTCGGGCGTGACGCCGGCGGTGTCTGAAGAGATGGCCGTGGCCTGCGAGGAGGCGCTCAAGGCGTGCCGCGCCCGCGGCATCGTGACGGCGTGCGATGTGAACTACCGCGGCAAGATGTGGAGTCCGGAGCGCTCGCAGGAGGTCATGGCTCGCCTGCTGCCGCACGTGGACATCGTTGTGGCGAATGACGAGGACGCGCCGGCGGGCCTTGGCATGACGTGCGTCTCCGGCTCACTTTCAAACGGCATTGCCGAGCGCGACGATTACGTGGAGATGGCGCGCCAGATCTGCGCGAAGTACGGCTGCTCGCAGGTGCTCTCCGTCATTCGCGACATCGCGAGCGTCGAGGATTCCCGCTGGATGGCCATGCTCTATAGCGCGGCGGGCGACACGCTGCTCGTTGGTCGCGCGAACGAGGACGCCGCTCCCGCAGGCTCCGACGACGCCGGCGCTTGGTGGTTCAGCCCCGTCTATGACGTGCACGTGCTCGAGGGCGTGGCTGCGGGCGATGCGTTCAGCGGTGCCTACCTGCATGCGCTCCTGCACAGGTATGCCCCGCAGGCGGCGATCGATTACGCCATCGCGGGCTCGGTACTCAAGCTCACCATCCATGGCGATTCGAACCTCGTGACCGAGGCAGAGATCGCGGCTGTGGCGGCTTCTGCCGGCGGCGGCACCCGCGTCGCGCGGTAAGCGACCGGATGAGGGGCGGCGGGGCTTCTGCCGCCCCTTTTGGCAAGTGGGACTTTGTCACCAGGTCTCAGAGTCCCACTTGGCTTGGCGGTGGGACTTTGAGACCTGGTGACAAAGTCCCACTTGGCGTGAGGGGGAGTCGCATGTCCGAGAAGCCCGAGAGCGCACGCGCCCGTGCGACGCGTCGCCACCTCGACGAAACGCTCCTCGCGCTCCTGCACGAGGAGCCCATCTCGCACGTCACGGTGACGGAGCTCTGCCGCCGCGCCCACGTGAACCGTTCGACGTACTACGTCTACTTCGACAATCCGCTCGCTCAGCTTGACGAGCTTGAAGCCGCGGCAATTGACGGGCTGGTCGCGCAGGTCGACCACATGGAGATGCAGAACGGCTTCTCGCGCGAGCGCCTGCAGGCCATCGTGGAGGAGACTATTTCGTATATCGCCGGGCACGAGGACGTGTTTCGCGTGCTGTGGAGTCCGCACGGCTCCGCCACCTTCGAGCGGCGCCTGCTCACCGCGCTCGGCATGCGGGCGCTCACGGCGGGGGAGCGCACCACTCCGGAAGCTCAGCAGCATCTGCTGCAATGCGTCTATTCCCTTGCGGGAACGTTCGCGCTCGTGCGCTACTGGCTCGCCGAGGGTGGCGACCTCGACCCCGGGGCGCTCGTCCAGACGATCGTCCGCACCAACGCCGATGCCATTGCGGGCATGGCGAACGGTGGGGCATAGGGGTCGGGCGAGGACGCTCGGGCGGCGCGGTGCCCTGGGCGCGGGAGGCACCGCCGCTGAGACATGGAGCCCGCTCCGCTTGAGTTGCCGAGCTGCCTCGCGCCCGCGCCTCACCGTGTGCGACGTACCATCAAGATGCCGGGGCGGATGCCGCGCGAGGGGTTGCGCGGCACCCGCCCCGGCATCTCCCTGCGCGGGGCATGCCGGACGTACCGGCTGCTCCGTTATGCTCGCCGCGCCGCGTTGGCGCGCTGCACCTCCACCATGCGCTCGCGCGTGAGCTCGTAGCGCTTCATGGCGAAAAGGCCGATCACCCACGAGGCGATGGGCATGCCGAAGTAGAGTGCGAGGCCGATTACCTTGAGCAGCGGCGTGGGCGCATCGGTGGGCTGCGGCGCTACGGCGGTGTACCCGGCAAGTCCCACGGCGAGCGAGGCGATGGTCGTTGCGAGCGACGAGATGAGCCGGT